>JAUZFR010000182.1 GCA_030840335.1 Actinomycetota bacterium | reverse complement strand
TTCGTGCGGTCGGAGAAGACGGATGCGCGCTCGCTCGCTCTGGTCGAGCCGCTGCCGACTGAGGCGGTTCCCGCGCGCCGGTAGAATCGTCGGGTGGCTAAAGCTGAACTGATGGACTACGACAAGGCCCTTGAACTCTTCGAGCCTGTGCTCGGTTTCGAGGTGCATGTCGAACTCGGCACGAAGACGAAGATGTTCTCGGATGCGCCGAACCCGGCCGCTTTCGGTGCGGCCGCTGGCGAGCCCAACACGCAGATCACCCCGGTCGATCTCGGTCTGCCTGGCTCGCTTCCTGTCGTGAATGAGCAGGCCGTGAAGTACTCGATCAGCCTCGGGCTCGCGCTCGGCTGCAGTATCGCGCCGTCGTCGCGCTTCGCTCGAAAGAACTATTTCTACCCGGACCTCGCCAAGAACTACCAGATCAGCCAGTTCGACGAACCCATCGCCTTCGAGGGCCTCGTCGAGGTCGAGCTCGCCGACGGACGCAAGTTCGAGGTCGAGATCGAGCGCGCCCACATGGAAGAGGATGCCGGAAAGCTGACCCACGTGGGGGGCGCGACCGGACGCATCCAGGGCGCCGAATATTCGCTCGTCGACTACAACCGCGCCGGTGTTCCGCTGGTGGAGATCGTCACCAAGATGATTACGGGCGCCGAGAAGGATGCCCCGGAGCTCGCCAAGGCGTACGTCTCGACGATTCGCGACATCGTCGTGTCGCTCGGCATCTCCGAGGCGAAGATGGAACGCGGCAACCTGCGTTGTGACGCGAACATCTCGTTGTCGCCCCGCGGATCCGGCAAGCTCGGCACCCGTACCGAGACCAAGAACGTCAACTCGCTGCGCTCGGTCGAGCGGGCCATTCGCTACGAGATCCAGCGCCAGGCGGCGATTCTCGCGGGCGGCGGCACGATCATCCAGGAGACGCGCCACTGGCACGAAGACACCGGTGTCACGAGCGCCGGCCGGCCCAAGAGCGATGCGGATGACTACCGCTACTTCCCTGAGCCCGACCTGCTGCCCGTCGAGCCGTCACTTGAACTGATCGAGGAGCTGCGCGCCGCGCTTCCCGAGGCGCCGGCGATTCGCCGCCGGCGGCTTAAGGAAGCGTGGGGCTTCAGCGACCTCGAGTTCCAGGATGTCGTCAATGCCGGCCTGCTCGTCGAGATCGAGGAGACGGTCGCCGAGGGTGCGTTCGCGCAGTCTGCCCGAAAGTGGTGGATGGGCGAGATCGCTCGAATTGCGAACTCCCAGGGCGTGGATGCCGCGTCGCTCGTCTCGCCTACGGATGTCTCGGAGCTGATCGCGCTCGTCGAAAACGGTGACCTGAACGACCGCCTCGCTCGCCAGGTGCTCGAGGGTGTCATCGCCGGAGAGGGAACGCCGACGCACGTCGTCGAGACTCGAGGGCTGCGAGTCGTGTCGGATGACGGTGCCCTCATCGCCGCGATCGACGAGGCTCTGGCATCGCAGCCGGATGTGCTCGAGAAGATCCGCGATGGAAAGGTGCAGGCCGCCGGCGCCGTCATCGGTGCCGTGATGAAGGCCATGAAGGGCAGTGCCGACGCGGCGCGTGTCCGCGAGCTCGTACTCGAGCGGGCGCAACAGTAATCGCGAGACAATATGGTTGATTACCGCAGTTGATTGGAGCACCACATGGGTTTCTTTGACCGACTCTTTGGCACGGAAGAACCGCAGCAAGCCGCGAAGCCGACTCCCAAGCGTTCAGACGACGAGATCGCCGTCGAGCGCTACGAGTATCTCCTCCGCACGGCTCCGCCCGAGACGATCGAGAAGGTGCACGCTGAGGCTTTCGCGAAGCTGACGCCGGAGCAGCGCGACATCCTCTTCAACAAGCTGACCGAGAACGCGTCGCCGAGCGAGCGTCCCAAGGATGCAGAGCCCGCCACTCTCGCGAAGGCGGCAACGCGCGCAGAGCTCCAGCAGCCCGGAACCATGACCCGTGCACTCGGCGGATACGGTCAGGGTGGCCCGAGCTTCGGAAGCATGGTCGGCAGCTCGCTTCTTGGTAGCGTCGCCGGTTACGTGATCGGCTCGGCGCTTGTGAGCACCTTCTTCCCGAACGACTTTGGCAACGACAACTCGTCGGACGCTTCATCCGGCAACGGCGACAACTCCAACAACGACAACTCCGGCTCGACGGATGCCTCAGACACGAGCTACTCGGACGGCGGAGGCTCCGACAGCGCCAGTGGTTTCGACGGTGGAGGCGACTTTGGTGGCGGAGGCGACTTCGGCGGTGGCGGCGACTTCGGTTTCTAAAACGACTTCACCGAGACGACCAGCCCTCGAGTCGCGGTAGGCTCGCTCGCGAGAAGCGTGGGGCGGCGCTCGAGGAGTTGGTGGGGATTGCGGATCACGCAACTGGCAATGGCAGCGATCGTGGCGGCCTTGGCGACGGTGGCCGTCAGCGGATGCACCTCATCGACACAGCCCAGGGATGGCGCACCCGCCGTCGGACAGTGCTGGAAGTCGGCGGACAGCTTCGCAGACTCCGATCCCAGTTCGCGCATACGAGTGCGAGTGGCCTGCTGGGAGAAGCATCAGTTCGAGACTTTCGCGGTGCCGTCGCTCGCAAAGGCTCAAGCCGAATCGGTCGAGTCGGCTCTCGAATCCTCCGCGACCGTCGAGTGCACGACGATGTTTAGCCAAGCCGTTCCGGAACTTCCGCCCAGCCAGGTGCTGGTCTTGTCGAACGCCTTTCTTCCCTCATCTGCTCTCTGGAAGCAAGGCGCGCGTTGGGTAGACTGCGAGCTGTCTCTCATCAAGTTCGGCAGCGCCGTGGCAAACCCGCAACTTGCGGATCTGCCCGCGCGCGCGCGCTCGCTTCGCGAGGCCGTCCTCACTCAGGTAGATGCATTCGACTTCTGTGTCGACGACCCTCGCGGACTGCCGGCGGATGGTCCTCGAGGCAATGGATCCGTTTATGCGGACTGCACAGGCGACCCGGATTGGTCACTGGTGAAGAAGATTGGCCTGCAAGATGACCAAAGTCCGGGTGGGGTCTATCCGCCCAAAGACGTGTTCCAACTGATGATGACAACTTATTGCGATGATCTGTACGGCGGTCTGGATGGCAACACCGTGTATCACTATTTCCCGACCAGACAACAATGGGAAAACGGGCACAGGGACATGGAGTGTTGGTTGACGGGCAGCGCAGCGTTCTGAGTTAGGCGCTGGCGAACCGCTGCGCCGACCTTGCTCGCGCCTTTGCGGCCTCGACCTCGCGGTCTTTGGGTGGCGTGGTCGCCACCAGGTCTTCGAGCAGGTGGTGCGTAATGTGAGCGATCTCGTGCACCGCCCGCTCGAACGCTTCGGCGTTGGCCTTCGAGGGCTTCGTCGATCCGCTGATCTTGCGCACGTACTGCAACGCAGCGGCGTGCACCTCTTCGTCGTTCGCGGCCGGCTCGAAATTATGCAAAGTGTGGATGTTTCGGCACATGCAAAGAGGCTAACCCCGGCGTGCGACGGAGTCACCCCCTTAGTTTGTGGTCCGCGATGACCGCATCGATGACACGGAACGACCCGTCGGTAGTCGGCGAGTTGGTACCGGAATGGCCCGCCGCCACGATCATCGCCTTCCAGATAGCCCAGCCACGACCGCGCGCCCAGGTTGCATCGTCGAGACCGATCGCATCCCGAAACGCCTTGCGGCTCTCGCCGTCGAACAGCGTCCAGGCGATCACGAGGTCACAGGCCGGGTCTCCGATGCCGGATGTCCCGAAGTCGATCACCGCGCTGAGCCTGCCATCTGCAACGAGAAGGTTTCCGACGCTCACATCGCCCTGAAACCAGACCGGCGGGCGATCCCAGCGAGAGGCGAGCGCAATGTCCCAGACGTCGGCAGCAACTTTCGTGTCGATCATCCCCTCGAGCGCGACGAGGGCGCGCCGGGTCTCGTCGTCGTACACCGCGAGTGGGGCGCCGCGAAAGAAATTGTGCTGGCCAGGCAGGGGGCCGTCGGTCGCGTCAACCTTTCGAAGAGCAACCAGGAACTGCGCAAGCGACACTGCGAACTCCGTCAGATCGGCAATCTGCGCGACCGACGCGACCTCGCCTTCGAGCCATCGATACACCGACCACGGCCGCGGAAACAACTCGGATGGCCGCCCCATCGCCAGCGGCACGGGGATGGGCAGAGGCAGGTGCGGCGCGAGAATTGGCAGCCAGTACTGCTCCTTCTCGACCTGCAGCACGTATCCGTTGCCGCTCGGCAGCCGCACGCTCATGTCGTCGCCCAAATGAAATGTGCGGTTATCCCACCCGTCGTTTTCGACCGACTTCACTGGAAGATTTGCCCACTGCGGAAACTGGGATGCGATGAGTCGCGTCACCAAACCGCTATCGATCGGCGGCTCAGTTTCGGTCATGAACCAATTGTCGGTGCAGTTGGCGCTCGCGGGCGGGGGACCTTTCCATGATTCGAATATGCCGGATGTGGGCGGCCGCGTACAGAGCAGCGGCCCGTTTTGGTCGACGGCACTGCTGCGGCTCGGGTTCTGACCGCCTACGATTTGTGGAGAGCGGCAGCCTCCTCGACCGAAGGTTGTGCCGCTCGCGAAGTGAGCCAACTATGACGACGTATTCGCTCGAGTCGACCGCCGACACCTCGACGGACTACTTCTCTGAAGCGACCGCCCCCGTGATCATCGTGAAGCCCGGTGACACAGTCATCGTGCACACGCTGAATGCCAGCGGTCACACCGAGGCCCAGCAGGTACCGGGGGAAGAGCGCCCAACTCTGCTTCCCGGGAGCCGCGGGCATTGTCTCGTCGGCCCGATTGCGGTGGCCGGGGCGCTGCCTGGCCAGATGCTGGCCGTCCACCTCCAGAGCATGCGACCGGATGAGTGGGGGTTCACCTCCTCGGGCAAGGTCGACACCGCGCTCAACCACCGGCTGGGTCTCACCGGCCACGGCCATGACCACTCGTCGTCGTTGCTCTGGCAACTGGACGCGGACGCGGGGACAGGCACCAACCAGCTTGGCTTGTCGGTGCGGCTCGCGCCGTTCCTCGGAGTCATCGGCATGCCGCCCGCCGAGCCCGGCGAGCACTCGACGATCCCACCGCGGACAATCGGCGGGGGCAACATCGACTGCCGCGAACTGGTCGCCGGCTCTACGCTCTTTCTGCCGGTGACCGTTCCGGGCGCTCCGCTCCTGATCGGTGATGGACACGCTGCGCAGGGGGATGGCGAGGTTTCCGGCACCGCGATCGAGTGCGGCATGACGACCGAGCTCACTCTGGACCTTGTCGAGGATGCGCCGCTCATGAGCATCCATGCCATCACCCCCGCAGGCCGGGTCACGTTCGGCTTCGATTCGGACCTCAACGAAGCAACCGCCGTCGCGCTCGAAGCGATGATCACCTGGATGCAGAAGCTCTATGGCATCAGCAAGTCCGAGGCACTGGCGATGGCGAGCGTTGCAGTCAGCATGCGTGTGACCCAGGTCGCCAACCAGACCTGGGGCGTGCACGCGCTGCTGCAACCCGATGCGATCGCGGTGGTCTAGGTGTACTGGGTCAAGTTGTTGGGGGACACTCCGGCCGTTTGCCAGGTGACTTGACGCAAATGGCTGCTATGGCGACGCGATAACAACCACTTGAGTCAACTCGGGTCAAAACACGTGAAGAATGTCGACAACCGGGTCGCAGCTTCGACTCACCCCTGACATCGCCCATCGGGGGCGGTCGATTCTCAAGGAGCAGCAATGAAATACATGATCGCGATGTTCGGCAGCGCGTCAACGATGACCGAGGTGCAGTCGCCGGAATGGATCCGCGAAATGATCAGTTTCATGATGGATCTCGACAAGACGCTCACCGACAACGGCGAAATGGTCTACAACGAAGGTCTTTCGGATGGCAGCCTGGCGAAGACGATCCGGCTCGACAACGGCCAGCCCGTTGCCACCGACGGGCCGTTCGCTGAGGCCAAGGAGTCGCTGATCGGCTTCTGGATAGTCGACGTGGCCAGCGAAGCGCGAGCCATCGAGATCTGTGGCCAGATCGCCGCATACTCCGGTGTCGTCGAACTGCGCCCGATCCCGGCAGGCCCGCCGGAGGTATGACCATCGGGGTGCCGGTCGAGAGCCTGCTGCGCGAACTCGCGCCGCAGGCTCTCGGTGTGGTCGCCCGAAAGTATGGGGACTTCCACGACGCGGAAGACGCGGTGCAGGAGGCGCTGCTTGCGGCATCCATGCAGTGGCGCGCGGACGGTATCCCCGAACATCCGCGGTCCTGGCTGGTCAACGTTGCAAGCCGACGCCTCATCGACCACTGGCGCAACGAAGGCTCGCGTCGAGCGCGCGAACACAAGGCGGCAGCGCTCGAGGTCAACTCGACGACACCGGATGTCGACGATTCGCTGACACTGCTGCTTCTCTGCTGCCATCCGTCGATTTCCGCGGCGTCTCAGCTCGCGCTCACGCTCCGCGCCGTCGGCGGACTCAGCACCGCGGAAATTGCGACCGCATTTCTCGTGCCCGAGCGCACCATGGCCCAGCGCATCAGTCGCGCCAAGACTCAGATTCGGGCAGCGGGCCTGAGCTTTCAGTTGCCGCCCGACGCGGAGCGGGGCGAGCGCCTTGCCGTGGTGCTTCAAGTGCTCTACCTCATATTCAACGAGGGGTACACACCGGGAGCTCGGTCGTCGACACTCACGGCCCACCTGACGGGCGAGGCGATCCGGATGGCGCGGATGCTTCGTTCCAGCCTCCCCGAGAGCGGTGAAGTCGCCGGGTTGCTTGCGCTGATGCTGCTGACCGATGCTCGCAGGGCCGCGCGACAATTGCCCGACGGGATGCTCGTGCCTCTCGCCGAACAGGATCGCTCGCTCTGGAACGCGGACTACATTCGCGAGGGCATCCAATTGCTCACCCGCACCCTCGGGACGACAGCCGCGGGCCCCTACCAACTTCAGGCGGCGATCGCCGCCGTTCACGATGAGGCGGCTACCGCGGAGGAGACCGATTGGCCACAGATTCTCGCGCTTTATACGGTGCTCGAGGCTGTCTCGCCCGGACCGATGGTCACTCTGAATCGCGCGGTCGCGGTCGCAATGGTCAATGGACCGCGGGCCGGACTCGCGCTGCTCGGAACCCTCACAGACGACGCCCGCATGACCCAAACTCACCGGCTTCACGCGGTGCGGGCTCATCTCCTCGAGTTGGCAGGGGATACCAAGGCAGCCGAAGCGAGTTATCAGCTCGCGATGCGTGGAGCTGTGAGCGTGGCCGAACAGCGATTCCTGGCGGTCAAGGCGGCGCAGTTGCGCCCTTCGACAGGCTTAGGGACCGAATCTGGCTCAGGGACCGAATAGAACCCCTACCGACCACCCTCGATCTTGCGCATCCTCTGGGCGACGCCACCCACTCCGTATGGGTAGTCGGCCACGCGAGGTGAACTCACGTCGGTCAGTTGCTTCAGCTCGTCCGCTGTCAGTTCGAGATCGACTGAGCCCAGGTTGTCGGTGAGTTGTTTGACAGTGCGTGCGCCGAGGATCACCGAGGTCACCGCAGGCTGAGCGCTCAGCCAGGCGAGCGCAACCTGCGATGACGATGCGCTGTGCGCAGCGGCGATGGATGCGACTGCGTCGACAACCTGCCAGGTGCGGTCGTCTGCGTTGCGTGCGTCCCAGGCCTCCATGCCACGCTTCGGGTCTTCGCCGAGACGCGTTGCACCGGTGGGGTTCACGTCACGCTTGTACTTGCCGCTGAGCCAGCCGCCTCCGAGCGGGGACCACGGCAGCAGGCCCATGCCGGCATCCAGCGCCGCCGGAACGACCTCGTGTTCGATGTCGCGAACCAGCAGGTTGTACTGAGGCTGCAGCGTGACCGGCGGATTCCAGCCGTGCGCAGAGGCGACGTGCACCGCCTTCGTCAGCTGCCAGCCGAGAAAATTGGAGAAACCGTAGTAGCCGATCTTGCCTGCGGTAACGGCGTCATCGAGAAACCGGAGGGTTTCATCGATAGGGGAGATCGCATCCCACGCGTGCATCTGGTACAGATCGATGTGGTCGACGCCGAGGCGGGTGAGCGACGCGTCCAGAGCGGTGCGCAGGTGGCGGCGGGACAATCCCAGGTCATTCGGCCCCACGCCCATCGGGAACCTGCCTTTTGTGGCGATGACGAGCTGGGCAGCCTCGGTCGGATGTGAAGCGAGCCATCGTCCGATGATCTCCTCGGATACTCCGGCGCTGTAAACATCGGCGGTATCGATGAAGTTGCCGCCGCCCTCGACGAACGTGGTCAGCATGTCGCCGGATGAGGCCTCGTCGGCCTCATTTCCGAAGGTCATCGTGCCGAGCGTGACCGTTGAGACTGCGGTTCCGCTTCTTCCAAGAGTTGTGTATTTCATATCTCCATTTCTACTCCGAAATGGTGGACGCAATTGCCGCCCGAGCTAAGCGGGCGTCGTAGTGACGTTGACCAGCCAGTTCACGCCGAACCTGTCAACGCACATGCCGAACACGTCGCCCCACGGAGCCTTCTCAAATGGCGCAGTGACATTGGCGCCATCCGATAATTTCTCCCAGTAGCCGCGCAATTCGGGCTCGTCTTCGCCGCTCAGCGAGACGGAGATGTTGTCTCCCGGGTTGTATTCCATCGAGTTGGGCGTGTCTGAGCCCATCAGGGTGAGGCCGGTGGGGCTGATGAGCTGCGAATGCATGACCTTGTCTTGTTCGGCCGGATCTTCGCTCGCGTTGAACTCGCCGAACGTGGTGATTGTCAGGTCGCCGCCGAGTACGGTCTGGTAAAACTCCATCGCCTCGCGGGCGTTGTCTCGAAATCCCAGGTAGGGGTTGAGTCGAGTGGTCATCTTCGAGCCTCCTCAGTGTGTCGTTTCATTCCATCGTGGCACGCACGGGCGACATGTACTACGGCCGCCAGGCGGCATCGACACTTTCGGTCAACTCATAGCTGGGCCACCATGCGCTGCCAGCCTGCCGAGCCAGTCTGGTTCCACAGCATCCAGACACAACGATTGACCCGGCCGTCGCGGAATACCGAGGCGGCCGGATGTGTCTCATCCGGCGTCGGGCCGAAGTCTCACCTTTCTGGCCGTGATAGGGCTGTTGTCATCCAGCTCCGCGACGTCGCTTCGGGAGTTGACGAAGTCCGAGAACGATCGGAATCCGAGTGCTTTTTCGTTGAACGACGGGTCCATGCGCTGCATTTGGCTCTTGACCGACGCGCTGAACAGCCACTCCTGGTCATCCTTCGCATGCCCGACTCGCAGCGCACGCCGCAGGAGGTCGGTCGCAACGGCTTGACGATCCTCGTCCGTGATGGCGGAATCATCGGGCTCGGCGGATTTGGGCGTTGACGACACCCTTCGGTTGGTTCGCGCTGGCGCCACGACCGGCTCGATGACAGGCGCCTGCAGCTTTGGTACGACGACCACCGCTGACGTCACTCCGGGAAGCGCGTCATAGTCGGAGAACTCGTCGCAGGCTGCGGCGAGGGCGCGACTCGTCGAACCCGCGACACCGATGCCGACGACGAATCGTCCGAGGCGTTTGGAGCGCTGGGCGAGGGCAATGTAGTCGGAGTCGCCCGCGACAATCACGACGTGCGTGAGATCCGCGATGCGAAAGAGGTCCTCGACGACGTCGACGGCGAGCCGGATGTCTGCTCCGTTCTTCATCGACGCGGTCACCGGGAACAACTGCGTCAGGTCGATCGCCCGATCAACCAGCTGCCTGCGATAGTCCGAGTTAATGGCGGCCGACCAGTCCGCGTACGCGCGGCTGATGACGATTGTTCCGAACGAGGATGCGTAGTCAAGGATTGCGCCGACATCCACCTTCGCCTGGTCGGCGCGAGCCGCGAACTCAATCGCATTCTTGCCTCGGGTCACCCCGCTGCTGTGGGCGCGATCCTTCTGGAACTGGCCCCTGCCGTGGATCTGGTCGTACCTGGAGATGACGATGTTGTCGAAGTCGATGTACACGGCGACGCGAGTATCGGTAGGTTCGGCCATGTCTCAGTGTGGCGCGCTCGGGCAGATATGTCCCGCTTCTCCGCGGCCGCGCCCTGAGCCAACTCAACATAATCTCGGCTAACCATTGCCATTCGAATCGCCAGTGGACTACCTTGAGCGCACCAGTAGCCCCCGAATGCTGCAGCGAAGATCCAAACCCGAGGTGATTTCGTGTACCCGTTTAAGCTCATGCCTGCCCTCAGCGCCCCGACCAAAGTCCGTCGTCGATTGCGGCTGTTTGCCGCCGCGGCGACGTCGATCGCGACCGCCGCCGTATTGACGATCGGCGGCGTCTCCGGCGTATCCGTGGCGGATACCGTGCCCACCGGGGGCGAGTCGCCGACGGTCAGCGCAGATCGGTTGCCCACCGCGCAGGTGAATGGCGTGGTGTGGGCGCAGGTCACGGTTGGCAGCACGGTCTACGCGACCGGCAGCTTCTCGGCCGCCCGACCCGCCGGAGTCGCGCTCGGCGGTGCGGGAACGGTCACTCGATCGAATCTGCTCGCTTTCAACATCACCACTGGTGTGCTCAGCACGACTTTCGTGCACACCCTGAACGCGCAGGGTCTCTCGATCGCGGCGTCCCCGGACGGATCGCGGGTCTATGTCGGCGGACAGTTCACGACGGTCGACGGCACGGCACACAGTCGCATTGCCGCGTTCTCGACCGCGACGGGAGCCCTTGTTGCGAGCTTCGCTCCCGCAGTCAACAACTCCGTGCGCGCCATCGCGGTGAGTTCATCAATCGTCTATATCGGCGGCGACCTCTCTGCAGTGGGCGGCACACCACGTGCGCGCGTTGCGGCACTCACGACCGCTGGCGCACTCGTTGCGGGCTGGGATCCCGGAGCCGATTTGCCCATCGACTCACTGACTCTCACGCCAGATGGCTCCCGTGTGATCGTCGGCGGAAAATTCACGACTCTCGCGGGTGCGCCTGCGACAGGCATGGGATCGGTCGATGCGACGACCGGAGCGAGCGAGCCATGGGCCGCGAATCAGGTCATCAAGAACAGCGGGACCTCCGCGGAGATCAGTTCGCTGAGCTCAGATGCGACACAGGTCTATGGCACGGGCTACTTCTACACGGTTGGGGGCACCTTCGAGGGCCGCTTCGGCGCCGATCCGATGACCGGCGAAATCAACTGGATGAACAACTGCCACGGCGACACCTATGACGCTCTGCCAATTGGCCCGGTGCTTTACAGCGTCGGTCACGAGCACGACTGCTCAGACATCAGCTCATACTCGCAGGACAACTCGGTCATCTTCTCGTCGACCCTCCACCGCGCCGTGGCGCAGATGACGACCCCGAATGGTCTCGTGTCGCGGCATCCGATCTTCCCCGGCGGAGCGGGAATGGGACCGATTTATCACGACTTCGCCGGCCAACCGGTTTCGACGCAACTCAATTGGTACCCGGCGATGACGGCGGGAACCTACACCGGGCAGGGGCAGGCGGCGTGGTCGCTGTCCGGCAACAGCCAGTACCTCTCGGTCGGCGGCGAGTTTCTCACCGTGAACGGCGTGGGGCAGCAGGGCCTCGTGCGGTTCGCCATCAGTTCCATCGCACCCAACAAGGTCGGGCCGACCACGGCATCCTCTCTCACGCCGCTCGTCTACTCGCAGTCCGCAGGAACAGCGCGGGTCGCCTGGCAGGCCACCTGGGACGAAGACAACACGACCCTGATCTACAACCTGTTCCGCGACAACGGCGCGACGCCGATCGCCACGTTCACCAAGGACTCGACTTTCTTCCAACGCCCGGATCTCGGTTTCGTGGATACCGGTCTGACCGTCGGTTCCAGCCATTCCTACAAGGTGACGGTGACCGATCCCTTCGGCAACTCCATTACATCCGGTTCATCGACTGTGACTATCGGGTCGGCATCGCCCGCGGGATACAACGCGACAATTCTCGGGGACGGAGCGTCCCACTTCTGGCCGCTTTCGGAGGCGAGCGGCACGAGGGCGATCGACCGCGCCGGGTTCTCTGACGTGAGCTTCACCGGAGGGATCACGCTGGGCACCCCCGGCCCGATCGCCGGCAGCGGTGCCACTGCGGCGACGTTCGTCGGTGGAGAGACCACACCCCCGCCATCCGGTACGCCTCCGCGCTCGAACCCTCCGGTGCCGAACGACACCGCGGGCACCATCGGAACGATTCCACCCGGCGGTTCGTTCAGTCTTGAGGCGTGGGTCAAGACGACCTCGACCGCTGGCGGCGGCATCCTGAATCTCGGGATGTATCGCAGCGCCGACAGCTCCGCAATCGACAAGACGGTTTATCTGGATGCTGCTGGCCTGCTCCATTTCGGAGTGCAGAACAATGCGACGAAACAGACGATCGACAGCGCGACGAGTTACAACGACGGTGCCTGGCATCTCATCGACGCGACGTTCGAGGGCACGTCGGCGCGACTGTATGCGGATGGCGCACTGGTCGCCTCGAGCGATTCGCTCGTCGACGACATCATCTTTGACGGCTACTGGCGGATTGGCGGCGACCGGCTCAACGGCTGGACGTCGGCCCCGGCAGCCAACTATCTCGCCGGGACCATTGGCGACGCTGCGGTTTATCCGTCCGCGCTGTCGCCTGCGACGGTCGCCTCCCACTACGACGCCGGGACCGGTGGCGTAGTGCTTCCGAACCAGCCGCCGACCGCGGCGTTCACGCCATCGTGCGCGCTGCTGGCGTGCTCGGTGAACGGCTCCGCCTCATCCGATACCGACGGTTCCATCGTGACCTACGCCTGGGACTTCGGCGATGGGGCAACGGCCACCGGAGTCACGGCCAGCCACACTTACGGAGCAGCAGCCAGCTATCCGATCACTCTGACGGTCACCGACAACAGCGGCGCGACAAACGCGGTCACGCACTCGGTGGCCGTCGTCGCCGGGAGCACTGCGCTCGCCAATGACACCTTCAATCGCACCGTCACGGGGGGCTTCGGAACTGCGTCCCCCGCGGGCGGCGCCTGGACCAGCACCGGTACGGTCGCGGACCTAGCCGTGACCCCGGGCGCGGGTACCATCGCGCTTCCCGCGGGTGGCCGAGCTGGCGCATATCTCGGAACCGTGTCGTCGACTAGCGTCGATGTGCTCACCAAGGTGGCCTTTAGCCGGGTACCCGTCGCGGGCAACGGCTACTACGCATATGTCTACGCACGCCAGAAGAGCGCGACATCGAGCTACCAGACGCGAGTGCGGATGACGCCGGGAGGGATCACCAGGATCTCGCTCTCCAAGTTCGACGGTTCGGGCACAGAGGTCTCACTGACGACAGAGGTGTCCGGGCCGACTCTCGCCGTGGGAACCAAACTCGACGTCCGAGTCGAGGCAACCGGCATCAGCCCGACCACGCTCCGCGTGAAGGTCTGGCTTGATTCGGCCGCCGAACCGGCCGCCTGGACTCAAACCGTGACCGACTCATCCGCAGCACTCCAGTCCGCCGGCCGGGTGGGTCTCGAGGGCTACCTTTCGGGCGCGACCACGAATGGTCCGATCACCGCGACGTTCAGCACCTTCGTCGCAAACCCCGTCTGACTTCGCGGATGATTTCAGGCGAAGAATCTCGCGATGAAGCCGGTAAATCCGGGTGATCCGAAAACGACGAACGCGACCACATTGACCACGACGGTCGCCCAGAACTGAGACTGGAATTCGCGCTTGCGGTTCTTGTGGTGCAGCAACTGCTGGGCGATGAGCGCTCCCGGCCATCCACCCAGAACGCCGAGAGCGAGCAGCGACGATTCGGATGTGCGCCAGCGGCCGGTGATCGCCGCGCGCTTGTCACCGCGGTAGGCGACGAACGTGATGATGCTCAGGCCCACGTAGAGCGCGAGAACCCACAGCGGGACTGGCCAATACGAGTTCACATCGGCCCAGATCGCAATGAACGCGATGATCGCGACGAAGGCCTGCACGCCGGAACTCGTCGAGTCCCTCTCCCCGGACGAGCGCGTGCCGCGTTTCGGAAACACATACTCGACCCGGGTTGCCTGCGTGCGACCGTCCTCGGCGCGCTCGACCTCGTACGTGAGCAGTTCGTACAGCATCGGCCGTTCGGAGTCGCGCGGAAAGGCCTTAACGTGCACGAAGACGTCGCGACCGGCAACGGACGGTGAGATGAAGCCGAATCCGCGCTCGTCGTCCCAGCGGGTCAGAGTGCCCTGCACGCGGTTGGTCGTGTCAACCATGTGCAGACCTTATCCCCGAGGACTCGTGCGGGGACTATCTGAGCGTCGAAAAGTCGGTGGGCGCCAGAAAGGCCGAATCGACGTGGGCGACGATTTCGCCGTTGACGACGGATGCTTCTTTCGCGGCCTTCCACGCAGGGTCCGCCTGGAAGTCGGCCCAGTTCTGCTTCGGGTCGCCCTCGTGATGAAGGATGTAGACCAGCTTCTCGGGCTCTTCAACGGAGGTCCAATAGCCAACGCTGTGCATCCCATGCTTCTGGAACAGGGCGACCGTGTGGTCGCGGAATCGCGCGAGCAGCGAATCGATTCGTCCGGGGGTGGCCGTGTAGGTGCGGAGTTCATAAGACATGGCTCCAGTCTGCTCCATGGCAGAGGGGGCGGTGACCGCTAAAGTTGCAGGACTGCAAACTTGCAGTTGCGCAAATATGCATGATGTGCAAATATATAATCATGCAAACTTCAGAACCCGGACTCCGCGAGCGCAAGCGCTCCGAGACCCGCGCAAAGCTGGAGACCGCTGCCACCGAACTCGTTCTTCGCGACGGGCTCGAGCACGTCACGCTCGAAGCCATTTGTGATGCCGCGGACGTCTCGATTCGCACCTTCTTCAACTACTTCGACGCCAAAGAGGACGCCATTCTCGGCATCCGAGACTTCGAAATCACCGACGAAATCGTGGCAGATCACGTCGTCGCGTATGAGGGCGCCGATATCGTCCATAGCGTCGTCGCGCTGCTGTTTCGTGTGCTCAACCCGTCCATCACCGATTCGCAACTCTTCAGATCGCGCATGGAGATCGTGCGCCGCTACCCGCAACTGCTCGGTCGAATGGCCGCACAATTCGCGCGCAAGGGCGAAGAGCTGATCGGCGCCGTGCGCACGGTACTCGCAGCATCGACGGGCGCCGAAGAAGATGCCAAGGCCGAGTCGAGCATTTCGGCCGAGATGGTCCTCGCGCTCTGCAGCGGCGCTGCTCGCCTGGCCGTCAAAGAGTGGGCAGCCACTGGAAACCACACGCCCATCGAGGCGGTAGAACAACGAGCGATCACGCTCGTTCGAAGCACAATAGAAAGATTGAAATGACCGACACAACCCTGGCGCGCAAGGCGCCTCTATCCGACGCGGATGCCGCCACCAAGCGTCACATCCTGCTCGTTTTCGCGGGTCTGATGGTGACGATGCTGCTTGCGTCGCTCGACCAGACCATCTTCAGCACCGCGCTGCCGACCATCGTCGGACAGTTGAACGGTGTTGACGAGATGCTGTGGGTGACGACCGCGTACATCCTCGCCTCGACGATCATGCTGCCGGTCTACGGCAAGCTTGGCGACCTGATCGGGCGAAAGGGTCTGTTCATCGGCGCGATTGCCGTGTTCATCCTCGGATCGATCATCGGTGGCATGGCCCAGGACATGACGATGCTCATCGTCGGCCGTGCAGTGCAGGGTCTCGGTGGCGGTGGCCTCATGCTGCTGTCGCAGGCGATCATCGCCGATGTCGTCCCCGCTCGCGAGCGTGGCCGCTACATGGGAATCATGGGTGGAGTGTTCGCGCTGTCGTCCGTCGCCGGCCCGCTGCTCGGTGGCTGGTTCACTGACGGTCCCGGATGGCGCTGGGGTCTCTGGATGAACATCCCACTCGGTATCCTCGCAATCGCATCCGCAGCGCTGTTCCTTCGCCTGCCTAAGAACACGAAGGGTCGCCCGACGATCGATTTCGCTGGAATGGGCCTCCTCGCGATCGCCTCAACCTGCCTCGTGCTGGTCACGACGTGGGGCGGCACCACCTACGACTGGGATTCGCTCACGATCATCGCTCTCATCGCCGGGGCTGTCATCTCGGCCGTTGCGTTCGTCATGGTTGAGCGTCGTGCCGCCGAGCCGATCATGCCGCTGCACATGTTCAAGGACCGCAATTTCAACCTGACCACCGGTGCCGGCCTCATCATCGGTATCGCGATGTTCGGTGCGCTCGCGTACCTGCCCACGTACCTGCAGATGGTGACGGGCGTCAACGCCACTCAGGCTGGGTTGCTGCTGATCCCGCTGATGGCCGCGCTGCTCGTCACGTCGATCGTGTCCGGTCAGCTCGTCAGCCGCACGGGTCGCTACAAGTGGCTGCCCATCGTCGGAACCGTGATCACGGCTGTCGCTCTCGCGCTGCTGTCGACCATGACGCCCACACTTCCGGTCTGGCTCGTCTGCGTTTACCTGGCCATCATGGGCCTGGGGCTCGGAATGGCGATGCAGATCCTCATCCTGATCGTGCAAAACTCGTTCCCGAACTCCCAGGTCGGCACCGCGACCGCGTCGAACAACTACTTCCGCCAGATCGGCGCATCCATCGGATCCGCGATCGTCGGCAGCATCTTCGTTTCGAATTTGAAGGACCTGCTCGCCGAGCGCCTGCCGAGCGCGGGTAGTGCCGCCGCGGGCAGCAGCAACTCCTTCACTCCGGAGCTTGTCAAGCAGCTGCCCACCGCGGTGCGCGACATCATCATCGGCGCGTACAACGACGCGCTGACGCCGGTGTTCCTGTACATGGTGCCGCTGATGCTCGTCGCCACCGTTCTGCTGGTGTTCGTCAAGGAGAAGCCGCTGGCCACGACGATCGAGCGCGACGTGGTGGTTTCAGACACCCTCACGCAGGATGACGTCGTCCTCGCCTAACCGCTCTCTCCCAGCAACCATTTGGGACAAGTCACCGAGTGGGCGGGAGCGACATCTGCACGAACTGGTTCGCGCGCTTGGTACGCAGCGAACCGGGGGAGTACTTCTTCAGCCAGGTGTCGTTCTCGAGGAGGTCGAGTGACCCATCATCCGCTGCCGGAGCACCGGGGGTCGCGGCAGGGTGCGGATGCGCGGTCACTCGCTCGACGACGGACCGGAAGTAGTAGTGGTCGAATAGTCGCGCGAACTCGGTGAAGTAGATGTCCGCGACGCGCGTGTTCCCACGCACGACGATCATGTTCTCGTCGTTCGCGTTCGTAGAAGGAGCGCTGAAGTTGGCCGACCCGGTGACGACGATCGGGTCGGGTCCGAGCGGGTCGTGGAGCAGGAACTTGCAGTGGACGAACTCCACGTGGAGGTTCAACTGCATTGCTCGGGTATTCGTCTCGGCGACCCACCTGCCCAGCGGGGTCTTGATCTCGGATCCACTCGCTTCGTACACGTTGTTCTTCGAGTTCAGGGTGACGTACGGCTGTTTGGATGATCCGTTCGGTCTGTCCGCACTGTCGAGCAGGAGCAGGCACAGCGGTCCCGTCGGAGTATTCGCCGACAGCGCCGACTTGAACGGGGCCGCGAGCGTGAACGGGAAGGTCGCGCAAGCCAGGCCGGATGCGCCCGCGAGCAGCGACACGTAGAGATCGAGCGGCGCCAGCCCGCTGCGTGGGCTGAAGATCGGCGTGATCCCGGTCGAGATGCCGGTCGGTGCCGGGGTTGGAGACAGAGCGTTCACGGCGGCGTAGAAAGCAGCGTTCCTGCTGCGAACCTCCGAGGGGCTATCGCCGGCGCGACCACCTGGGTCCGTGCTCAGCAGCGTCCAGTAGTCGAGATAGGTCTTCGCGAGAGCCTTGTCGCGCACCCAGTGTCCGACGTTGGCCTGGCCGTGGATACCGCCGTCCGTGAGATTCGTCGAGCCCGTCCACACTTCCTTTGGTGTGGCGCGCTTGCCCGTGACCAGCACCATGAACTTGTTGTGCGCAATGGATGACGTGCGGGCCGCGCGCGGGATGATGGCGGACTCGGGCAGGCCAATGGTCGAGATCGCGGCGTTGTTTTCATCGAGGGGATACTTGTCGGCGTTCACCTTCGAGTCGACGACGAGTCGAACGTCCACGCCTCGGTCGATGGCGTCGACGAAGGCGGCGAGGATCGGCAGGTAGGTGAACTCGTAGAAGCAACCCCGAATGCGGTCGCCAGGTTTTGCCGCGTCGATGAACCGCAGGATTGCCTCATCCAGGTCCCGGCTGAGCCAGTCGAGAGCCGCATGTTTCAGCGCCTCAGTGGGTTGCTTGTCCGGAGGAAGGTTGTTGAATTCGTGAGCGTAAGCCTGGCTGGATGCGACGCCGCGATTGAAGAAGACGTCGTGGCTCTCGCCATAGAGGCGCTCGGTGTCGACCTCGATGGTGACCGGCGGCGGCGTCCGATCGAGTTGCGCAGGCGTGCCCTTGAGGGGGTGAAACGTGTACGTGTAGTGGTGCCCGGCCCTGGTCGTCGAGTCGTCCCAGACGAGGCTCTGGATCGGCTGGTCGTGTGTGGAGAAGTCGCTGTCGGGTCCGGGAGTGTCCGCGCTCGACGGGAATACTTTGTAACCGCGAAGCCAGTGCGGCTTGCCCTTCGGCGTGTCCTTTCGTTCGATCGCGAAGCCGAGCAGACCTGTGCGAGCGTTCGCGTTCGCCGATACGCCAAACGCGACAGTGTTGGTGCCCGAGACCGCGAAGACCTGCACTCCGCCGACGGATTCGGATGAGTAGCGCATCGCCTCACCTCCAGCTCAGTCCGGATGCTACTCGCTCTCGAACGGCCCGAACCAAAGTGAGCGACTGCGGAGCGCAGAGCTAACTCCACAGGGCAGCAGCGCGCGCCTCAAGAAGCTGCCGACTCGGCGCATCCGTGGTTAGTGAGATCGCGGTGTCGTACGCCACCGCCGCATCGGCGATGCGTCCCAGTTCGGCCAGCAGGTGCGCGCGGGTCGCCCACGCTGGTTGGAATCGGCCGATCGCCGGCTCGTCGATCCCGTCGAGGAACGCCAGTCCGCTGGCTGCGCCGGTCGTCTCGGCTATCGTCGAGGCCAGTGACACGAGCGCGCCAAGTGTGGGCGCGAGCCGCACGAGCCCCTCGTAAAGCGTGCGAAGGGCTGTCCAGTCCGTCACCCCGGTTGTGGCGCGGGCGCAATGCGCCGATTGGATGGCGGCCTCGAGCTGAAACCGACCAATTCGGCCGAGATCGTGGGCGCGCTGCAAGTAGGACTCGCCTTCGGCGATAAGCGCCGTGTTCCACAGCGATGGATCCTGCTCGGCGAGGGGAATGAGCAGTCCTTCGGGTGAGGTGCGCGCCGCCGTTCTCGCCATCGACAGGCAGATCAGTGCGGCGAGGCCGAACGCCTCGGGCTCGTCGCCAAGGAGCGACGCGAGCGTGACCGCGAGATACAGCGCCTCGCCGGCGAGTGAGTCGCGGGTGTCCGAGCCCGAGTCGACCAACCAGTTGATCGAGTACGTCCCGTAGATCGCCTCGAGCACCGCGGGCAGCCGGGACGGCATCTCGTCGCGCTCGGGTACGGCGAACCGGATGCGCGCATCCTTGATCCGTCGCTTCGCCCGTACCAGTCGCTGCGCCATCGCCGCGTGCGGCAGAGCGAACGCGGTTGCGATCTGCGCCGACTCGAAGCCCAGCACGGTCTGCAGCATCAAGGGAGTGCGCGCGCTTGCGTCGATGGCCGGATGAGCGCAAACGAACATGAGCGCGAGCCGCTTGTCGGGGATCGCGTCGAGATCGAGTTCGTCCATCGTGCTCTCCGTTGGAGTGGCGTCGTCGAGAGGCGTCAAGTTCAGGTGTGCGGCGGACTTCCACACGTCGCGCTGGCGGTTGCGGGCGACGGTGATCAGCCAGCCTTCGGGGTTGTCGGGGATCCCCACCGTCGGCCACGTCGACAGCGCCGTGACGAATGCATCAGACAGCGCATCCTCGGCCATCGGAATGTCGCCGTTCGCAGCGGCCAGCACTGCGACCAGCCGCCCGTAGGAGGCGCGAGCGACTGACTCAGCTCGCGCCTGAGCCGCTAGCCCACCGGATGCCATGCGCCATCGGCGAAAACGATCGCGGAAGGTCGCACCTCGACCACGCCCCACTGTGCGGCTGGACACTTCTCGGCCCAGCCGAGCGCCGCGTCGAGGTCGGGGACGTCGAGCACGAACGTGCCGGCGAGCTTCTCCTTCGTGTCGGCGAATGGCCCATCCTGGATCTGCAGACTCCCGCTCCTTAACGAGACCGTTGTGGAGGTCGTGGTCGGCTGCAGGATGTCCGCCGAAATCAGAACGCCCGCGGCATCCAGTGACTTCGCGTAGGAGTCGAATGCTGCGCGGCCCTCGGCCAGGGCTTCATCGCTGAGCGTGAAGTCACCGTCGCCGGGTTCGGGATAGTTGAGCAGAAGCGAGTAGCGCATCGTGGATCCTTCCGATTGTTTTCGATACTGACACCTGTATGACGAGTCAGCGAGGGTTCAATCGACAGTTCGCACGAAATTGCGAACAATCTGTACTGAGTGGCGACGCTGGTATCGCTCGGCGAGAAGCGTCGGCGGCCCACGCCATACTGGCTGGATGGCGACGCGCGCGACTCCGACCGACATACTGCGGATGCGCCTGCACAGCCAGCGGATCGCGTCGCCTGTCGGTGGCATAGCCGAAACGGTTCGACACCTTCTTGCGGTGCAGGCGCAGGACTTCGCGCAGGCTCTCTGGGCGGTCGGCCTGCGCTCCGCGGGGTCGACGCGTACGGGCGTTCTCGCCGCGCTGGCGAGTGGCGAGGTAGTACGCACACTGCCCATGCGAGGCACGCTGCACCTTGTTCCCGCCGAAGACCTGAGATGGATGCTCACGCTCACCGGCGAGCGCTCACTGGCGTCCGCCGCGACCCGTTTTCGAGACCTGGGCCTCGATACTCAGACTCTCGAGAGGTCGGCGGAGATCGCCATCAATGCTCTCGCAGGAGGAAAACAACTCGGCCGCGCGGAATTTGTGGCGCTGCTCGAACAAAACGGCATCTCCTGCGAAGGCCAGCGCGGGTACCACATCATCTTCTTTCTGACTCAGCGCCGCATCGTTTGCTGGGGACCCCCAAGCGGCACCCAGCAGGCGCTCGTCCTCGTTGATGAGTGGATCCCGAAACAGGATGCACCGGATCGCGACCACGCGCTCAAAGAGTTTGCGTTGCGCTACTTCACCGGGCACGGCCCGGCGACAGTGCGCGACTTCGCCTGGTGGGCGAAGCTGAAGCTCGCCGACGCTCGAGCGGCGATCCTGGCCGCAGGGTCGCAGTTGACCGAACTGTCCTGCAACGACAACTCGTTCTGGATTGCGACGCACGAGGCGCAATTGGCCCCGACATCCAAGGGTCTGTCTGGGGTCTATGCCCTGCCAGGCTTCGACGAGTACCTCCTGGGCTACCAGGACCGCACGATGCCACTTGCGCCGGAGCATTCCCAACGGATCGTGCCGGGCAACAATGGCATCTTCCTGCCCCTCATCGTCTCGAGAGGTCGGGTGGTCGGAACGTGGCGACGCACTCCCAGGTCGAAAGCGTCGACCATCGAGGCCGAGCACTTTTCGGAGGCGACGACTGCCGAGCGCACCGGATTCGAGCGAGCCTCGCGCCGGTACCAAGTGTTTGCCCAGCACTAATCGTGTTTCTCCGGCGTGACGATCTGATGCCAATTTTGAGGAAATATTGCTACACGGATTGTTCACAGCACGCAATCCCGCTACTTTGGGCGCACACCTTTCTGTCCCCCCGCAGAAAAGCACCTAATCCCGAGGTGATCCAGTGTTCCCGAAATTCCCAGTTTTCTCCCGTTCACGTACGCCCCGCGCCCGCGGCGTGATCGCCGCCGCAATTGCCGCCGCGGTTGCGCTGAGCCTGGCTGGCCTCGCGACGCCGTCGGTTGCCGATACGGTGCCGACGGCCCCAACGCCGGCGACAGTCAGCGCCGATGCACTGCCCACGGTGCAGGTGAACGGCGTGGTCTGGGCCCAGGTCGTGGTCGGCACCACCGTCTACGCGACCGGCAACTTCACCCAGGCGAGACCTGCGGGGGTCGCGGTGGGAGGCGCTGGCACGGTGACCCGATCCAATCTTCTCGCGTACAACATCACCACCGGCGTGCTCATCCCCACTTTCAACCATGCGCTGAACGCGCAGGGACTCGCCATCTCGGCTTCGCCGGACGGATCGACGGTGTACGTCGGCGGCACGTTCACCGCGGTTGACGGCGTTGCGCGCAACCGGATTGCCGCATTCACGACTGCGACCGGCGCACTTGTGTCCACGTTTGCACCATCGTTTAACAACACGGTTCGAGCCGTCGTCGCAAGTTCGACCGCCGTGTACGCGGGAGGCGACTTCACGGTCGTTGGATCGTCGGCGCGCAATCATGTCGCGTCAGTCACCGCGGCGGGCGCGGTGGTTTCGACGTTCAACCCCGGGGCAAACCTGGCTGTGGTTGCGCTCACACTCACTCCCGACAAGACCCGGCTCATCGTCGGTGGCCGATTCGGTACCCTTGCCGGCGTCGCCGCTATCGGCATGGGATCAGTTGACGCAGTCACGGGAGCCAGCCGGCCATGGGCGGCGAACACCGTGATCAAAGACCAGGGCTCGGGAAGTGCCATTTACTCCCTTTCGTCGGATTCCACGCAGGTGTACGGCACGGGTTACTTCTTCACCATCGGCGGAAACTTCGAGGGGCGATTCGCCGCCAATCCGAACACCGGAGCCATCATCTGGATGAACAACTGCCACGGCGACTCGTACAGCTCGTTCCCGATTGGTCCCGTTCTGTACAGCGTCGGCCACGCGCACGAATGCTCCGACATCGGCGGCTTTTCGCAAGACGATGCGCTCATCTCGAAGTCGACGACGCATCGCGCCCTCGCTGAGGCAACCGCGCCGAGCGGCGCACTCGAGCGTCATGCGGTGTTTATCAGCGGTCCCAACAGCCCCACCTACCACGATTTCTTTGGACAGCCGATCACCAACCAACTCGACTGGTACCCCACCCTCATCAACGGAACCTTCACCGGCCAGGGCCAGGCAGCCTGGTCCGTTTCCGGCAATAGTCAGTACGTCGTTCTGGGCGGGGAGTTCCCCATCGTCAACAATGCGTCCCAACAGGGTCTGGTGCGATTCGCGATCTCGCCGATTGCGCCCAACAAGGTCGCGCCGACGAAGACGACCTCATTCAACCCCCTGCTGTCGTCGCAGTCCCCGGGAACAATGCGAGTTGCCTGGCAGTCGGTCGCCGACCGCGATAACAACCTTCTTACCTACTCACTGTTCCGCGACGCGGGCACAACGCCGATTTACACCACGACCGCGAGCACGACGTTCTGGCAGGTTCCGAACCTCGGATTCGTGGACACAGGTCTCGCTGCAGGCTCGGTGCACACCTACAAGGTGA
>JAUZFR010000144.1 GCA_030840335.1 Actinomycetota bacterium | reverse complement strand
TCCCGCTGGACGATGCCGTCCATCGTCACGATGTCGATGTCGAGAGTGCGGTCGCCCCAGCGTTCCTCGCGCACGCGTCCGTGAGCGAGCTCGATCACGTTGACAGCGGCGAGCAGCCGCATCGGCGGCAGGGTCGTGTTCACCAAAACCGCGGCGTTCAGGTATGCGGGCGCGTCGACATCCACGCCCTCCGGCTTAATCGCCGGCGTCTCCACGAGACCCGACACGGCGACAACCGTGACCTCGGGCAGCGCGCGCAGGTCGCTCACGGCATCCCGGATCGTGCTCTCGCGATCGCCAAGGTTGCTGCCAAGTGACAACACGGCCGACGCAACGTGAGCGGTCACGAACGACTCCTTGTGATCGTGATCGACACGTCGCTGAACGGAACCGTGATGGGAGCCGACGGCTTGTGGAGGGTCACCTGCACCTTGTCTGCGGCTTCGTGCGCGAGCACGACGGCGGCAATTCGCTCTGCGACGGTCTCGATCAGGTCGACGGGATCGCGCTCGACCGCGACCACGACTTCCTCCGCCAGCTCACCGTAATGGATTGTCCGCGACAGGTCATCCCCGCTCGCGGCGGCCCGCACATCCAGCCAGACCTTCAAGTCGATGAAGAAATCCTGCCCCTCGACGCGCTCGTGCTCGAAGACGCCATGGAATGCGGATGCGCGCAGACCGGTGAGCGTCAGGAAGTCGTCAGCCATTCCTGGCCCCTGAGTGCCACGCGGACCACACTGCGAGCGTGGCAACGGTCGAGGGCACATCGTGCACGCGAACGCCCCACGCGCCCGACTGTGCCGCGAGCGCGCTGATAATCGCGGTCGCCGGATCGCGGGCCGTGGTCGGCGCTCCCTCTTCGGCGAACTGCGCGAGAAAACGCTTGCGCGACGCCCCGATCAGCACCGGATAGCCAAGCGAGACCAATTCAGGAAGCCCGGCGAGAAGCGCCCAGTTGTGCTGGGCGGTCTTTGCGAATCCGAGTCCCGGATCGATGATGATCCGGTCGGGCGAGACGCCCCAGACCAGCATCTCGGCAATGCGTGACTTGAGACTGTCCCGCACCTCGCGCACGACGTCGCGGTACTCAGCGAGGTCCTGCATCGAGTCGCTGTGGCCGCGCCAGTGCGAAGCGATGTAGCGAACACCTGTCCTCGCGACCACCCGGTACATCTCGGGGTCGGCGAGCCCGCCCGAGACGTCGTTGACCACGCGCACCCCCACCCTCGCGGCGGCCTCGGCCGTCGACGAATTCATCGTGTCGACGCTCACCGGGATGCCGCGCTGCACCAGCGCGGTCAGAACCGAAAGGATGCGCGCCTGCTCGACCGCGGGATCGATCCGTTCTGCGCCCGGTCGGGTCGATTCTCCGCCAACGTCGATCAGGTCGGCGCCCTGCGAACGGAGTTGGACCGCATGTGAGATTGCGGCATCGTGACTGAGGAACTGCCCGCCGTCACTGAAGGAATCCGGGGTGATGTTGAGCACGCCCACGACAATGGGGCGACCCACGCGGGCAGCGGGCCGAATGCGTACGAGTTCGCTAGCCACTGGCGTGTCCGGCGCCGATGAGTGAGATGAGCTCAGCTCGCTCAATCGGATCACTCAGGGTTCCACGAGTCGCCATCGTGACCGTGGAGCTCTTGCTCTGGCGCACCCCGCGAGCGGTTACGCAGCGGTGCGTCGCATCCAGGATCACGAGCACGCCCTTCGGAGACAGACCAGCCTCCAGGGCGTCGGCGATCTCCTCTGTGAGTCGCTCCTGCAGCTGGGGGCGTGATGCGAGTGTTTCAACCACCCTCGGCAGTTTACCCAGCCCCACGATTCGGTCACCAGGCACATACGCCAGATGAGCCACTCCGGTGAACGGCAGCAGGTGATGCTCACACATCGACCGGAACTCGATGTCGCGAAGCATCACGAGTTCGCTGAGATCGTGATCGCCCTCGTTCACCTCGACCGTGTCGACGAGGTGGCTGAGCGGATCGACATCCAGCCCGCTGAAGTACTCGACGTAGGCCTGGGCGACGCGCTGTGGCGTCGCCGCGAGCCCAGGTCGGCTGGCATCCTCACCGATGGCTTCGAGGATTTCGGCGACCGCCGCTTCAACGCGTCCGGTGTCGATAGGCATCAGTGACTCAAGCGGTAGCTATGCCGGGAGACTTGCGGGGCCGAGGCGTGCGCTTCGGCTTCGAGGTGCTGTCCGACTGAACTCCACCATCAACGACGCCCGCGTCGATCGGAGCCTTGGACGGCACCTTCACTGCGGGGAGGTCAGAAAGTGGGCGCTCCTTGCTCGAGAGCCACAACGGGCGCTCCGGGAGCTTCTTCACGTCCTTGAAGATCTCTGCGAGCTGGTCGTGGTCGAGAGTCTCCTTTTCGAGGAGCTCGGTTGCCAGCTTGTCGAGCACGTCGCGGTTGTCGTTGATGACTTCCCACGCCTCGGTGTGAGCCTGCTCGATGAGCAGACGCACCTCGGCGTCGACGGTCTCGGCGAGGTTCTCCGAGTAGTCGCGGCTGCCACCCATATCGCGGCCCATGAACGGCTCATTGTTGCTGCCGCCGAGCTTCACAGAGCCGATCGCGGCACTCATGCCGTACTCGGTGACCATGCGACGTGCGGTCGACGTTGCCTTCTCGATGTCATTGGATGCGCCGCTTGTCGGGTCGTGGAACACGATCTCTTCGGCGACTCGGCCACCCATCGCGTAGGCAAGCTGATCGAGCAGTTCGTTACGGGTGATGGAGTACTTGTCCTGCAGCGGGAGCACCATCGTGTAGCCGAGGGCGCGTCCACGCGGAAGGATCGTCACCTTCGTGACGGGGTCGGTGTGGCGCATCGCGGCAGCCGCGAGCGCATGTCCGCCCTCGTGGTAGGCCGTGATGAGCTTTTCCTTGTCGGCCATGATGCGCGAGCGGCGCTGTGGACCTGCCATCACGCGGTCGACGGCCTCATCCAGTGCGCGGTTGTCGATCAGCTGCGCGTGCGAACGGGCGGTCAGCAGAGCGGCCTCGTTGAGCACGTTCGCCAGGTCGGCTCCGGTGAATCCCGGGGTCTTGCGAGCGAGAACTTCGAGGTCGACACCGGCCGCGAGCGGCTTACCGCGTCCGTGGACCTCGAGGATCTGCTTGCGGCCCTGAAGGTCAGGCGCGTCGACACCGATCTGGCGGTCGAAACGACCGGGGCGCAGAAGGGCTGGGTCGAGAACATCCGGACGGTTCGTCGCGGCGATCAGGATGACGTTGGTCTTGACATCGAAGCCGTCCATCTCGACCAGAAGCTGGTTGAGGGTCTGCTCACGCTCGTCGTTGCCGCCACCGATACCGGCGCCGCGGTGACGACCAACGGCGTCGATCTCGTCGACGAAGATGATCGACGGCGAGTTCTCCTTGGCTTGCGTGAAGAGGTCGCGAACGCGGCTTGCACCGACGCCGACAAACATCTCCACGAAGTCCGAACCGGAGATGGAGTAGAACGGAACGCCGGCCTCACCAGCGACTGCGCGAGCGAGCAGGGTCTTGCCTGTTCCGGGAGGGCCGTACAGCAGTACGCCCTTCGGAATTCGGGCGCCAACAGCCTGGAACCGAGCCGGGTCTTTCAGGAAGTCTTTGATCTCTTCGAGCTCTTCGATCGCCTCGTCGGCACCGGCGACATCCGCGAACGTCACCTTGGCGGCATCCTTGCTGACAAGTCGGGCCTTCGACTTGCCGAACTGCATGACGCGGTTACCGCCGCCCTGCATGCTGCGGAACACGAAGTAGAAGATGACACCAAGGATCAGGAACGGCGCGAGAACGCCCAGCAGGGACGCGAAGAAGTTGGTCTGAGGAACCTGATCGTCGAACTTAGCGTTCGACGCGGTGATGTCACTGACGACCTCGGGGCCGCGCGGTGTCACGTAGTAGAACTGCACCTGCTTGCCGAAGGTCTTGTAGTCGCTCGAGAGCACCAGGTCGACGCGCTGCTCGCCGTCAACGATCTTTGCCGACGTGACGGTGCCGGTCTTCAGCAGGTTCAGACCCTGCTGCGTTGTAATTTCGCGGTACCCATTACCAGTGAGAAGGGTCGAGCCGACGATGACGACGACGATCGCCAAAACGATCCAGACCAGCGGTCCACGAAACAAGCGCTTCATATCCATGTGATGATTCGGGCGGCTAAAGCCCATCACCTTCCTCGAGAGACAGTGGGATAAGGCTACCGCCCTCCTCCTTGGTGCCTGCTGGATGTTTGCCGTGGGCGTAACTCGACTTTTCCCACTTTCCCAATTCAGGAGTTTGTGTGGCTGTTGTTGGGAAAGGGACGGATGTGGTCACGCCGGCCGCGGTAACCCCATCCGTCCCACAAACTCCTGAATTGGGAAAGCGAAAAGCGAGGGAGGGGCTACTCGTAGACGTGGGGCGCGAGGATCGCGACCGCCTTCAGGTTGCGGTAAGTCTCCGCGTAGTCGAGGCCGTACCCAACGACGAAGGCATTCGGAATGTCGAACCCGACGTATCGCACCTCGACGTCGACCTTCGCTGCATCCGGCTTGCGCAGCAGGGCGCAGATCTCGACCGACGCGGCGCCGCGGGTCTCGAGATTCGCCTTGAGCCACGAGAGGGTGAGTCCCGAGTCGATGATGTCCTCCACGATGAGAACATGCCGACCGGTCAGGTCGGAGTCCAGGTCTTTGAGGATGCGCACGACGCCGCTCGACTGCGTGCCGCGGCCGTAAGACGAGACAGCCATCCAGTCCATGTCGATGTGGATTTTGAGGGCGCGTGCGAGGTCGGCCATCACCATGACGGCACCCTTGAGGACGCCGACCAGCAACGGCCGATCGTCGGTGTAATCGGCCTCGATTCGGCGGGCGAGTTCCTGGATCTTGTCGCTGATCTCCTGCTCGGTGAGCAGTATTTCGGTCAGGTCGCCGGGGATGTCGCTGGTTTCCATGGGCACCTATCCATTTGCAGTGTTGTTTGCCGTAAAGAGAAGCAGGCCGCCCTGCCTTTCCACCCTAACGCCCGGCAGATCGAGGGGACCCTGCCCGTGCCAGTCGGTCACCAGCCGCGCGACTTCGAGAGTGTGCGTGCGACTCAGTGACACGTGGAATTCGCTCTCGACCGCCAGTCGGATGAGACGCTGCCGCAGCGCGGGCGGGTTGCTGGCCAGAGCCTTGACGGGTAGCGAGATGCCCGCTTCGGCGATGTCAGCCAGCTCTTCGGCGATCTCCTCGGCGAAGTGATCGAGGGCCTCGCTGTCTTCGCGCAGTTGGGATGCGGTGCGCGCCAGAGCTTCCGCGACACCGGGACCGAGTTCACGTTCCAGCAGCGGCAACAGCACGCTGCGCACCCGCACGCGCGCGAACCGTTCGTCGACGTTCTGCGGATCGTGCCACGGCTCGAGCCCCGAGTCGACGCAGAACTGCATCGTCGTCGAGCGACGCACCCCCAGCAGCGGGCGCACGTAGGCGACGGCGGTCCCTGAGCCGCCCCCGGCCCCTGAGCCGCCTCCGGTCCCTGAGCTTGTCGAAGGGCTCATCCCACTCAGGCTCGCCGGGCCGCTCCCGCGGGCGAGCCCGAGCAGTACCGTCTCCGCCTGGTCGTCGAGCGTGTGGCCAAGAAATACTGCCGATGCACCAGACGCCTGGGCGGCTTCGGCGAGGGCGACGTAGCGGGCATCCCGGGCCGCGGCCTCCGGTCCGCCGTCAGTGCCGACATCCACTCGTTTGATGATGACCGGATCGAGACCCAACTGAGCTGCCTGCTCCGCGGCTCGAGCCGCGACGTCCGCCGAGCCCTGCTGCAGCCCGTGGTCGACGATGACCGCACCGGCGCGGACACCCGCCCGCGACGCCTCGAACGCAGTTGCCGCCGCGAGCGCCAGCGAGTCCGGACCACCGCTGAGGGCGACGAGCACCGTCTCGCCCGTGGAGTCAATGCCGCTCGGCAGTGCCGCACGCACGGCCCGGCGCACCTCCGCAATGGCGGGGGTGAGACGCGGCCGACGCTCGGAGTGCATCCAGTAACGTTATTGCAGCAATCGGAATCACACTGAGGAGTCACGAACCATGGCCGCGTACGACGCAGTTATCGAAATCCCCCGCGGGAGCCACAACAAGTACGAGGTCGACCACGAAACCGGGCGCGTATTTCTCGACCGCGTGCTCTTCACTGCCTTCAGCTACCCGACCGACTACGGCTTCTTCGAGAACACTCTTGGCCTCGACGGCGATCCGGTCGATGTGCTCGTTCTGCTCGAGTACCCCCTGTTCCCCGGCGTCGGCGTATCGGTACGCCCCGTCGGTGTTTTCAACATGACGGATGATGGCGGCAGCGACGCCAAGGTCATCGCCGTTCCCGCGAAGGACCCGCGGTGGCTGCACATCCAGGACATCACCGACGTTCCGGAGTTCCAGCGCAAAGAGATCGAGCACTTCTTCGAGCACTACAAAGACCTGGAGCCCGGCAAGTGGGTCAGGATCGAGGGCTGGGGCGACGCCGCTGAGGCCGAGCAGATCGTGCTCGCGGGCATCGAGAAGCTCAAAGTCGACGGCGCGCACTAACCGAGCGGCGGTGGATCAGCCCGTCGGGCGCCCCGCGTAGGGCACGAGGTCGCCGAAGCGAACCGGACGGATGCGCACGGTCGCGCCCGGATACGGAGCCTCGATCATCTGCCCGTTACCGATGTACAACGTCACGTGGTACTTCACTGCGCTGGTCGAACCGCCATCGGAATACCAGAGAATATCTCCGGCCACACGCTCGCTGAGCGGAACGAGCCGGTTCTCCGCACGCAACGTGTTGTACTGGTCGGTCGCTGAGTGGGTTCCGATGTACACCCCGACGGATGCGTACGCCGCCTTGGTCAGGCCGGAGCAGTCCCAGACATTCGGCCCCATGCCGTCGAGCACGTACGGCTCACCGAGCTGATCTTCGGCGAACCGGATGGCGCCCGCCACGGCCGAACCGCTCGGCGCCCCCGGGATCGGACCGGTAGGAGTGCCGTCCGCAGGCGGAGCTGTCTGCGCTTCCTGCTTCTTCTCCCACGCGACGCCGGCGAAATAGGCGGCCTCGGTCTTCTTCGACTTGCCGGTGAGCGAAGCGAGCTGCGCGGTGAGCACCGTCTGCGCCTTGTTCTGTGCGGTGACCCGATTCTGGGCCGTCGTCGCCGCGGATGTTGCCGCAGCCAGAGCGGTCTGCGCCGCGGCCGACTTCTTCGCCCTTGCAGCTTCCGCGACCGCGGCTTCGTCGCCCAGCGATTTCGCGGTGTTCTTGTCCTGTTGCGCCTGCGCGAAAATCGTCGCCGTGTTCTCGGTGAGCTTGCTCGCCGTACCGAGCACATCCAGCAGGTCGCTCGCGCCGTGTCCGTTGAGCAGTAACTGCATGGTCAGAGAGCTCCCGCCGCTTCGCGCCAGTTGCGCGGCGAGCTGGCCCGCTTCATCGCCGGATGTCGTCGCCTGCTGCTTCGCGGCGTTCGCCTGGCTTTTCAGCTTGCTTGCCTTGGTCGTCGCCGCCTCGAGCGCGTTCTTGGCGTTGAGGTAGTCCTCGCCGCGTTCGAGCGCGA
>JAUZFR010000143.1 GCA_030840335.1 Actinomycetota bacterium | reverse complement strand
AAGACCATCGGCGACTTCGCCGGACATCTCCGTCATCGCCTCGCCGACAGCGGCGACGAACACCTTCGGGAACTCGTAATCGTTGGGCTCGGGCGTGAACATCGGCGTCATGAGCTTGTGCGTGTAGAAGTCGCCCTCGAAGCCGAGTTTCGAGCCGTCCCGCCAACACGTCCAGATTTCCCGCGTTGCCAGCACGAACTCCCGCATTCGCGGAACGGGCCGACTCCAGGGCATGCTGAATCGCTTCTCGATGTGCGGCTGGATCTGTGAGCCGAGGCCCAGATTGAGCCGGCCACCCGAGTACTCCTGAAGATCCCAGCCCACATTGGCGACGGTCATCGGATTGCGGGCGAAGGCAACCGCGATACTGGTGCCCAGCTCGATCGTGTCGGTGTGCTCGGCGGCAAGCGTCAACGGCAGGAAAGGGTCGTGATTGACCTCAGCGGTCCAGCAGCCGTCGTAGCCGCGTCGTTCCAGCGTGGTCGCCGTGTCGACGACGTTGGCGAGTTGGCTGGAAACGCCCCCGTCGACCTTCAGGCCGGCGCCGCTTCCCATACCCGCAGACGCTACAGTAAGCAATTCAGTATGGTCAACGTGAACATGCCGGTGCGACGATCACTTGGAACGACAGGAAGAGCGCATGACGAACGAGCAGGGCTGGAAGGAGACGCTCGAAGATCTCGATCTTCGGCGTGAGCGTTCGCGAGCGATGGGCGGTCCCGAGAGGGTGGCCAAGCACCATGGCAAGGGCAAGCTCGACGCCCGTGCGCGCCTCGAGCACCTTCTCGACAACGGCACGTTCCGAGAGTTCGGCACGCTGGTCGGCGGCGAGATCGCGGCCGACGGGATCATCGCGGGCTCAGGACAAATAAACGGGACACCGGTCATGGTGGGCGCCGAGGATTTCACCACCCTGGCTGGCAGCATCGGCCCCGGCGGCAACGCCAAGCGCTATCGCCTCGCCGAGCTCGCGCTGCGCGACCGGATCCCGCTGGTGATGCTCCTCGAAGGAGCCGGCTTCCGACCCAGCGGTGAGCACTACGGCCGCACTCCCACCGACCTGCTTGCGCAGGCGCAGTGCTCAGGCAAGGTTCCGACCGTCGCTGGGTTGCTGGGCCCCTCGGCCGGCCACGGCGCGCTCGTTGCACCGGTATGCGACTGGACCATCATGAGTCGCCAGGGCGCGATTTTCACAGCGGGCCCCCCGGTGGTGAAAGAGTCGACAGGCGAAGAGATTTCGAAGGAAGACCTGGGCGGACCCGGCGTCGCGTTGCCCAGCGGAGTGATCCACAACCTCGCCGAGGACGACGAGGGAGTGCTCGACGACATCCGCAAGTATCTGTCGTTCTTTCCCCCGAGCGCGTGGTCATATCCATCGTCGTTGCCCGCGAGCGAGGCGAGTGAGCCACGGCCGACACCCGAACTGCTCGACATCGTGCCCCGAGGCAACCGCCGGGTGTACGACATGCGCGCCGTGCTCGACATCGTCTTCGATACTTCCGACTGGTTCGAGGTACAGCCGGAATTCGGCCCCGCAATCATTTGCGCGTTGGCCCATCTCGGTGGCCATCCCGTCGCAGTCGTCGCGAACCAACCCCAGGTGATGGCGGGATCCATCGACGCCGACGCCGCCGACAAGGCCGCACACTTCATTACGGTGGCCGACTCGTTCCACCTTCCGATCGTCTTCCTCGCCGACAACCCCGGCATGTTGCCTGGCAGTCGGTCGGAGAAGAGTGGTGTGTTGCGCAGCGGGGCAAGGATGTTCGCTGCGCAGACCGCGGCGACAACACTCAAGCTGCACGTGACGCTGCGAAAGGCGTACGGATTCGGATCGATGGTGATGTCGCTGCTGGGCTTCGACAACCAGGGCGCGACGTTCGCCTATCCGGGCGCGACGATGGGAGCGATGAGCGCCGCTGCGCTGAGCAAGGCCTCCCACGCTGCGGAGGACGTCGAGGCCAAGCTCCGCAAGGCGGAGGTCGACGCGTCGTTCCGGTCGGCCGGTCATCTCGGCTTCGACGACCTCATCGATCCGCGAGAGACGAGGGATGCGCTGCTGAGCGCGCTGCAACGCGGCCTCTACAGCAGGCAAGCTGCCGCAGAACCGGTGTACCGCACCGTGATCACGCCCTGAGTTCCCTGCGCGAGCAGACGCAAAAGCACCCGACACGCCGCGACGACACGCGCTTTTACGTCTGCTCGCGGTAAGCCGTGACGACCGGCTCCAACTCGTCGGGAGTGGCGCCGTGCATGATCAGCGCATCGGCGCCGTATTCGAATTCCTTGCGGATCCGGTCGACACACTGCTTGGCCGACCCGGTCGCCGACGGCTCCAGCCACTCGTCGGGGATCAGAGTAGCGATGTGTGCGATCTGTTCGGGTGACGCCTTGTGATCGATTCCGCCAGGGATCGATGTGACGACCGAGTCCTCCCGGAAGCGTTGCAGCACAGCGGGATCCCAATTGTTCGTCGTCACCATCAGATCGCCGTAGCCCTGCAGGTAAGTCGCCAGCCGCGCCACGGTCTTCTTGAGCCGCAGCTCCTCGGGCAGGTGGTCGCCGACGGTCGCGAGGCACGACCACACGCGGACGCTGTCGGGATCGCGGCCGGCCTTCTCCGCGGCGTCCTTCACCGTCTTGACGCATCGCTGCAGCGTCTCGGGCGTGAAATAGGTGTGCAGGATGACGTCGTCGAATGCCCGGCCGCCAAGCGCGAGCGTATTCGGCCCGAAAGCGACGACCGCCAGCCGGATGTTCTCCTTGAAGTCGGGGTCGAGGAATAGCACCTGATACTTGCCGATCGGCCCGTCGTGGTTGAAGACCACCTCGCCGTGCCAGAGCTTGCGCATCACCTGCGCGAAGTCCTCCATCTGGGCGGTGGTTACCGGCGGTACGCCGAAGGCTCCGTACATGGCCGCCACCCCGCGGCCAATTCCCAGAGTGAAACGCCCCTTCGACAACCGGTGCATCGTGGTGGCATACGATCCCGTGATGAGTGGGTGTCGGGTGTTGTGATTGGTTGCGGCGGTGGCGATCTGCATTCGGCTGGTCACCGCGCACGCCGCCCCGACGAGCGACGACGCCTCCTTGACGTTCCAGCGCTCGGAGATGAACGCGGTACCGAAGCCGAGCTCTTCGC
>JAUZFR010000128.1 GCA_030840335.1 Actinomycetota bacterium | reverse complement strand
CTCGATGACGGACTGCTGGACGTTCTGGTGGTCGAACCGCTGACGCGCATCCAGTTTCTGCGGATCTTCCCGAAGGTATTCAAGGGAACGCATATCGAGGATCCGCGAGTGAACGTGACGAGGGCCAGAACGGTGCGCCTCGAGTCGGATAGCGCAGTCGCATACACGGACGGCGAACGTTTCGCACCACTGCCGGTGGACATCGAGATCAGGCCGGGCGCACTGCTCGTTCTGTCGCCGCCCGTCTGACTGCCGCGGTTGGCGGGCTATCGCGCCATATGGCATACTCGTACAGTTGTCGTGACGGCCCCATCGTATAGCGGCCTAGTACGCTGCCCTCTCACGGCGGTAACACCGGTTCGAATCCGGTTGGGGTCACCACCGCCCGGATGCCAGTTGTTTACTGGGATCCGGGCGTTTTTGTTTCACTCAGGAACACCTAGTCCGGACGATGTTCGCGTGCCGGTCGCTGAAGCACTAAGCGGGCTCGAAGTCCATCCGCTCGAGCCGGGTGAAACTGCGATCGAGGCATTTGTTCTCATCAAGACAATTGAGGCCGACGGCGAGACAGGGTGGGCCTACCGAACGACTAATCGGCTGCGTTGCGGCAGGCCAACATCCACTTTCTGGGAAGCGGCCAAGGGTCGGTCACGGCCGCAGGAATCCTCGAAGTTCTGCCGTCACTTGCCGACGAGATCGACAAGGGGACCTTCACGATCGACGTCGTGACGCGGCCGCTCAGCGAAGTTGAAGAGACCTGGACCGAGTCACCCAGCCGTGCCATGCAGCGCGTGGTCTTTGCGCCTGTCCGCTGAAGGCGAACCTGAACCGACAGCCCAGCAGCGTGAGGGAGAGTTGAGGCAGACCAAAACGGATCGTCATCCTCGATAAGGATCATCATGACAACCACAACACTTCCCGGCGGCACCTTCACTCTCGCGGGCGACCTCGTTCTGACTCGCGTCGGCTACGGCGCAATGCAGCTTGCCGGCCCCCACGTGTTCGGACCGCCCGCAGACCGTGCGGAAGCCCTCGCCGTCCTGAAGACCGCGATCGAACTGGGGATCACCCATATCGACACGTCCGACTACTACGGCCCATATGTGACGAACGAACTCATCAAGGAAGCACTGCACCCGTACCCTGCGGACCTCCACATCGTGACCAAGGTCGGCGCGTTCCGTGACGGCAAGGGCGGCTGGCCGCAGGCACTGTCACCGGATGACCTCCGCCGGGGTGTTCACGAAAACCTCCAGCACCTCGGTCTCGACGCGCTCGACGTGGTCAACCTGCGGGTCGGCGGCCTCGAGAGCCCGACTCCGGGATCGATTGCAGAACCCTTCACGGCGATGGCCGAAATGCAGCAGGAGGGACTGATCAGGCACCTCGGTATCAGCACCGTAAACGCCGAGCAGATCGCCGAGGCGCAAGCCATCGCCCCCATCGTGCAAGTCCAGAACTTCTACAACATCGCCAATCGACAGGATGACGCGCTTATCGACTCCCTCGCGCAGCAGGGCATCGCGTATGTGCCGTATTTCCCGCTCGGCGGATTCTCGCCGCTGCAGTCCGACATCCTCACCCACGTTGCCGAGCGTCTCGAGACCTCCCCGATGTCGGTCGCACTGGCGTGGCTTCTGCAGCGCTCGCCGAACATCCTGCTCATCCCGGGCACGTCATCGGTCGCCCACCTGCGCGACAACATTGCTGGCGCAGGGCTCGAGCTGCCCGCCGATGTCGTCGCCGAATTGAACGCTATCTCGGGATAGCCGCGGAGAATCGCCGCGTGTAACCGATAGGCTCGATGCTGCGAAGGGGAGTATCCCACCTCGCCGTGATCGTCATCACGAGTTTCCGTCATGCGACGGAATCTCCGGGCACGGCGGCATCCGATCGAAGCAATTCCGATTGACGGATGCGGGAGAGACTTTCGGCCATGACTGCTGCAGTCGGCCCATAATGCCGCCCCCACAAAGGACGTCCCACTTTGGAACTCGCAATCCCCGCCTGGTTTGAGATCGGCTCGCTGGTCGTGATGGTGCTCATCATCATTGCTGACCTCGTTCTCGCCTACCGCAGACCGCACATCCCTTCGCCGCGCGAGTCGAGCATCTGGATCGGGTTCTACGTCGCCCTCGCCCTGGTGTTCGCGGTACTGCTCTGGGCGCTCGGCGACGCGGAACACGCAGGCCAGTTCATCGCGGGCTGGCTCACGGAGTACAGCCTGAGCATCGACAATCTCTTTGTCTTCGTGATCATCATGGCGAGATTCTCGGTGCCGCGACCGCTGCAGCAGGAAGTGCTGATGGTCGGCATCGTCATCGCGCTCGTGCTGCGAGGCGTGTTCATCCTTCTGGGCGCGACCCTGATCGAGAATTTCTCCTGGATCTTCTACCTGTTCGGTGCCTTCCTGCTCTACACCGCGATCCAACAGGTTCGATCGGACCCACACGAGACGGAGGAGATGGAGAGCGGAGTCATCCGGTTCCTGCGAAAGCGCATACCGATCACCGATCGCTTCGATGGCGTCAAGCTGCGCACAACCGTCGACGGACACCGCAAGTTCACACCGATCCTCATCGTGTTCATCGCAATCGGGAGTACGGACCTCCTGTTCGCGCTGGATTCCATTCCCGCGATCTTCGGTATCACCCAGAATGCGTTTATCGTCTTCGCGGCAAACGTCTTCGCGCTGATGGGGCTCCGCCAGCTCTACTTCCTGCTCGGCAACCTGATCAACAAGCTCGTTTATCTGACCTACGGGATCGCGTTCATCCTCGCCTTCATCGGAGTGAAGCTCGTGCTGCACGCCCTGCACGAGAACACCGTTCCCTTCATCAATGGCGGCAAGTCGGTCGAATGGGCTCCGGAGATCGGAACGCTCGCCTCTCTGGCCGTGATTGTTGCGTCGATGGGGATCGCCACAATCGCGAGCCTGATGAAGCTGAGAATGGACGCGAAGCGGGCATCCGACACGAACTGACCCCCGAAACAGGGAGTCGTCCTCAGGGGGTCCTCGCCGCTATCGTGCGAACAAGACCATCCTGGTTCGAGGGAGCGCACTGTGCACCGAATCCGACTTGTCGCGGGCGTTGTCGCCGCGGCTGTCACCATTGCTGTTGTCGCAGTGGTGAGCGGTTGCGCGTCCGGCCCCGGGACGACGGTGACGCTGAAGAGCGCAAAAGACCTCACCCTGCAGCTCGAGAGCCAGATCGCCGGCTTCGTGCCAGACGCGCAAGTCACCAGCACGCAACAGACCAAGACCTCGAAAGTCATCTTCCCGTGCGTCGGCCACGACGACCAGTCGTACTGGCCAGGAACAGAGACGTTGAGTCTGAAAGACGGCGTCGACGACGACGCCATCCTGTCTGCAATCGCGGCCAACTGGACGAACAAATCGGGCTGGAGCGTGTTCAAGAGCACGGGCGACGACGGTAAGTCGACCCTCGACCTGAAGTCGGCTGATGGCTACAGCTTCACGGTCGCGTTTGTCGATGGTCCCCAGTTGACGATCAACTCGCTGTCCGCCTGCTTCCCGACCTCCAGTGTTTCGGGCCAGACCAGCTACTAACGCTCGCCGTCCGTAGCTGCGGGATCGCGCCGCGGCCTTCCGCATTCGCCCGGGAACGGATGATAACCTCGATGGATGCAGTTCGATCGTCTTCTTCTTCGTCGCCGCGACGAGTCCTAATCCCTCAGGCCTCCCTCGTCGCGGAGTCCGTCGTTGGCTGACCTGTGAACACGAAGAAAGACCGCATTAATGACTGATTTCCCCTCGAACCAATCCCCTCGCACACTCGCCGAGAAGGTGTGGGACGCCCACTTGGTCGCCAAGGGCGAGAACGATGCCCCCGACCTCATCTACATCGACCTCCACCTCGTCCATGAGGTCACCAGTCCGCAGGCCTTCGACGGGCTTCGGATGGCCGGACGCCCAGTTCGTCGCCCAGACCTCACTATCGCGACCGAAGACCACAACACGCCGACGCTCGCGATCGACAGACCGATCGCCGACCTGACGAGCCGCACCCAGATCGACACTCTGCGCCGGAACGCCGCCGAGTTCGGAATTCGCCTGCACTCACTCGGCGACATCGAGCAGGGCATCGTGCACGTTGTCGGACCACAGCTCGGGCTCACTATGCCCGGTATCACCGTGGTCTGTGGCGACTCGCACACCTCGACCCACGGCGCATTCGGCGCAATGGGCATCGGCATCGGTACGAGCGAGGTCGAACACGTTCTCGCGACACAGACCCTGTCGCTCAAGCCATTCAAGACGATGGCCATCACGGTTGAGGGCGAACTGCGCGCGGGCGTCACGGCCAAGGACATCATTCTCGCGATCATCGCGAAAATCGGCACGGGCGGCGGCCAGGGCTACGTGCTCGAGTACCGTGGCAGCGCCATCCGTTCGCTCTCCATGGATGGCCGCATGACGATCTGCAACATGTCGATCGAAGCAGGCGCTCGCGCCGGCATGGTCGCACCCGACCAGACGACGTACGACTTCCTCAAGGGTCGACCGCACGCCCCCGAGGGCGCCGACTGGGATGCCGCGGTCGAATACTGGAACACGCTGGCAACCGACGACGACGCCGTATTCGACGCCGAGGTCTACCTCGACGCCAACGAGCTCGAGCCATTCGTTACATGGGGAACGAACCCGGGCCAGGGTGTTTCGCTCAGCGAGGCCGTGCCGGATCCCGCGTCGATCATCGACCCGAACGAACGAGCGACGGCAGAGCGCGCGCTGGAATACATGGACATCGCGGCGGGCACACCGATGAAGGACATCCGCGTTGATGCCGTGTTCATGGGCTCATGTACCAACAGCCGCATCGAAGACCTCCGGGCGTTCGCGTCGATCATTAAGGGCCAGAAGAAGGCGGACGGTGTTCGCGTCATGGTCGTCCCGGGCAGCGCCCGGGTGCGCATCGAGGCCGAGGCCGAAGGCATCGACAAGATCGTCGAAGAATTCGGTGCTGAGTGGCGATTCGCGGGATGCTCGATGTGTCTCGGCATGAACCCCGACCAACTCGCGCCGGGCGAGCGCTGCGCATCCACCTCGAACCGCAACTTTGAGGGTCGGCAGGGCAAGGGCGGACGCACGCACCTGGTGTCGCCATTGGTTGCCGCTGCGACCGCGATTCGCGGCACGCTGTCGAGCCCGTGGGATCTCGGTGTGGGCACACCGACCGATTTCGTGACCGGAGACTTTGCATCGGCCGAAGCCTCGGGAAACCCGTCGAACCGCGGCGCGCGCACCATCGATATCGACCCGGATTACGTTGACGGCTTCTCGCGGCCAGGAGCAAGTTCGAGCCACGAGGTGAGCAACTGATGGACAAGATCTCTGTTGTGACCGGCGCTGCGGTTCCGCTGAAGCGTTCGAATGTCGACACCGACCAGATCATCCCCGCGGTGTTCCTCAAGCGGGTTACGAAGACCGGATTCGACGACGCGCTTTTCTACGCGTGGCGCCAGGACCCGGACTTCGTCATCAATCAGCCCGAGTACGCGCAGGGCGGAATTCTGATTGCGGGCCCGGATTTCGGCACCGGATCGAGTCGCGAGCACGCGGTGTGGGCGCTTCGCGACTTCGGCTTCAACGCTGTGCTCAGCCCGCGGTTTGGCGACATCTTCCGCGGAAACTCGGGCAAACAGGGGCTTCTCGCCGGACAAATCAGTGAAGACGATGCCGAAAAGATCTGGGCGCTCATCGATGCGGAGCCCGGAATCCGGATTTCGGTCGACCTGAAGGAGAAGGTAGCGACCATCGGCGAGCTTGTGGTCCCGTTTGAGATCGATGATTACACTAGATGGCGTTTGCTCGAAGGCCTGGACGACATTGGTCTAACCCTGCGTGATGAGGCGCGAATTACTGAGTTCGAAGCCCGCCGTGAACCCTGGCGGCCCAAGACATTGCCGGTGAAATGAATGAGCTCGATCCTCACTGATGCCCAAAAGGCTGGAGAGCGTGTCGGACTGAAGTCCGACAAGATCGTGATCCATGGCGGAAAACCGCTGCGCGGTCGAATCAAGGTTCGCGGTGCCAAGAACCTGGCGACCAAGGCCATGGTCGCGGCACTCCTCGGCGAGACTCCCAGCGTTCTGAAGGACGTGCCCGACATCAGCGATGTCGGCGTCGTCACCGGAATGCTGAATGCCTACGGTGTTTCGGTGACCGAGATCGCACCCGGCGAACTGTTGCTCGATCCGAGCAATGTACTGAAGGCTCACTTCGCCGAGATCGACGCTCTCGCCGGTTCCAGCCGCATCCCGATCCTGTTCTGCGGGCCACTTCTGCACCGCCTCGGCGAAGCGCTCATCCCCGACCTCGGCGGCTGCCGCATCGGCGACCGGCCCATTGACTTCCACCTCGACGCGCTTCGGGCGTTCGGTGCGGTCGTCGACAAGAGCTACGAGGGCATCCGGCTCACGGCTCCCAACGGGCTCAAGGGCGCGCAGATCGAACTGCCTTACCCCAGCGTCGGCGCGACTGAGCAGGTGCTGCTCACCGCCGTTCGCGCGGCGGGCGTCACTGAGCTCAAGAACGCGGCCATCGAACCCGAGATTATGGACCTCATCGCGATCCTGCAGAAGATGGGCGCGATCATCAACGTGGAGCCCAACCGGGTGATCTTCATCGAGGGTGTCGAAACCCTCCGCGGGTACGAACACCGCGCGCTGTTCGATCGCAACGAGGCCGCGAGCTGGGCGTCCGCCGCTCTCGCCACAGAAGGCGACATCTTCGTCGAGGGTGCGAGGCAGCAGGAGCTGATGACCTTCCTCAACATCTTCCGCAAGGTGGGCGGGGCATTCGACATCCATGAAGACGGCATCCGGTTCTATCACCCCGGTGGTCCGCTGAAGCCCGTCGTCGTCGAGACGGATGTTCACCCGGGCTTCATGACCGACTGGCAGCAGCCACTCATCGTTGCGCTGACCAAGGCCAATGGCGTCTCGATCGTGCACGAGACGGTGTACGAGAACCGTTTCGGATTCACGGATGCGCTGATCGAGATGGGCGCGAACATCGTCGTTCACAAGAGCGGGCTCGCCGGTTACGCTCGCCGCGTCGCTCGCCGCGAATTCGAGCAGGCCGCAGTGATCACCGGTCCGACGCCACTCCACGGAGCCGACATCGCGATTCCTGACCTCCGCGGTGGGTTCAGTCACCTGATCGCCGCGCTCACAGCCGACGGCACGTCGACGATCAGCGGCGTGGGCATCATCAGCCGCGGCTACGAGCACTTCATCGACAAGCTGGAGTTACTCGGCGCCGACTTCGAATACGAGGGATAATTCGCTGGTGACGAAGACGCCACCACACGACACCCGATCGAAGCAAACGAAGGTCGCGGCAAAACCCCGGTCAGAGAAGACACCGATCTTCCGACTGTTGGCTGCCCTCGCGCTGCCTCCGATGCAGGCGATCGCGAAATTCGACATCCAGGGACGCGAGAACGTGCCCGCGACGGGCGCCTTCGTTCTTGCCCCAAACCACTACAGCAACATCGACCCGCTGGTCGTCGGCGTCGCCATGTACAAAATCGGGCGAATGCCGCGCTACCTTGCGAAGGAATCCCTGTTCAGGGTGCCCGTGCTTGGTGCTCTCATGCGCAAGTCCGGCCAGGTGCCTGTGCAGCGCAGCGGGCACTCACGTTCGAACGATCCGCTCGCCGGTGCCGGGCAGATCGTGAGGGACGGTCTCGCGATCGTCATCTATCCCGAGGGGTCACTCACCCGCGATCCGAATCTCTGGCCGATGCGCGGCAAGTTCGGTGCCGTGCGCACTGCACTCGAGCAGAACATCCCGCTCATCCCGGCCGCGCAGTGGGGTAGCCAGCACATCCTTCCGCAGTATTCGAAGCGCATCAGCCTGTTCCCGCGAAAGAAAGTGATCGTGCGGTTCGGACCACCGGTTGACCTGTCCGAGTTCCGCGGGAAACCGATCGATACCGCGATGCTCGCCAACGCGACCAACCTGCTGATGAACGACATCACCGCCATGCTCGAAGACATCCGAGGCGAAAAATCTCCGGACAAACGCTGGGATCCGGCCGAACACAACCAGTCGGAGACGGGTCGCATTGAGCCTTCCTGAGATCGTGCAGCCCGTACGCACGCGAGTCGCCGTTCTCGGTGCGGGCTCGTGGGGGACAACCTTTGCGAAAATCCTTGCCGACGCGGGCGCCGAGGTCGTGTTGTGGGCCAGGCGCCCAGAACTCGCCCGGGAGATCTCGGAGTCGAAGCGCAACAGCGACTACCTGCCCGGTATCAACCTGCCGCGGTCACTCCGCGCAAGCTCGCGCCTCGCCGAGACACTGGATGGCGCGACGCAGGTGTATATTTCCGTACCGAGCCAGTCGCTGCGGGAGAACCTGGGCGCGGTGGGCGATCTGCTCCCCGCCGACTCCGTGGTGGTCTCCCTGATGAAGGGCGTCGAAAAGGGCACACGGTTCCGGATGAGCGAGGTGCTGTACCAGGAACTGGGGCTTTCTCCCGAGCGCGTGGCCGTCGCATCCGGTCCGAATCTTGCACTCGAAATCGCTAAGGAGCAGCCGACGGCCGCCGTGATCGCATCCGAGAGTCGCGATACGGCGACGGCGGTCGCGATGGTTGCGACGAACCGGTATTTCCGTTCGTTCGTGAACACGGATGTCATCGGAACAGAGTTCGGCGGCGTGCTCAAGAACCTCATCGCCGTCGCTATCGGCATCGTCGACGGCGTCGGATACGGCGAGAACACCAAGGCCTCGATCATCACGCGGGGGCTTGCCGAGATGACGGACTTCGCGGTCGCCTATGGTGGTCGCACGGAGACCCTCGCCGGACTGGCGGGCCTCGGCGACCTCATCGCCACCTGCGAATCGCCTCTCTCGCGTAACAACACCGCTGGCCGACTCCTCGGCCAGGGCTACAGCTTCTCCGAAGTGATCAAGCAGATGAACCAGACCGCGGAGGGCCTGTCGTCGGTGGCGCCCATCCTCGAACTGGCACTCGCCAAGGGCGTCGAAATGCCGATCGTCAGCCAGGTCGCTGAGGTGCTGGCCGGTACGCTTGACCCGCGCGATATCGCGCCGCATCTCACCACCGATCCGATTCCCCAGGGAGAGTAGCTGTGCCGAAACTGACCGTCGCCCTTCTCTTCGGCGGCAGGTCGTCAGAGCACACGATCAGCTGTGCGACGGCCGGCGGTGTGCTCGAGGCGATCGATCGCGACAAGTACGACGTCATCCCGATCGGCATCACGCGCGAAGGCGCGTTCACTCTCGAGGAGGATCGTGCGCAGAAGTTCGTGCTCAATCCGCAGGACATGCCCGAGATCCACGACAACGGCACGCGAATCGTCTGGCCGGATTCTGCCGCGTCGCGCGAGTTTCGATACATCGACACCGACGGCTCAACGCATTCGCTCGGAACCGTGGACGTGGTGTTCCCGATCCTGCACGGGCGCTGGGGTGAGGACGGGACCCTGCAGGGGTTGCTCGAACTGATCGGGATTCCGTACGTCGGCGACGGCGTGCTCGCATCCGCGCTGGGTATGGACAAGCACTTCGCGAAGATCGTGTTCGCGCAGGCAGGCATCCCCGTCGCCCCCGGAATCACGGTCTCGTCGCGCGAATGGCAGGATGATCCCGCCTCCGTCGTATCCGACGCGCGCGCTCTCGGCTGGCCCGTCTTCGTCAAGCCCGCGCGCGCGGGTTCGAGCGTCGGCGTCACCAAAGTGCTTGATGCCGCCGGGCTTGCCGGCGCCATGGAAATCGGGCTGGCGGAAGACTCGAAAGTTCTCATCGAGGCCACGATCGTCGGGCGAGAGATCGAGTGCGGGGTGCTTGCCGGACGGAATGGCGGTGCGACGCGAGTCTCGCTCGCTGGCGAGATCGTCGTCAGCGGGCGCGAGTTCTATGACTTCGACGCGAAGTACCTGGACGCGCTGGGCATCGACGTCGTCTGTCCGACGACGCTCACGGACCACCAGACCGCTCAGGTGCGCGATTTCGCGGCGCGGGCGTTCGACGCGATCGGCGGCGCGGGGTTGGCGCGGGCGGACTTCTTTCTCACGGAGTCCGGCTTTGTCATCAACGAGCTGAACACCATGCCCGGCTTCACGCCCATCTCGATGTTCCCGAAGTGCTGGCTCGCCACCGGGATGAGCTACCCGCAGCTGATCGACGAGCTCATCGAACTCGGGCTCCAAACCGTTCGCTAGGTCGTCGCGCTACGGGGTTGGGCCGGGAGTCGGCGTCGCGCCCGGGGTGGGTGTTGTCGGGTCGACTGGCTGGCCGCCGCGCAATACTTCAGAGGTCGCGATGCAGCGGTGCTGCGATCGGATGCTCGCCACCGCCTGTTCGACGTCGGTGAGCGCGGCATTGCCGTCGGCGTTGACGTTCTTCGAGTTCACAGTCACCGCGACGGCTGGGGTGCGTCCGTAGGTCGTGAAGACGTACAGCGGGGCCGAGCTGTCGTTGCGAAGCCAGTCGACCCCGTCGACGGTGATGCAGACGAGCGTCGATGTGGGGGCAGGGACCGCGACGCCGCAGCGCAGGTAGATGTCGGCGGGTGTTCCCCAGGCGCTCGTGCCCTGCGCGTTTGTCTCCCGCTGGTCGAGGGTCGAGACCGTCCTGGGAAGTCGCGCGATGACGCCGGCACAGGCCGCGCTCGTGGCGTCGGCTGCGGGCTTGAGTGCGACGGTTGGTGCGCATCCGGTCAGAAGGCCGAGAATCGCAACGGCCGCAACGGCCAGCCCGGGCTTTGCTTTCATCGAGTTCAGGGTATCGCGTCGAGTATGAACGGAAGCCGGGAAGGCCTCGGGCCGTCTAGCGTTGACTGCATGACCGAAACCTCGACCCTTGGCTCGATCGGGGAGACAGCGACCCTCGCACGGATTTTTCCGCGTCTGCCCGCGTCCTCAGCCCAGCTGCTCGGTCCCGGTGACGACGCAGCCGTGCTCGCCGCGCCTGATGGCCGCTACGTGGTCACGACGGACATGATGGTTCACGGCCCGGACTTTCGACTGGCCTGGTCGACTCCCTACGACCTGGGGTGGAAAGCCGCCGCATCCAATCTCGCAGATGTCGCGGCCATGGGAGCGGTACCCACCGGCCTTGTCGTCGCGATCGCCGCTCCTGCTGACACCACTGTGTCGTTTCTCGAGGCCATCGCGGACGGGCTGCGGCTCGGATGCGAGGAGATGGCGCCGACCTGCGGAGTGGTCGGCGGCGACCTGTCTGTGTCGCCAACTCTGACCATCGCGGTGACCGCGTTCGGCGACCTCGAGGGGCGGGATCCCGTCTTGCGTTCGGGTGCGCGAGTCGGCGATGTGCTCGCCGTGTCGGGCAAACTTGGCGCGGCGGCAGGCGGACTGCAGTTGTTGTTCTCGGCTGGGATGGTAGACGGGGAGCCCTCGGTGATGGCGGGCGTCAATCTCCGCACCGAGCATCCTGAGCTGGTCGGCTCCCAGCTCGCGCCGACGCCGCCAATATCGGACGGCCGCTTGGCCGCGATCGCCGGTGCCACTTCGATGATCGACATCAGCGACGGACTTGCCCTCGATGCGCGGCGAATCGCCGCTGCGAGCGGAGTTGCTCTCGAGCTGCAGCTGGCCGCGATCGGAGGTCGCCAGGCGCTCGACGGCGGCGAGGATCACTCGCTGCTGGCGACGTTTCTGCCGTCAGCAACGCGGCCGGGAGGCTTCCGAGAGATCGGTCGGGTGGTCGAAGGGTCGGGTGTGCTGGTCGACGGCCGTGCGTATACCGCGCGCGGTGGCTGGGATCCGTATGAAGACTGGAATGGCGGCCGCGGATGAGCCCGAACCACCTCGCGGCACCCGACATCTTTACGCTCATCGGGGATGCGCGGCGTCGCCGAATACTCGAGTTGCTTGCGGCGAGCGAACTGTCTGTCGGCGCGTTGGCAACAGAACTGGGCATCGCGCAGCCATCAGTCACGCAGCACCTCACCGCTCTCCGGGAAGCTGGACTCGTCACGGTCGAGAAGCGCGGAACGAGCTCGATCTACAGCCTCGTGCGTGGCCCGCTGGCCGCGGTGACGAACTGGATCGAGGCGCTCTAGGGGAACTACCTCCAGCGGAACTACGTGGTCGGGCTGAGCCAGTACAGCGACGTGTCCCCGTAGTCTTTGCGGCGGTCGAGTTCGAGGCCGTCGGGCATCACAGGGGCCGGATCGCGTGAGCTGCGTTCGAGCACCACCACCGCACCCGGGTCGAGTCGCGGAACGAGGGCCTCCAGGTTGTGCGCGACCTCGGCCGCACCCAGTTCGTAGGGGGGATCGATGAAGACGATGTCCCAGAACTGGCGGGCACCGGTCACGAAGGCCTGGACGGGTGAGCCGCTGACCTCGATCGCGACACTTCGCCGCTTCGGCGCGGCCTTCGAGATGTGGCTGGCGTTTCTGCGACAAGCCGACGTAGCCGCGACGCTGTTGTCGACCAGCGTCACGGATGCCGCTCCGCGGGACGCCGCTTCGAGCCCGAGGGCACCGGTACCCGCGTAAAGATCGAGCACGCGCGCTCCGTCGATGAGGTCGCGTGACTCGAGTGCGGAAAAGATCGCCTCCCGCACCCGATCGCTCGTTGGGCGAGTTCCCGCCGACGGAACGGCGAGGGTGAGGGATCCGGCGAACCCGGCGATGATGCGCGTCATGACCATCCAACGGTATCGGTCGGCAGGACTAAAGGCCCTTCTCGGCAAGAAGGATGTGAGGTTCAATGAGCATTGTCCACGATCAGGGCGGGTGGACGCTCGGGGGACTTCTGCTCGGCGAAAGGCCTTTGCGGGACCGGCCTGGTACAGAACTGACGCTGCAGTGTGGCAGCGACCTGGGGGTATGACAATGGACGAATCGCTTAACGGCATCGACAGACTATTCGGCAGAAATCCGTTCGCGAAACGGTCGCGGCGCCGAAAGGTGCACTCGGTGCTTGCCGGCGGCCTCGCCCTGAGTCTCGGTGCGATCTTCGCGCTGGGAACTTCGATGCCGGCTTCTGCGGACACTACCGGCACCAGCACCGCGACAATCACGGTACAGGGCGGCGTGCTGTCGATCACCGTGCCGGTTGACGCCGGAAGTCTCGGCACCCTCGCCAATACTGTTGGCGGCGGAACGATTACGGGATCTCTTGGCCAGGTGCAGGTGAGCGACGCGCGGGGCGCGCCAGCGGGCTCCGGCTGGGTCGTCAGTGTCATCTCGAGCGCGTTTACCCCGCCAGCCGGCCCGGCACTCGCTGCCAGCGCGGTCGCCTACACCGCGGGAGCCATCGCGAAAGTCGGTACAGCCACTTTCACCGCGAACAATCCGGGCAATCTGACCGGGGTTTCTCCCGCGATCACCGCGACCGGGATCACGGGTGACAACTCAGCCACCTGGAACCCGACGATCACCGTCACTGTCCCCGGAGGCACGGCCGCCGGCGTCTACTCGGCGACCATCACCCACTCCGTTCTCTGAGCGACACCATGCACAGGCTGCCGCGGGCACGAGCATCCGGTTGGTCGCGCGCGCTCGGTTGGTCGCGCGCCTTCGGGAGCCTCGCGCTTCGCATCATCGTCGGTCTCTTGTTGGTGTTCGCTGCCGTCTCGCCAGCCGCGGCGCGGGCATCCGCTACATCGAGCGGTGCGCCGCCCGGAACGATCGGCCTGCGGCTCGTCGACGTGCCCGCGGGCACGGCCAAAGACCCTCGGGCGAAGCTCTACATCGTCGACCATGTGGCGCCGGGAACGACAATCCATCGCCGCATCGAAGTCGCAAACGGGTCGACGTCCGCAGCTCACGTCAACCTGTACGCGGCTGCGGCCTCAATCACCGGCGGGTCGTTCATCGGCGCCGCCGGGCGTGCCCGAAACGAAGTCTCGACCTGGATATCGGTCGACCCCGGTGAGTCGGCTGTTCCCGGTCGCGGCGCGGTGACGGCGAACGTGACCATCTCGATTCCCACTGATGCAGCACCGGGGGAGGACTATGCCGCCGTGTGGGCCGAGACGCGACTTGCGCCAGCGGATGGCGGTGGGGTCACGATCGTGAATCGCGTCGGAATCCGCGTCTACCTTTCGGTCGGGCAGGGTGGGCCTCCGGCCGCCGACTTCACGATCGACTCACTAACCGCTGAGCGAGCCGATGACGGACGACCGGTGGTCCTCGCCGCGGTGCGCAACGTCGGCGGTCGAGCGCTTGACATGTTCGGAACGTTGAAGCTCGCGTCGGGCCCGGGAGGGCTGAGCGCCGGTCCGTATCCCGCCACCCTCGGCACGACGGTGGCGATCGGCGATACGGAAATCGTCACGATACAACTCGACAA
>JAUZFR010000043.1 GCA_030840335.1 Actinomycetota bacterium | reverse complement strand
GGCGGTGCCGTCCCAGTATTTTTGCTTTCCGTCAGGGGTCGGGTACCACCCGGCAGGCACCGATGGCGGAGCGGTTGGAAGAGGGGTGGCCTTTTCGGGCGAGTCGGGCGATTCAGGCATGAGAACTCTTTCGTTCGGGTTTCCTGAAAGTTATCCGAGAGTCGCGGTCTTGCGCTACTCGGCGCACCGACCCGCGACGGCACTGACGCGACGGGACTTTCGGATGCCCGATGCCAATGCGGCGCGGTTTCGAGAATCGTCCCGTGGAAGACGCCGGCACTTATCAGCGCTCAGTGGCCGCGCGAGGAGCACGGGTTCGCAATGGCTCCGTGGGTTGATCCCTTGGGGTTAATGCGCCTTTTGATCGTCTGTGGGAGATGCCGCGCACCACTGGGAATGGGGCGCTACCGATCTGACCTTCGCGTCGCCTTCAGTTGCGCGGCGGCATCAAACCGTTCGCGGCTGTCGAGGATGGTGGTGTAGCTGCCTATCGCCCAGCGACTCAGTACACGAGCCGGCTCAATAAGGGTTCTGCCGATGTCGGTGAGCTCGTATTCAACTCGGGGCGGGACCTCGGCATACGTGGTGCGACTCACAAGGCCGTCACGCTCCAGGTGGCGGAGGGTCACCGTGAGCATGCGTTGCGAGATGCCGGGGATGTGCCGTTGGAGCTCGGTGAACCGCAGCCGATGTCCTACGGAAAGCGCACCGACGATCAGAAGGCTCCATTTGTCGCCGATGTGGCCGAGTACACCGCGGATGGCCTCACCCCGACCGCCCACCATGCACGCACTCTCATAGTCGGACATCCGAGATTCGCCGTGATCGGCCACGGACGCCTCTTCGGCTGCCCGCCTACGAATCGCCATCTTGATCCTCTAGTTCGCCACGAACACGATTGTGCCTTTTGTAAGCGTTTCAAAACTAACTCAAGATAGGCAACGCACTAACAGTAATTATTAGCAAGTCAAAAGGAATTCCGTGATGAACATCATTCTCTGGATAGCCCAGATTCTGCTCGCCGTTGTCTTTCTTATCTCGGGAATCACCAAAGCCCTTCGGCCCAGCATCAAGCTGCGAGCGTCATTCCCCGAGGTTCGACCCAGCCTTATCCGGTTGATCGCGGTGGCCGAAATTCTTGGCGCACTCGGACTCATCCTGCCGGGAGTCACCCGCGTTGTGCCCGCCCTCACCCCGGTGGCAGCCATCGGGCTTGCGATCGTCATGGTTGGAGCCGTGGCTACTCACGCGCGCCGTAAGGAGGGCAAGGCGGTTGTGATGAATCTCGTCATCCTCGCCCTCACCATCGTCGTGGCGGTGGGACGACTCGTACTGCTCCCGCAATAACTACGTCGCGTTAGATCCACTTAGCGCACCGATCAGAGACAAAGCCGCCGCCGAACACGGACGGCTCTTTGTATCGTATGTATCCGGCTCTTTGAGAGGATCCGTCTGCGATCTATTCACTCCAGGACTAGGTGTTTGCTGGCTCGGGTCGTATCTTGACTGAATCTTTTTGAGAATAGATGCAATCTATCTGGCAAATATGTAAGACTTATCCGACTTCACACTCACAAAGCCCGGTTGATCCGCACGCGTTCCACCTCACCGATTGGGAATTCAATGTCGAACTTCTTACGTCACTCTTCTGGCGCGTGGCGGTCCGCGACGATCGTCGCGAGCGTCGCAATCGTGGGCACGTCGCTGCTCGCGCCGGCCGCCGCGAACGCCGCGTCAACCGCTTCCGTTCAGCCCAAGTCGATTTCGATTTACGTCGCCGCAACGGGCAGCGGTCCGCAACTCGGCACCAAGACACATCCGTTTCGCTCGCTCGAGACGGCACGCGACGCCGTGCGCACGATCAACAAGAACGCGAAAGGCGATATCGATGTCGTGCTCGCTGGCGGTACCTACACTCTCGACCGTACCTTCGCGCTGAGCGCCCTTGACTCCGGCCAAAACGGTCACACGGTCACGTACGAGGCCGCGCCGGGTGCGCATCCGGTGATCAGCGGCGGCAAGTCGATCAAAGGCTGGACGCTCTCGGACGCGTCCAAGGGCATATACGAGACGCACGTCGGCAACCTCAACACCCGTCAGCTGTACGTGAATGGCGAGTTGGAGACCCGCGCGCGCAGCGGAAACAACCCCAGCGGGTTCACGAAAACCGCGACCGGATACACGATCACCGACACCAGCCTCGACGCGTACAAGAATCAGAAGAACATGGAGGTGGTGAGTCGCTGGGGCTGGATGCTCGACCGCTGCCCGGTCGAGTCGATCGTGGGCAACGCGATGACCATTCAGCAGCCGTGCTGGAACAATGCGAATCTTCACGAGGGTCAAGAGATCCAGAACCCCGCCTGGATCGAGAACGCCTACGAACTGCTCGACACCCCCGGGGAGTGGTACCTCGACCAGGCCGCGGGCAACCTCTACTACATGCCGAAGGCGGGCCAGAACCTCGCCACCGCGACCGTCACCGTGCCTACGGTGCAGGACCTGGTCGACCTCAACGGCACCATTGACAAGCGGGTGAGCAACGTGTCCTTCACAGGCATCACCTTCTCGTATTCGACCTGGCTCGATCCCAGCTCCTCAGACGGCATGATCGAGGGCCAGGCTGGCTTCCGCATCGTCGGCGACGACAATCCGACCTTCGACTCCACCCGCCTTAACTGGAAGAAGACCCCCGGAGCCGTGAATGTGACCTACGGTCACAACGTGTCGTTCAGCGGCAACCGCTTCACGAACCTCGGCGCCGTGGGCCTGAACCTCAACACCGGCAGCCAGGGCACCAACATCGTTGGCAACGTCTTCACCGACATCGCCGCGACCGGTGTTCAGGTCGGCGGTACCGACGTGATCGACCACCATCCCACCGACACGCGCTCGGTGACCAGGAGCACTTTGGTGAGCAACAACGTCGTCACCAACGTCGCGGACATCTACACCGGCTCGGTCGGCATCCTCGCGACGTACACAGACCACACCACCATCGAGCACAACAAGGTTTATGACCTGCCGTACAGCGGAATCTCGGTCGGCTGGGGCTGGGGGCTGACCGATCAGGGCGGTGACTACAACTACCCGGGCAACTCCGGCGTACCGATCTACGACACCCCGACACCCAGCACGAACACTACGGTCGTCGACAACGTCATCAGCGACATCATGAAGCTGCAGGCCGACGGCGGCGCGATCTACACGCTCAGCGTCAGCCCGAACAGTGTGATCTCGGGCAACCTCATCACCGATGTTCCACCGCCCGCCTACGGCGCGATCTACCAGGATGAGGGCAGCCGATACTGGCATCTCACCCAGAACGCATTTTGCAACATCTCGTACCAGTGGCTTCTGATGAACCACGGCATGGACAACGTTGCGGATCGCAATTACACGACCAACGCAAACTACTCCACTCAGTTCAACAGCACCAACGACACGATTACGAACAACTCCACCGTGGCGAGTTGCGACCAGCTGCCTGCCAGCATCGTGAACAACGCCGGACTGCAGTCGAAATACCAGTACCTCGACCCGAACCCCACGCCGGCCGAAACTGTCTCGCCGACTACCCCGGGCAGGCCGTCGGCCACGACGAACTTCCCGACGGTGGCCGACCTCAGCTGGGCTCCTTCCACCGACAACGTGGGTGTCACCGGCTACTCGGTGTTTGCCAACGGCACGCTGGTGAGCGCGAGCCAGGATCCCAGCGTGCGGGTGACCGGCCTGACCGCGAATACGACGTACACGTTCACTGTGACGGCACGGGATGCGGCCGGCAACGAGTCGGCACCAAGCCCGGCGCTCACGGCGACCACGCCTGCAGGAGGAGACCTCGCGCTGAACAAGCAGGTGACTGCCTCCTCGGATTCGGAGACGAACTACCCAACGAACGCCGTGGACGGTGACCTCTCCACCCGGTGGGCGCAGGGCCTTGGTCTGCAGGACCCGTCGTGGATCCAGGTGGATCTTGGCAAGCAGTTCGACATCTCGGGGGCGATCACCACATTCGAGAAGGCGAGCGGCTACAAGTACAAACTCGAATCCTCGACGGATGAATTGCACTGGACGACGGTGGAAGATCACACCGGCTCGAACACCACGGCAGCGACCAACTACTCGGTTCCGTCCGCGCCGGTCGCCGGTCGGTACGTGCGGCTGACCATCACCGGAACCAGCGGCAACGGCGGCAGCATCTATGAGCTGGAGGTCTACGGTCAGCCCGCAGCTGCCGGCGGTGACACCCAGCCTCCGTCGACGCCTGCGGCGCCCGCGGCGACTGTGCAGCTGCCCAGCCTGCTCGACCTGAGCTGGCCCGCATCCACTGACAATGTCGGTGTCACCGGGTACGCCGTCTACGACGGCAGCACCAGGGTCGCACTCACCGCGTCGACCACCGTGCGCCTCGGCGGTCTGACGCCCGGTTCCTCCCACAGCTACACCGTGGTGGCCAGGGATGCACAGGACAACCAGTCCGATCCGAGCGCCGCGACCACGGTCACGATGCCCGCGGACCACGACCTTGCCCTCGGCAAATCCGTGACCGTCTCCTCATATTCGCAACCAAATACTCCAGGCCTGGCTGTGGACGGCGACCTCTCCACCCGGTGGGCGCAGGGTCTTGGCCTCGCCGATCCGGCGTGGATTCAGGTCGACCTTGGCTCGGTCACAAGCATCAAGAGCGCGGTGACGACGTTCGAGCTGCCGAGTGGATACGAGTATCTACTTGAGTACTCGACAGACGGGGTCACCTGGTCGACCCTCGACGACCACACGGCAAGCCGCACCACCGATCGCACGAATTACTCATTCCTGCCCCAGCCGGTGAACGCCCGCTACGTGCGCCTCACCGTCACCAACTCCAACGGGAATGGCGGCAGCATCTACGAGCTTCAGGTGTACGGCGGGTTCTAAGAAGCAGGTTGCCACTCCGCGCGGCTGAGACACGTCGGGTGATGCGCGGATCACGTCGTGTCGATGCCGGGTCCGGCTCTCTGCCTATACGTGGCAAGTGCCAGATAAAGCTCGGCCGCCTGGCGAGGTTGCGATACATCGTGGCCGGTCAATGCGGCGATGCGGCGCATCCGATTTCGAATCGTGTTCGGGTGCACCCAAAGGGCCGCAGCGACCGTGTTGAATGAGCCGTCGGCGTCGATCCACGCCGATAGGGTGTTGATCAGGGTGGTACGTTCGGGCTCGGCAATGCGCATGAGCTCTCCGAAGACGGAGTTCATGATCGGCTCGCTGATCTCCGGCGAACCCGCGGCAGACATCAGTATTGGCGAGTCGGTGAAGAAGCTGAGGGTGCCGGGTACGGCCGCGGCAAGTGCAGTTCTCGCCAGACGTACGGCCAGGCTGATCCGGGCGTAGTCGTGTTGAACGGGGCTCACCCCCACCTCAACCGCCAATGGTCGCGAACTCGTTTCGAGCACCTCTGCCCACTGCGGGTCGATCGCACTGACCACGCCGAGTTGAACATTGCCGGTCATCACCCACGCGGAAGTGATCCGGGAATCCGTGAGGGTCTGCTCGATGCGCGGTAGCGGCATCCGGCCCGTGTGGGGTGCGGCAACTGCGACGACCACGAATCCTCCCGTGCGGGGCAGGCCGAGCCTGTCGACAGCGTTCCACGGCGACGCTGCCTCGCGCCCCTGGGCTGTAAGGAGCCCATAGAGCAGGCCGAGTCGTTCCTGCTGTCGCGAGAGTAGTGCGCGAGCATGTTCCTGCCGATAGCCCGCAGTCATCGCCTGCGTGAACGCGTCGTGCATGAACCAGATTTGGGAGGCAAGCTCCACGAGTTCGGCATCGGAAGTGCCAAGGCCGCGGGCGTAGGCCAGGATCTCATCCCAGAGAAACTTGGTTCCACACCGGAGGGCATCTGCCACATCGGTGAGAGCGATCCCATCGCGCGCACGATCCTCCCCCAGCCTTCGCGGGGCTGAATCTCGCTCGCGCAGCGTCGCGCCGGGATCGGTCAGTGCCGCAATATGGGTGCGGGTGGAGTTCTCGACCTCGGCCAGCGGCACGCCATCATCAGTTCGATAGAACACCAGGGTCGCCCGAATGTTCAGCGCCATCCGTGCAGCCAGGTCGGGCTTCGATTCCACCACTCCGCGGGTGAGTTTGCTGAGAAGTGGCCAGGTGTCCAGTTCGTCGCTCATCACCTCACGCTAGCGGCTGGGTGTTTTCCGTAGTGATCGAGATCTGATCGATTACCGCGGCCGGTGGCTAGTAGGCGCCGACGACCTTGAAGTCCGTGCTCACGAAGATGTGGTGGGGCCAGTTGACTCCGATGTAGTGGACCTCGTACTCGCCGTTGCTCAACTTCACAACGCGGTCGACCACGCCACCCGGGTAGGCAGCCAATGCGACTTCTGTCGCCTTATCGGCAGTCGTTCCGGTGACGATCGTCCCCGATCCCTCGGTGTAGTTCGCCGGGATCTGACCGTCCTGGTTTGCCTTGCTCGGCGAGCCCTGCTCGAAGGGGAGCACGGCCGATTTTGTGAAGGTCGTCGTTCCGCCGTCGGTAGTGGGCTGCACGATAACCTGCGTGGCCGTGATAGTCGTGCTGCTGGTCATCCCGAGCACGAGCACGGGTACTCCCTTGGTCACTGCGCTGGCCGTGGCCGAGCTCGTCCCGTTCTCGTACGTCGTGGTGGACGCCTCCTTGACGGTCACCTTCTGACCCGCTGCCGTCGTCAGCGTGAAGCCTGTCGAGGAGACGCTGGTGACGGTACCGGTTGATCCGCCTTCCGCCGCTCCTGAACGAGCATTGGATCCGCCGCCGCTCTTGGCGGGCGCCGCGGGCGCCCCTGTCGCCGACGAGGACGGCGCTGTCGCCGACGAGGATGTTGCGGCACAGCCGGCTAGTCCGATCATCACGGCCAGCGCACCTACCGCAATCAATCCGCTTCTCCTGTTAGACAGCATTCGTCGCATTCCTCGGGGGCCTGTTGGGTCGAGATTCATAATGGCGCTTCTCCTTAGTTCGGTACGTACTGAGAGAATTGCAGCCGACCCAATGAGCTTTCTATGCACCGTCTGTGACTACTCTGAGGCTCCCGTCCCCAGATGTGAACGGCATGCGCTAGTGCAGGAGCGACGAAATAACGTCGGAGCTAATGTCGGCGCCGTGTCGCTCGATGGTCGCGATGTCCGGCGAATCAAAGTACTTCCTGAGGTTGCGCGCCGAATTCTTCTGCTTTCGTGCAACAGCCGCGCTGTAGACGCCCACCTCTGCCTGGATGAATTCAGCCGTCAGTTGGTTGAATTCGGCTTCGGTCAGGGTTGCTGACACCTCGCGCGCAGGTTTGCCACGCTGGGTGCCGCACCGGTAATAGATTGTCGCGGTGCCGGGACGGCTTGCCCGATCGGCTGTCGGCATGATCCAGATGCGGTTCGACAGCATGCGGACCAACTTTCGTGAGCGGCGCGCTGGCTCTTACTGAGAAGCGATGGCCTCGAGAACTTCGATGGATGGCACGAAAAACGCGGCGCCCGTCTTCGCGGTCGAGAAGTCCAGAATCCGATCGTACGCGCCGCCGGGGTTTCCGATGAACATGTTCCTCAGCATTCGCTCGATCACCCAGATGTCGCGACAGTAGCCGATGAAGTAGGTGCCGAACTCCCCATGTCCGGGTCGGCCGAACGGCATGTTGTCCCGAAGAATGTCGTGTTCGACTCCATCTTCGTCAACGATCGTGTTGAGGTCTTTGTGCGATTTGCGTTCATCGGCAGAGACCTCGAGTTCGACGTTGTCGGACTTGGTGCGTCCGATGATGTACTCCTGAGTGAGCACAGGCAGCGCATTCCAGGCGTCAAGGTTGTGGAGATACTTCTGCACGATGACGTAGCTTCCGCCAGCGAAGTCCGGGTCTTCTTCCCCGATGAGTGCCGCGTCATTCATGGATGCGCCTGTCGGGTTCTCGGTGCCGTCGACAAAACCGAGCAGATCCCGCGAGTCGAAATAGCGAAACCCCACCACCTCGTCGACCACCGTCACTGCAACGCCCAGCCTGGCAAGCAGGAGGCGCTCGAACTCGAAGCACATGTCGACTCGATCGGCGCGGATGTGAAACAGCAGGTCGGCGGGCGTGGCCACCGCGGTGTGCGCCTCGCCGACGATTGGAGAGAAGTCGTGGAGCTGCGAGGGACGAGACGGCTGTCCGAAGCGATCCCAAGCCTTTCTGCCGATGCCGACGACGCACGAGAGGCGACCCGGGAGATCGCGGAAGCCGACGGCGCGAACGATGGCGCCGATGTCCGAGATCACGTCGCGAGCTGTCGCGGCGTTGCCGACCCCCTCGTCGATTGTGACGCTCAGAAAAATGGCAGCAGTCGAAAGCGGTGCGCTGACATCCTGGGGTTCGATCGGAACCCTGTCCCAGTTCTTGCTACTCATCCGCGGCTCACCTTCGCGAATGTCCGAAAGTCGGCGAGGTCAATGATTCTCACGCTGCCACTCTAGATTGCGGACCAGCCGCCGTCGCTAGGAAGAATGACACCGGTCACGTTGGTGGAATCATCGCTCAACAACCACGTGATGGCAGCAGCGAGCTGATCCGCGGTTGCCATCGGTGGAACATTTGCCAGCATGAACGGGCCGAGTCGCTCGCCCGCGAACTGGGATCGAAATGGTGCCTCGATGTTTGTGGATGTTGCTCCGGGAGCGACAGCGTTGCACCGCACTCCGGAACCCGCGTAGAAGAATGCGGTGCTCTTGGTCAGCCCGTTCACCGCATGTTTGGACGTGGTGTAGGCGGTCCCGGCCGCGGATCCACGAAGACTCGCTTCCGAACTGACATTCACAATCGAGCCCGACCGTGCTTCGAGCATGAGGGGAAGGATCGCGCGGGTGAGTTTCATGACGGCCGTGACGTTCACCGTCATCACGCGTTCCCAGGTTTCATCGTCGATCTCCGCAGTCGGCAGGAATCCGTCCATGATGCCCGCAACGTTCGCAAGGGCATCCACTCGACCGTTGGCGGCGCTGAGGATTGCGGCGATCGTTTCGCGATCGGTCACATCGCCCGGAACGGGAACGATGTTGAGACCGGCCAGGTCGGTGACGAGATCGTCGAGTCGCGCGTTCACGACGTCTGTCGCGATGACTCGAGCGCCCTCGCGAGCAAGTCGTTCAGCGGTCGCGCGACCGATTCCGGAGCCGGCGCCGGTCACGACGGCCGTCTTACCGGCAAAACGCAGAAGAGTGGATGATTCGGGCATGGCGTTCCTCCTGGTCGAGTAGGTACGGGCGATGCTCCCCGGAATTACAGTCCACGCTGACTGAGCTCTAATCGAAAGGGTCAAAAGTCCCGGAGACAACACGGGACTTTCGCCCCTGTGAATGGGACGCCGACTCGCGGACGATGGAGCTATGACCAAACCGGCAAACTCGTGAGGTTCAGGCGCTACCTACGGACGTTCCTTCCCAGCTGGTCGGACTATCGCTCGGCCAGGAGAACCTGGCGCGGCGATCTCATCGCCGGTGTCACAGTGGGAATCGTGGCGCTTCCGCTGGCACTCGCGTTCGGTGTCAGTTCGGGCGCCGGGGCCGAAAGCGGACTCATCACCGCTGTCGTCGCTGGGGTGATTGCGGCGGTCTTCGGCGGTTCCAACATCCAGGTCTCCGGGCCAACCGGCGCGATGGTCGTGGTGCTCGGCCCGATCGTTGCCGTTCATGGTCCCGGGGCGGTCGCCATCGTCAGCCTCATGGCCGGAGTCATCGTAGTAATTGCCGGCTTGTCGAAACTCGGCCGCGTTGTCTCCTACATTCCCTGGCCCGTGATCGAGGGATTCACTCTCGGCATCGCGGTGATCATCTTCCTGCAGCAGGTTCCCGCCGCGGTCGGAGCAAAGCCCGGACCGAGCAGCAACGCATTCGTGTCTGCCGTTCAGTCGTTTGGGCAGGCGGACTGGTCTGGCGTGGTCTGGCCCATCGCGGCCGTTCTCGCCGTCGCGGCCATCATGATTGCAGCGCCACGCGTGCACAAGCAGCTGCCGGGTTCGATCATCGCCATAGTGGTCGTGTCGCTCGTCGTGTCGGCAGCTCACTTGCCACTCGCGCGCATCGGTGCGCTGCCGAGCTCCCTTCCGTCTCCGGACTTTCCGGCCATGGGTCTCGCGACCCTTGCCTCGCTTGCGGGTCCAGCGCTTGCTGTCGCGGCGCTTGCGGCAATCGAGTCGCTGCTGTCGGCACGCGTCGCCGCCTCACTCGCCGATACCGGCACGTTCGATGCCGACCGCGAACTGTTCGGCCAGGGGCTCGCCTCGGTGGCATCCGGATTGTTCGGCGGAATGCCGGCAACGGGTGCGATCGCCCGCACCGCGGTCAACTTACGAACGGGCGGTAGAACGCGCGTTGCCGCCATCACGCACGCGCTGGTACTGCTGGGTATCGTCTATCTCGCCACCGGCGTGGTCGCGCAGATTCCGCTTGCTGCCCTGTCGGGAGTGTTGATGGTGACCGCGGTACGAATGGTTTCAGCCGGCACGGTGCGCAGCGTCGTTCGGTCGACTCGACCCGATGCGGCCGTCTTTATCATCACCGCGGCAGTCACCGTTTCCGTCGACCTCATTTTCGCCGTTGGCATCGGTATCGGCGTTGCGGCGTTCTTCGCGCTGCGACGGCTGGCGAAGTCGGGCGGCGTCCACCGCGAAGAATTGCCTGCGCCCCCAAGTGCCGGGGACAGCCACATTGCCATGTTTCGACTCGACGGCGCGCTCTTTTTCGGTGCGGCTGAGCGCATGCTCGAGCGCGTCGCCCGCATCACGGATGTCGATGTCGTCATCATCAGGATGTCGCAGCTCCAGGTTCTCGACGCGACGGGAGCCAGGGTTGTCGCGGAGATGATCCACGGGCTCGAGCGACGCGGGATAACCGTGTTGCTGAAGGGCATCCAGCCCGCGCACATGGGACTTGCCAATCGCGTCGGCGTGATCTCATCGCTCCGCGATGAGCACCACCTGTTTGCAGACCTGGACGCGGCGGTTGCTCACGCTCGGAGTCACGTCGTGCGTGCCTCCGTCGATCGGCGCTGACGCGCGCTGACGGTGGCTCGACGTATCGTCCCACCGGGAGGATGCGTGCCGGAAAACGTCGAGTCGTGGTGGGCGCGGCGACGGTGGTCGAAGGGCCGCGCCGTGCCTTATGAGATCGGGCGGTTTCGGTCGGACTGGGAGCGGTACCCCGTACTCATCCGCCAATATCATCCGGATCTCAATCACGGCATTACCCTCACTCAGATCCCGCCGGCCGCTGAGGTCTATCTCGTCTGGCAATGCGACGTGGGTCACCTTTTCGTCGCCACTCCGCAGGAGCAGCGAGATCGACCAGGCCGAGAACGGCGGCGGTCGGTCTGGTGTCCCGAATGTGCGGTTGCGGCCAAACCGCGACCTGTCCGGGGAGCAGCAACCGGCGCACCCGCTCGACCGCGAACATCCGCTCCCCGCGCCCGCACTCGAAGCCCGGCAGCGGATGCGCCGCGCAGCGTGGGCGAGGCATTCTGGAGCGCTGCGGCGCCGAGGCCTGCGTCTGCGGCGGAAGGGCGCCTCAGATATGAACTCGGCAGCGCACTCAGCCTCGATCTCGGGCACAACGCGGTGCGGGTGGCCATGCCGTTCTTCGATCGGCTCGAGGTGTGGCCCGACATCATTCTCGGCGACTTGCGGGTGGCGATCGAGTACGACACCACCGGCCGCCACGGGCTCGAGCACGTCGGCCGACGGGAGGCGATCGATCGCCGCAAGGATCGCATTCTTCGCGCGGCCGGCTGGGAGGTGATCCGGATTCGCTGCGGCAAGCTGCAGCCGATTGGGCCGTACGATCTTGTGGCCGGCGGCGTCACGACAATTCTCATCGAGCGCGTCCTTGATCGACTCCGCGAGATCCGCGGCGACCTGATCGTGGATTGCTATCTCACGCCGGAATGGCTGTCTCGTAGTCGGCGGTGACCAGGATCGGCATGTGATCGGATGCGCCCCTCGGCAGCGTCTCGACCTTGTCAATGCGCAGCCCCATCGAGGTGGCGAAGTCGAAGTGGCCCTTGAAGAACTTGTAGCGCGTGTAAGTGCGCGTGTCGCTGAGGGTCAGGTCGTAGCCGGTCTGTTGCACGCGTTCGCTGAGGTTTTCCTTGAACAGCGGGTAGTTGTAGTCGCCGACCATGAGCGCGGGCAGCCCCTCGCCGAGACCGCGAAGTTCGGCGTGGGCAGCTTTGATCTGATTGCGGCGCAATGAGTTCAGGGCAGTGAGCGGCGCGGCGTGAAACGATGCTACGACGAGTTCGCGGCCACCCTCGGTCACGTCGATCATTCGCGTGCCGAGCAGCCGTTCGTGGGCCGGAGC
>JAUZFR010000025.1 GCA_030840335.1 Actinomycetota bacterium | reverse complement strand
CCGGCGCGATCTCGCCAAGCATCATGTTGAGCATCGTCATCATTCCGCCGAGTGACGTGAACGAGTCATGCATGGAGTTCACCGCACCGGTTGAGGTGAGGGTGGTGCTCGTAGCGAAGAGCGTTGACCCCCAGATTCCGAACCGGTCCTCCTTGCCCTCCATGGCTCCGCCCGCCAGTCTCGTGGCGGTGCCCGCACCGCTCGTTTCGAAGATGGTGAGCGCGGCGAGGGACACGGCGAATATCGTCGCTATCACGGCCACAATCGCGTTGCCCTGTCGCTTGTCCCCAACCATCCGGCCGTAGGTGCGCGGCAGGGAGAACGGAATCGCGAGCATCAGGATGATCTCGAACATGTTCGTCCACGCGGTCGGGTTCTCGAACGGATGCGCGGAGTTGACGTTGAAGAAGCCACCACCGTTGTTGCCGAGCTCCTTGATCGCTTCCTGAGATGCGACGGGGCCTCCGGGGAGCGACTGCGTCGCGCCCGCGATTGTGTGCACCGCAGTGAAGCCGTTGAAGTTCTGGATGACACCGCCCGCGATCAGGATGATTGCCGAGACGATCGCAAGCGGCAGGAGCAGGCGAAGGGTGCCGCGGGTCAGGTCAACCCAGAAATTGCCGATCGTTCCGCTCTTGCGCCGGGCGAGGCCGCGAATAAGAGCGATGGCAATTGCGAGGCCGACAGCCGCCGAGGCGAAGTTCTGCACGACGAGGCCGCCAAGCTGAACGGCGTAGCCCATAGTCACGTCAGGTGAGTAGGACTGCCAGTTCGTGTTGGTGACGAAGGATGCCGCGGTGTTGAACGACAGCCCCTCGGGGATCGCCGAGAAGCCGAGTGAGTACGGCAGCACGGCTTGCGCTCGCTGCAGTGCATAGACGAACAGCACCCCGACGAACGAGAAGATCAGAACACTGCGCAGGTAGGCGCGCCAGGTCTGTTCCGACGCTGAATTGACGCCGACGGCGCGGTAGAAGCCGCGCTCGACTTTCAAGTCCTTCTCGCTCGTGAAGATCCGAGCCATGTAGTCGCCCAACGGACGATACAGCAGCACCAGAACCACAGCGAGTGTGAGGATCTGAAGAATTCCGAACAGGATCGTCATCAGAATTTCTCCGGTTTCACGAGGGCATAAACGACGTAGACGAGCGAAGCGAAAGCCAGGACCGTTGCAAGGACATCAAAGAAGATCACAGCTTCTCGACCCCCCACGCGACGACGCCGACAACTGCAAACACGGCTATCACGACCAGGACATACACGATGTCAAGCACAGAAAACTCCATTACGAAGACCGACCTACCGGCCCCGATCGAGGCCGGGTGCAGAGCTGCACAGCGGACTAGTAGACACCCGAGTGAGCCCACCGGGCGCAATGCTTACGATCTCCCTACGGCCCCGAACGAAACCCTTACGGATTCCTAACACCCGCGATGGACAGCAGCAATTGTGCCGCTCGGGAGGCGTGCAGAGGCGACCGTAGGGGTTTCGTTAGGTTTCGCGCCGAGGGTGTGTGAATTGCGTTATGAAGTCTCCGAAAGCGGTCGACCCTGGCGTAGGTCTAGGTGGATGAAGAACATCGTGCGCAGGATTCTCGAGGGCGAACACGGCTGGGGCAGAGTCGAAGTCGCCCCCGTTGGCCGAACGGTCTGGAGTCGCTACCGCGTCGCCGTTTTTCCTCCCGGGCTCAGCCGATCGGAGCTGCGCTCCCTGAACTTCTACTACTCCTGGCCGATCGCTGGAGCGCTTGCGGCGGTCTTCGCCTTCGCCGCTCTTGGCTCGACCTGGCCCGTTGTGCTCGACGTTTTGGCTGTCGCGGCTGTCTACAGCGGCGTGTTTTGGGGCGCGGCCACGCTCACCCGTGACTTGCGATCGCGCATCCGCAGGGTGGCGGCCGTCATCGTCCAGCTCGAGGGCCGCTACGAAACCTACGGCGAAGCCGACATCCTGTTCGCCACCCTCGACGGATTCAGCGAGCTGGATGCGCGCCAGCAGGCAAAGGCCGTGACCCCCGCACAGTATGAGGCGGGCTGGGCACAGCTCTACGACGCCATCCCGTCGGGAGAGCCGCGCGCAATCGAAGCGCGAGCGAAGCGGAGTTAGTCACTCGTGCGGTGGTGCCGGGACGCATCAGATTGCTCGCGATGGCTAGTCTGAGCTTGTGAGCGACGGACCTGCAACGGTGTGGTTCAGACGGCACCTCGTACTCGTGTATTCGGTGATCGCCGTGCTCTGGCTTGCCTTCGGGATCTTCCAGTTTTCCCAGATCCGGCAAGGAAACGCGGGCTCGAATGGCGGCCACGTCTTCGGCATGATGCTGGCGCTGTTGGCCTTTGCGCTCTTTGTGGGTGCCGCCGTCATCTACGCCGCAGGCAGGCGGCGACGCGACGACGCGACGTCCGAGCCCGATGCGGTCGAGGATCCACGCGACGCGGACTGAGATCGACCTCCCCACCGACCGAGCAGAAGCACGGCGGCGCCATAGAGTACCGCTCCGATGCCCGCGAACCACAGGTTCAGGAACCACTGCATCACCAGGAACGCGGGGATGAACGTGAACAGCGCGCCCAGCCCGACGATGACCGGGGGCGGCGTCGGCCCCACCTGTCGCGGGCCCTCCCAGCGTCCGACGATGAAGGACAGGCCAAACAAGGCGACAAGCACGAGAACATACATGATGGGTCGGCTCCACCACCAAACTGCGGAGGACGGATCCGGGCTCGCCCCCGGAATCAGAAGTGCGACTCCCGACAGGATGATGATGAGGGGGAGGTGCCAGAGGTAGATCGTCATCAGCCGCGAGCCGACCACGAACACGACCGCCTTCGCGCCTCGAGTTCGCATCAGCTTCGCCAGCGCCGGTCGCAGCAACCGAAGGATGCAGGCCTGGCCGAGAGCGAGCGCCACCAGCGGCAGGGTCGGCGGGTTCAAATTCACCAGCATGTCCACCGAGTACGGCCCGATCGTAGTGAACGGGATGAGCGTGAGGTAGCAGACGGCGGCGATGGACGACAGCTGCCACCATGAGCGGCGGTCGAACCAGCCATCCGCGTACCAGAATCCGATCTGCTGAACGAGCAGCCAGACGAAGAACAGGTTGGCCAGACCGACGGAGGTGCTACCGGTCGAATACCGAATGGTGTCGACGAGGATCGCACCGGCCAGCAGCACAAGGAGCGTCAGCCTCGGCGCCCGTGCGTGCCATCCGGCCATGAGGGGAACGAACGTCTGGCACAACGCATACGCGGCGAGGAACCACAGTGGGGAGCCAGCGCCGATCGCCACCGTGGAGAGCAAACTCGGATCGATCGCCAGCAGGGTCGCGCCCCCGAGCACGACCACATAAAAGATGAACAGCGGCAGTGCCGGTTGAGCCAGCCGTAAAACTCGGTTTCGGATGTAGTCGGATGCGGTTTCCCCGCGTCGTACTAGGCTCCGCCAGCTGGTCAGGCTCGCGAAACCGCCGACGACGAAGAACAGGGGCATGATCTGGCCGACCCACGTGACCAGTGGGAACCAGGCCTGATTGTCGAGCGGGCGGGAGACGGACAACGCGCCCGACGCATCCCGGCCAACGCCGACGAAGAAGAGGTGGATGACCACGACGAGCAGCACGCAGAACACACGCGCCAGATCCAGGGTCAAGTCGCGCTTCGAGAGGTCGATGGATGTGGCCGTCTTCGCCGCGTCACTCATGCTACTTGAATGCCTTAATCACTCTCGCGAGCGCCCAGCCGCCCGCGCAGACCAACGGAATCGATACGCCCAGCAGTGCAATGAGATTCGGGACGAAGACCGGGCCTTCGGGTGACGCTGTATATGCGCCGACCGGAATGGCTGCGCCACCACCGCCACCGCCCTCGCCACCGTTGCCTTCGCTGTCCGATCCGTTGCCGCCACCGAATCCGTAGAACACGAGGGAGACCGGAACGGCCTCATCCTCGCCCAGCGTGACGGGTGCTCCATACGCCAGTTTTACTCCGCGGTCCTTCACGCCGTCCGCCAGCCTGTCTGCGAGATTAGCCATGATGCGACGCTATCGCGGAAGTTCCGTCCGTTGCGCACGAAAAGCGGCTGGAGTAGTTTGGCGCGCTCAATTTCCCGTTCCCATATCCATGCCGCCCATGTCGTGCGATCCGACGGCACCGCTCTTGGTATCCCACTTGCCCGGCAGCTCCTGGCCGGGCTCGACAACGATGAACTGCCCCATCATCCCGCCGTCCTCGTGCCGCAGAAAGTGACAGTGGAACATGTACGGATGATCGGGGTCGGCATAGTCGGTGAACTGCATGATCAGCCGGAACCTGGAGTTCGGCGGCAGATAGACGGTGTCTTTCCAACCTGCGAGTCCCGGCGGAGGCGCTGACCCGTCGATGTCAAGAATCTGGAATTGAAGATCGTGCACGTGAAAGTTGTGCGGCGTCTCCATGGTGTTCGTGACATCCCAGATCTCCGTTGTGCCGAGGGTCACGACCGCGTCGATTCGGTTCATGGCCATTTGTTCGCCATTGATCTCGTGGCCCTCGAGCGTGAACTTGCGGGTCGTCGCCGCCGAGGACGCGTCGATCCGTTCGACGTGCTCTAAAGCGGTCGGAATCCCGCCCTCGTGCACCAGCCTGCCGGACGCGCGCAGTTGAAGCACGTCGAAGCGATCCTGTGAGCCGTTGGTTCCGTTCCAGCTGCTGGTACGGCCGAGCTTCGGCTGCTCAGAGCGCAGTACCACCGTTTCGCCGGCCGACACGCTCACGAGGATCTCTGCCCGCTCGCCCGGACTGAGTTGAAGCGCTGTCATCGGCACCGGTCGATCGAGCAGCCCGCCGTCGCTGGCGATCTGATCGAAGCCGCGGCCGCCTGAGAAATCGAAGTTGTAGACGCGGGCGACGCTGGCATTCACCAGGCGCAGCCTCACGACATCCGTCGTGACATCGAAATGAGGCGACAGCGTGCCATTGACAAGCAGTTGGTCTCCCAGTGATCCGCTGAATCCGCCGTCTCGATCCGTGAGCTGATTGCTGGCGTCGAAGGCGACGTCCTGCAGGATAACGGGGACATCATCCACCCCGTACTCGTGCGGAATCGCGAGTGCGTTCTCGCTGGGATCGTCGACGATGAACATGCCCGCGAGACCATCGCGTACCTGGCGCTCGGTCTTGCCGTCGGGATGCGGGTGATACCAGAGCGTCGCCGCCGGCTGCCTGATGGTCCAGGCCGGATCCGCCTGCGCACCGGGAGCAATCGGTTGGTGCGGACCCCCGTCAGCGATCGCCGGGAGGTGCATGCCGTGCCAATGCAGAGTCGTCGGCTGCGCCAGTTCGTTGTGCACCCGAACCCTCACCTTTTCGCCAAGCCGTGCCCGCAGCGTCGGACCAAGATAGCTGCCGTTGTAACCGGAAGTTGTCGTCGACTTTCCCGGGAGGAACCTGCTCTGACCCGTTTGGGCCGTCAAGTCGAAGATGCGTGTACCGTCGGCATCCACTGTCGATGGAGCGAGCCTGGGGATCTTGAGTGGGTTGGTGAAGCTGCTCTTGCCAACGGTGTTCACCGCTGGAGCGGAGCCGAACAGCGCGCATCCGGCAAGGCCGACGCCGATGGCGAGCATGGCTGCAAGGGCGGCTGCGACTGCGCGCGGGCGGCGTAATTTCGTCATAGATCCACTGTCTCGGGGCGGCGCACCGCGCGAAATCAGGCAGGCAGTACGAAACCGGTGGGGAAAACCCGACAGTCGTCTGGTCGAGGCCGTGCGATAACGCAAATCGGCGCAGAGTTTCATCCCGAGTTCGCGTCCACTCCCCCGTATCTTTAGGGACAGCGTCTTTAGGGACAGAGTTCGACGAATGCGAGCGAACGCCAACGGTGGAGGGATGGCAGGTGCCGGAGCTCATCCACATCTCCTCGCCCGGTGCTCCCATCTTCTTCGGCGAGCCCGGCAACCCGCTGGTTGTGATCATCCACGATTGGTACGGACGCCTCCCGGCGCTTGCGGCCTTCGCGCAATCGATCGCGAGCGAGGGGCTTCGCGTCGCGGTCCCCGACCTGTACAACGGTGTCGCAACCACGGATGCCGACGATGCCGAGCTGCTCATGGCCGGTCTGGATGTCGGGATTTCCCTCGCCGAAATAGACGACGTCATCGCTGATGCCCGCGCGCAGGGCTCCGCGAAGGTCGGCGTGGTCGGATTCTCGATCGGCGGCTGGCTCGCGCTGCTGCATGCGCAGGGTGGATCGGCGGATGCCGTGGTCGCCTACTACGCGTCGCTCGGCCCGAACGACCACGGCGTCATACCCGCTCCCGTACTGCTTCACTTCGCGGAGGTCGACGAGTGGGGACCGGGCGAGGAACCGGATGTTTTCATCGAACGCCTCAGGGAGCACGGCACGCCCGTGACCGAGCACACGTATCTCGACACCGTGCATTCATTCGCGAACGGGTCAGTCGAGGACAAGTCCAACCGTCGTGCAGCCGAGCTGGCTCGCGCACGAACCCAGAGCTTCCTGGCCACCCACCTGCTCGATTAGCTCAACCGCGAACATCACCCTGGTGATGGATGAGGTCGTGCAGCAGGTAGCGCGAGATGCTCGACACGGTGAAACTGGCACCGTCACTGCGGCGACCGTGGCGTTGCCAGCCGGACCCTTCGATGCCGTCGAAGTCCTCGGCGAGCGCGGCAGCGGCATCCAGCAGGTCCGCGGCGACGACCACCGGATCCTGCTCGTTGTAACGCTCGACTATCGCAGAGGCGTCCTGGTCCCAGTTGGCGTAGAGCGGGTCATCCTCGGCGAGCATCAGGGCGACGCGTTCGCGGTAGAGGCGCAGCACGTCCCGCACGTGAGCCCCGTACTCGAGTGCCGACCAGGTCGAGTCGTTCGGACGCACCCGAACATCGTCCCGATCGAGAACCGCGGGCCAGGACGCTGCCGTTGCGCGAATGGAGTCAGCAACGTCGGCGTCGAGATAGACGGATGCGTCGAATCCGCATTCCGTGCACGGACGTTCAATGACCCACGTCCAGTTCTTCGTATCGGGAATGATCGGCATGAGTCAAGATTGGCGTACCTGAAGTACGCGTCGCCGTAGATATTCAGCCAAGCTGGAACCAGCAACCGCTCGTCACTCGTTGGAGGCAACACCATGTCAAAGTCACCGAACCGCCTGCTGGGAGTTGTTTTCGGCGTGTTCTATCTGCTCGTCGGAGTTCTGGGCTTCTTCGTGTCGAACGGGGGGAGCTTCTTCGCGACTTCGGGTGGAAAGATTGTCGACCTGTTCCAGGTGAATACCTTCCACAACGTCGTTCACCTCGCGATCGGCGCGGTGCTCTTGATCGCAGGGCTGATCGGCGCGCGGGCGGCCCGGGGCGCGAATATCACGGTGGGTGCGCTCTTCCTGCTTGTCGGTATCGCCGGACTGTTCCTCGTGAACACGAGCGCGAACATCCTCGCGATCAACGCCGCAGACAACGTGCTGCACTTTGGCAGCGCCGTCGTGCTGCTCGCCGTCGGCCTCGGCGCGGACAAGCAACTCAGCCGCGTCGCGACCGCTTAGGAATCGCTACGCCTCGATCGCGGGAATCGCGACGGCGCGTGACATGAATCGCTGCACGTTCTCGTCGACGATGATGTCGGCCGGGCGCAGCGGCCGAGTGAGATAGAGGCCGTCAAGCTCGCTGATACGGCTCAGCGCCACGTAGGTCTGCCCGGGGGCGAATGACCGCTGGCCCAGGTCGACGATTGCGCGTTCGTAGGTCTTGCCCTGCGACTTGTGGATGGTCACGGCCCAGGCGAGACGCAGGGGAAACTGTGTGAACTCCGCGACGATGTCTTTCTTCAGCGACTTCGTGATCGTCGAATACGAGTACCGGTACTTCTCCCAGACCGTGGGCTGCACCTGATGAGTCTCTCCGTCGACCTCGACCCAGACCGTGCTGTCAATCTTGGTTACCGTGCCGATACTGCCATTCACCCAGCGCTGATCGGCATCGTTGCGCAGGAACATCACCTGCGCGCCGACCTTCAATTCGAGAGACTCGTCGGCCGGATACGCTCGCCCGCCGAACTCTCCACTGATCTCGGCGCGTGCCGTCAGCGCCCGGCCGGGCAGTCGTGCCAGCTCGCTCGCATTGATGCGAGTGACGGTGCTGTTGGTCGTCGCGAGAGTGATCGCGCCATCCGTTGGAGCGGGTCTCGCGCCGGTCTCGTTGAGCCGCTGAGCGATCTCGGCTGTCACCCGACCATGCCGCACCGCGTTCAGCATGAGTTTGAACTCGTCTTCGTGCTGCCGGTGGATCGTCGACAGTTCGTAGATCACGAGGTCGGTGTTGTGCCACACCTTCGCGTCGAAGAACCACATCGATCGGTACTGGTCTTCGAAATACGCGCGCTCGTCGGCATCGCCCGGCACAGGAGCGAGCTGATACGGATCGCCGAACAGCACCACCTGCGCTCCCCCGAACGGCTCGCGCGGACGCTGACGGGCCTGGCGAAGGCTGCGGTCCACGGCATCCAGCAGGTCGGCGTTGACCATCGAGACCTCGTCAATGACGACGGTATCGAGAGTTCCGAGAAGCTTGCGCAGTTCTGCGCTCTGTTCGATCTCGTGATCGGCGATGACCCCGATCGGCAGTCGGAACAGCGAATGGATGGTCTGCCCGCCGACGTTGAGCGCGGCGACACCGGTCGGGGCGCAGATCACGATCTGCTTCGAGGTCTGCCAGGACAGGTGATTGAGAAGAGTCGACTTTCCGGTGCCCGCTCGACCGGTGACGAAAATGTTGTCGTGTGTGGTCTCGATGGCATCGAAGACCGCCTGCTGCTCGGGGGAGAGCGTCAGTTCGGTCACGACAACTCTCCTCGACTTTTGACTCGCGATTCCTCGAACAAGGGTACTCGCGCGCTGGTGAGTGCCCGTGCGCGACTGACGGCCTGTGCAGAGGTGGCCGCGCAGACGCCCGCCTTAGGATGTGATGATGCGCCGCGCCCTGATCTCCTGGACGATTGGCTTTGCCCTTCTCATCGTCGCGTTTGTCGCGACCCTCGCGATTCTCAACGGCACGATCTACAGCGCGCACGGATTCGTAGAGAACTATCTGAACGCCCTTAATCGTCACGACGCCGCCACAGCCAGGGAGCTTCCCGGCGTCGGGGCGCCGAGCGACGCGGCCACGGACCTGCTCACGGATGGCGCGCTCGGCACGATCACGAGCATCCACCTTCTGCATGACACGGGCAACACCGCCGGCAGCCACACGGTCACGTTCTCCTACCGGCTTGGCGCCACGCGGCAGAGCACCAGCTTCTCCGTCGCTCAGACGAGCTCGTTCCTCGGCCTTTTCACCCGCTGGACGTTCACGAAGTCCCCGCTCGCCACCGTTTCGGTCGAGGTGCTTCACGACACGCGATTCCGGGCCAACGGCTTGGATGTGACCGCCACCCACACGAAGACCGGGACCGCGTCATACATGGTCTTTACACCCGGCCTGTACACGTTCGACCACAAGTCGACCTACCTGGTTGCGAGTCCGGTGGGCGTGCCGATCACTGAGCCCGGCAGCGTGACTCCGGTTCAAGTCAACGTGCAGGCCAACGCCCGCTTCGTGAAGGATGTCCGCAGCGAGCTCGACAAATACCTCACGAGCTGCGCGACACAGAAGGTGCTGCTCCCGACGGCCTGCCCGTTCGGCAAGTCATTCGACAACCGGGTGGTGAGTACGCCCGCCTGGGCGATGAAGACCTACCCGAAGATCGCCATCGTGCCCGATGCCAACACGGGCAAATGGCTCGTACCGAATACCAACGCGGTGGCCCATCTGAAGGTCAGGGTGCAGTCCCTGTTCGACGGAACGGTCAGCACTTTCAACAAGGACGTTCCATTCCCGATCTCGTACCGCATCACGATCGGCCCCGACAATCACCTGACGATCACATCGCTCTACGGCTAGCGACCCGCGGTCTGCTTCGCCCGCTTGGCAAGCATGGCGTTGTACTCCTCGAGTTCGGCGTCGCCATCCCTCTCGGCCTTGCGGTCGTACCGCTTCGACTCCCTCGAGTCGCTGCGACTCCACATGACCGCGACCACGATTGCGAGTGCAATCGTGGGAATCTCACCGATGCTCCAGGCGATTCCGCCCGCCGTCTGCTGGTCGCTCAGCGCCGGGATCGCGGGGCCCCATCCCATCGCTCCGTACCAGTCGGCCGACAACAGGCCGGTTCCTGTGATGAGCGACAGCCCGAAGAAGGCATGGAAGGCCATGGTGCCGAGCAGGATGATGAGTCGCAGCGGATACGGCGGCCGCGACGGTGAGGGGTCGATGCCGATCAGGGTCGAGACGAAAAGGTAGCCGACGATGCTGAAGTGGATGATCATCCATTCGTGGCCAACGTGGTCGGTCGACGCCCAGCTGAAGAGCGGTGTGTAGTAGAAGATCAGCAGTGACGACGCGAAGAGGATTGCCGCGACGATGGGATTCGCGAAGAAGTTGAACAGCTTCGAATGCACCGCGAGCAGAATCCATTCGCGCGGACCCCGGCTTCCGTCATCCCGCTTGCGGATGCTGCGGAGCGCCAGTGTGATCGGCGCGGCCGGCACCAGCAGCACCGGCACCATCATCCCGAGCACCATGTGCGCGATCATGTGCGCGCTGAACAGGTACTCCTGGTAGACGTTCACGCCGCCGCTCGTGATGTAGAAGAACAGCAGCATGCCCGCGACCCACAGGATCGTGCGATGGATCGGCCAGCGGTCACCGCGCTTGCGGAGTCGCAGAATGGCCGCGATATAGAAGAAGATGCCGAACCCGCACACGATCAACCACAGCAAGTCGATGTTCCAGAGCGTGAAGTAGTTCACAAAGTTCGGCAGTGGGGGCAGCGGCCTGTTGGTCAGGTACTCTGCGGCCGTCGGGTTGGCGATTTGCGACACGCGGTCGACGATCTTGGGGTCGGCGGTGCGCGCGAGCGCAGCCCCGGTCCCCTCGGCGATACCCATGAACGCAAGTTCGGCCGTGACCAGCCACCAGAAGTACTTGCGGATGCCGGTCGGGTTCTTCGTCATTTTGCCGATGATGAACCGGCGCTGCACCAGACCGAACAGTCCGAGCGCCCCAATCGCGAACACCTTTACCAGGACGAGGATGCCATACGGTGTCAGCAGATTCGTGAGCGTCACGATGCGGATTTCCGCGTTGACGTAGCCCGAGACCGCCACGACGATGAACGCGATCAGCGCGAGCGTCGAATAGCGCTCCAGCACCTTGACGACGCGGCCCTTGTCGAGCAGGGTCTGGCTCAGGATGATCGTGAGGAGTCCCCCGACCCAGACGGCCGCGAACACGATGTGCAGCCAGATCGACGTGGTCGCCGCATCGTGGCTCGAGCTGTCGCCCGCGTGACCCTGCAGTGCCATCGGGACCAGCGAGAGGATCGAGAGGATCGTGACGATGCCGATCAGCGTCTGGTTGCGCACGGCGAAGCACACGACTGTGAAGGCGGCGGCGAAAAGTGTGGTTGCCAGCCAGGCCTGTCCGAGCGCGTTCCCGGTCAGGTAGGTGGAAAGCAGGTCACCATACTCGGATGTCAACGACACGGGCTCGGGGTAGAGGGTCTGGAAGTTGAAGAAACCGGTCGCGGCGGAGGCGACGGCCCAGATTCCTGCGGAACCGGCCGCGACATCCAGTGCCCTCCCGAACTCCGGCTTCTTCGCCGAGAACGCGATGCTGGCGAGAACGAGCCCGCCGATCGTCCCAGCGACGCTGAGATTTACGAGCATCTTGGCGATCGGAAGCCCGTAGCGGGCGACTGCGCCCGGATCGATGGCAATCGGAGTGGACGCGCCGCCGCCGTACGCGAGAGCCGCGAGGAGTGCGACAAACGCCACGACCAGTAGCGCGGCGGGACCCGCGACGCGCGAGACACGAATCACGACTCAAAGCCTAAGCGACCCACCTGAGAGCACAGAGCGCGCTGCCTGTCGCTGGTTGAGTCGCGCAGCACCGCCTCGGACGCCACGTCCCGTCGGTGGTTGAGTCGCGCACCGCCTCGGACGCCACATCCCGTCGCTGGTTGAGTCGCGCACCGCCATCTCGGACGCCACATCCCGTCGCTGGTTGAGTAGCGCAGCGCCTCGGACGCCTCGCCACGTCCTGTCGTTGGTTGAGTAGCGCAGCGCCGTCTACGACGCCACGTCCCGTCGTTGGTTGAGTAGCGCAGCGCCGTCTACGGCGCTACGCGTAAC
>JAUZFR010000005.1 GCA_030840335.1 Actinomycetota bacterium | reverse complement strand
CGCAAGATTGTGACGTTTTGCTTCGAAAGATTACGGTCGATGGCCCGATCTGAGTCGGCGGCCAGCACTTTTTCGACGTGTGTTACGTACCGCTACCGACTGTGACGTGAATGGCCGTGGTCGAGTTCGCGACACCCTTAATCTGATCGTTGAACTTCGACACCAATGCAAGAACACCAACGCAAGCACACAGGGGACTCACTTTGAAAACGATTACTCGATACGCCGCCGTGGCCTCCATCGCCGCCCTCGCAGTCGTGAGCCTCGCCGCCTGCGCCAGCAGCAGCTCCGCTAGCGGCTCCGCCGACAGCACGATCTACTTCGGCGTGTCAGCCGCACAGACCGGCCCATACGCGCAGTACGGAGAACAGTTCAAGGAGGGATTCGACCTGGCTCTCGCCCAGGTGAATGCCAAAGGTGGCATCAACGGCCACCCCGTAGCTCTCAAGTACGAGGACTCGCAATCCGACCCCAAGCAGTCGGTCGCAGTCGCGCAGAAGTTCGTCGGCGACAGCAGCGTCAGCCTCGTCTTCGGCGACTATTCTTCGGCGGCCTCCATCCCGGCCTCTCCGATCTACACCGCGGGCAAACTCCTGCAGTACGGCTTCAACAACTCGAACCAGGACTTCACCGACAAGGGCTCTGAGTACCAGTGGTCCACCTCTGTCACGACGAACGACAGCTACAAGTGGACCGCTGACTACATCAAGAAGCAGGGAGTCAACTCCGTCGGCGTGACCTATCTCAACACTGCGGACTGGGGCATCCCCGCGTACAACGCCTTCAAGGCAGAGGCCAAGAAGATCGGCCTGACGATCACCGATGCCGAGGGTGTTCTTGACACCTCGGACGACTACCGACCCTCGTTGACCAAGGCCGTCGCGGGCAATCCCGATGCCTTCGTGCACATCGGCTACGGACCGGATGCGGCGAAGGTCGTCACCCAGCTGCGTGCCATCGGCTATAACGGAACCTTCTACGGCGGCCAGGATGAGCAGTCGTTCGACGGCACGCCGGACGCCAAGGGTTCGATCATCGGCGCTCAGTTCCTTGAGACCAACCCTTCGCCGGCAGTGCAGGCATTCGTCACGGCGTTCAAGAAGAAGTACCCGAACGAAAAGGATGTGACCAGCTTCGAAGCCGGCGCATATGACGCACTGAATGTCGCGGTGGCGGCAGCAAAGGCCGGTGGCACAACGCGCGAAGGCATCCTCAAGGGCTTCAAAGAGCTCAAGGATGTCCCGAGCGTTGTATATGGCACCATCACCTTGGACCAGACGACTCGTCGGGTGCAGTCACCCACGCTCACGCCGACGATCCTTACCGCCGGCAAGTGGGTCGCGTTCAACGGCTGATCCGCGCGTAAACATCAGCGCATCGTGCTCAATACCCTGATCGACGGCCTGCTCCGAGGGAACGTTTACGCCCTCGGAGCGGTCGGGATCTCCCTCGTCTTCGGCGTCATGAACGTCGTCAACTTCGCCCAGTTCTCCTTCTTCGGACTAGGCGCCATGCTGGCGTGGTTCTTCGTCGCACAAGAAGGCCTGCCTTTCTGGTTGGCCCTGCCCCTTGTTCTCGCCATCTGCGCGGCCCTTGGACTGGTCATCAACATCTCCGTGGTCCGCCCGCTGGCGAAGTTCCTGCCACTTGCGGCCATGCTGTCCACCTACGCGGTCTCGCAGATCCTCGACAACGTCTCGCAGATCGCGTTCGGCGCACAGTTCCGCGTCTTCCCCAAGGTGATGCCCACGTCAAACCTCCACATCGGGAACATGCGCTTCGGCACGTCGGATGTCGTGATGCTGGCCATTACCGCGGTTGTCATGGTTGTGATGTCGCTATTCCTCAAGTTCGGCAAAATCGGCCGGGCGATCCGCGCAACTGCGCAGGATCAGGAAGCGGCGCTCCAAATGGGCATCCCGGTGGGGCAGGTCCAGCACGTGTCCTTCGTGATCGCCTCCACCCTTGGCGGACTCGCTGGCGTCTTCATCGCCCTCTATGTCGGTGTCGCCAACCCGACCTCGGGACTCGACATCGGCTTGACCGCCTTCGTCGCGGCTACCCTGGGCGGGCTCGGATCGCTCGTCGGAGGAGTCATCGGCGGTTTCGTCCTGGGAATTCTGGAGGCGTTCGGTATCTACTTCTTCGGCGACACGAGCCGCGAGATCATCATTTTCGTCATCCTGATCGTCGTCCTTATCCTCCGGCCCGGGGGTCTGCTGGGCAAAGTGCCGTTGATCTCCACAGAACCGCTGACCGGCACGTTCCTCGGCAAAGGGCGCCCGCTCCGGATACCCCGCTGGGTCTGGCCGGCCGCCTTCGTCGTCGGCGGAATCGTCATCCCCCTGGTGGCCAACGACTACGTGCTCACTACTGGCACCCAGGTACTCATCTACGCCGTCATCGCCGCCGGGTTCACCGTCACTGCGGGGCAGTCGGGCGTCCTCGCCCTCGGCCAGGCTGGACCGATCGCCATCGGCGCCTACACGTCAGCGCTGGTGACCATGAACCTGCACTTCTCGTTCTGGGCTGCCCTGCCGGTTGCCGGACTCTCCGCGGCGATCATCGCCTCTGTTCTGGCCTCGCCCATCTGGGGCGTGAAAGGCCACTACATCTCCATCGCCACGCTCGGGCTCGGCATCGCCATCGTCGCCATCATCCAGTTGGTGGAGCCTCAGGGCATCTACAACATCCCCGTGCCACAGTGGTTCGGCGCGGTGCTATCGACGCCGGTGGCCTACTACCTCATCGACTTCGGGGTACTGGTCGTCACGCTGCTGGTGATGTGGCGCATCCGTCGTTCACACCTGGGCAAGGTGATCTCCTCGGTCGGCTCCGACGAGGTCGCGGCCCTGGCGTCGGGCGTCCGCGGGCGCAACTACAAAGCTCTCGCATTCGCCATCTCCGCATTCTTCGCCGGCGTCGGAGGCTCGCTTCTCGCACACCAGTACACATACATCGACCCGACAATCTTCACGATGCTCATGTCCTTGCTGGTGGTCACCATCGTCATCATGGGCGGGGTCAGCCTGCCCTACGGCGCGGTGGTCGGGTCGATCATCCTCATCGGCGCCATGGAACTGCTGAGGTTCACTCCGGAGCTGCGGATCATCGTCTACGGGCTGGTGCTGATCCTCGTGGTGAGGTTCCGTCCGGGTGGGATCCTGGTGAGGAACTCGTGAGCGACGTGCTGCTGCAGGTCGAGAACCTTGAGCGCCATTTCGACGGGCTCAAGGCCGTGGACGGCATCTCGTTCACCGTGGCACCGGGTGAAGTGGTGTCGATCATTGGTCCGAACGGGTCGGGTAAGACCACGACTCTCAACCTGGTGACCGGTACCATCCGGGCTCACGGGGGCTCCATCACTCTCGACGGCGTCCGAATCGACCGTGCGGACAGCGCGCGAATCGCCGTGCATGGGATCGCTCGCACATTCCAGAACGGTCGCGTGTTCGCGACCCTGTCGGTGGCGGACAACATCGAGGTGGGCTTGCATTCGACCTTGCGTGCACATCGGCCCTTCAGCAGGCTGTCGAATCTCTTCCTGCTGCGCTGGATCCCCTTGATTGGGGAGCTGTTCATTGCGATCGTCGGCACGCCGGCCTCGCGCAGGGAGCGCAAGCAGATCGACGCGGCCGTGGAGACCGAGATCCATCGGTTCGAGACACGTCTGGGACCTCGCCGCGACGACCCGGCATACTCGCTCAGCTACGCCAACCGCCGTCGCACCGAGATCGCCCGCGCTCTGGCCCTCAAGCCCAGGCTGCTCGTGCTCGACGAGCCCACAGCCGGAATGAACCAATCCGAGACTGTCGAGGTGCTTGAGCAGTTACTCGAGCTCAAGGCCGAGGGGCAGGCCATCCTCCTGGTCGAACACAAGCTCGACCTCGTGATGACGGTCTCGGACCGCATCATCGTGATGGATGGCGGCCGCATCATCGCCGAGGGACGGCCCGAGGACGTGCGTCGCGACCCCGCGGTGATCGAGGCGTACCTCGGTCGCCGTCGCGGACTCGGAGGAGGGGACCACGCATGACCGACCTGCTTGCACTCGACGACGTGCACGTCTACTACGGGCCGTTCCACGCGCTGCGTGGCAATACCCTCACCGTGGGTGAGGGCGAGATCGTCTCCCTGCTGGGCGGCAACGCCAGCGGCAAGTCGACGACGATGAAGACCATCCTCGGGCTCATCAAGGTGAAGTCCGGCTCCGTCCGTTTCGCGGGCGAGGATGTCACCAACGCCTCCACCAGGCATCGAGTCAAGGCGGGGATCGCCTCCGTGCCGGAGGCTCGGCGTGTCTTCCCCCAGATGACAGTGGATGAGAATCTCCTTGCCGGCGCGTACACCCGCAAGGACAGGGTCGGAATCGCCGAGGACCTCGAGCGCATGCGCGAGCACTTCCCGCGGCTCGGCGAGCGGCGGCGCCAGGAGGCCGGCACGCTGTCGGGCGGCGAGCAGCAGATGCTCGCCTTTGCCCGGGCGCTGATGAGCCGCCCGAAGCTCATCTGCATGGATGAGCCCACCATGGGGCTCGCGCCGAAGCTCGTCGACCAGGTGCTCGACGAGATCGTGCGCATCAACAAAGACCTCGGCGTGGCCGTTCTGTTCGTCGAACAGCAGGCGGAACTCGCGCTCTCTATCGCCTCTCGGGGTTACGTGCTTGCGACCGGGGAAATCGTGCTGAACGGCACATCCCGTGAACTGCTCGACAACCCACAGATCCAAGAGGCTTACCTAGGAAAGGCAACACAGGCATGACCACCCCCCGACTCGGATACTTCACCCGATTGCTCGACGACGTGGCTCCGTTAGAGCGCTACCGCAACGCTCTCGCGCAGTTCACGCGCGCAGAGGAACTCGGCTTTGACACGGCGTGGGTTGCCCAGCACCACTTCCACAGCGACGAGGGAGGCCTTCCCGCGCCCTTCGTGTTGCTTGCACAGGCAGCGGCGAAGACCTCGCGCATCCGCCTCGCCACGGGCATCGTCACACTCCCGCTTGAGGCCCCGCTGCGGGTTGCCGAAGACGCCGCCGTGCTGTGGCTGCTCGCGGACGGTCGCTTCGAGCTCGGCATCGGTTCCGGTGGTACCGCGACGTCGTTCCCGCCCTTCGGCCACAACGTCGAAGACCGGCCGGCCATCTACGCCGCCCACAAGGAGACCCTGCTGCGCGCCCTGCGTGGTGAGGTGCTCACAACGGATGGAGGAGCGCTCTACCCGCCCGCGCCGCAGCTCGCCGACAGCGTGTGGGAGGCGACCTTCTCCGCCAGCGGCGCCGAGCGCATCGGTCACGAGGGACACGGATTGATGCTTTCGCGAACCCAGCCGCGTCGCGAGTACACCGGTCAGGGCTCCGCCGGCGACCAGGTGACGATTGTTGACCGCTACGAAGCGGCCCTGCCCGCTGGTGTGGCGCCGCGGGTGATGGCCTCACGCTCGGTGCTGGTCGTGGATACCAACGAGGAGGGGCGTCGCTGGCGCGCCCATGGCATCGCGCGCTCGCAGGAGATGCTCGCGGCACAGGGAGTGGTGGTGCCCGAGGGTGTCACCGAAACCGAGTTGGCCGCCTATCTCGACCTGCACATTGGCACTCCCGAGCAGGTGCTGGCAACGCTGGCGGATGACCCGATCCTTCCGCGGGCGAGCGACATCGTCTTCCAGCCACACCCTGTCGACCCACCGCACGAGGTGGTGCTGCGCTCGCTGGAACTCATCGCCACCGACGTCGCCCCAGCCCTCGGCTGGGTACCGCAGAACTGATCACCGCACGCTGAGATAAGGAACCCACATGACCACCGACGTCATCGACCACCTCGTCGGCATCGCCCCAGGTGATGCGCTCGACACACTCCGCAATCAACGCCCAAACGCCCGGACGAATGCCCAGACGAGCTTCGATGCGCTCCTCCACTCCGACGAGCTCGAGCACGTGAGCCAGCTCGAGCGGCTTGCCATTGCGTACTGGACGATCGCCCTCTCACAGTCGCCCGCAACATCCTTCTACCGCGACCTCCTCGCCGCGGAGGACGAGGCCGCTGCCGCGGCTCTGGCGACCGCCCTGCCCGGTGCGCTCACCACCGGTCCATACGGCGACTACCCGGACGGACCGCTCTCGGTCGAGAACGTGGCTGGCCTCCGCTGGGAACCGGATGCGGCCCTGGTCGCCTCGGTCGGTCCGCGGCTCGCCGCCGCCCTCGCCCACACTCACCTGCTCGTCTACCGACCACGCGACTCCTCGGAGGACGCGCTCCAGGCGCTGCTCGACTCTGGCTGGTCAACCACCGGCATCGTCACACTCTCGCAGCTCGTGGCGTTCCTCAACTTCCAGCTCCGCGTGGTCGCGGGGCTCACCGTTCTGAAGGGAGAACTGTGATGTCCGAACACGTCATCCGTCACACATTCGAGGCACCCAACGCCTTCACCCAGGCCCAGCTCGGGTGGGAGGCGTGGCTGGAGCCGTTGCCTGTCGACGAGCTCACCGAGCGTCACTATGACGGTCTCGTCGACAAGGGGCGCGCGAACAACCCCTATTTCCGCCTACTCGTGCGCGATCCCGAGATCCTCGGCGCGCGCACCCGCACCGACAACGACATCTTCTACAACGAGAAGGGCGGCCTGCCCCGTGCTCTGCGGGAGCTCTCCGCAGCGAGCGCGTCACGCACAAACGGCTGCATCTTCTGCGCCTCGGTGCATTCGCGCTTCGCCGCACACCACTCCAAGCGGCCCGACGACGTTCAGCGCCTCCTGGATGACGGCACCGCAGCTGCACAGGAGGACCCGCAGTGGCGGGCCGTCATCGACGCCTCAGTGGCGCTCACCAAGACCCCGGGTGAGTTCAGCGCGGCGAACGTGCGCGAGCTGCGGGAGGCTGGCCTCGACGACCTCGCGATCGTTGACGCCATCCATGGGGCGGCCTTCTTCAACTGGGCGAACCGGCTGATGCTCTCCCTCGGCGAGCCGACCCCGCCGAAGGAGTCCTAAGCCGACTGGCAGCATCCGCTCACCTCGTTGGCGGACCGCCTAGCCGCCCTTGCCGTTCGTGACCTTCGTCCCGCTACTCTTCAGCAGGCTCGAATTCGGAGTCGGGAACGAAGCGGCTGGGTGATAGACCTTGTCGATCGCGCGCTGGATGTTCGGGAAGATCTGATGTCGAATCAGAGCGGCGTTTCCGACGCCGGGGATGTAGGTCGCACGAAGCGGCACGCTACCCCTGATGTTGCCGACCCACACCGCGGTTGCGACCTTGCTGTTCGCGCCGACAACCCAGCTCTGCAGCGAGTTGTTCGTGGTACCGGTTTTGCCGAACACCGCCGTGCCGTCGCGCGGGTTGGATGCGCCGCCGGTTCCGGCGCCACCAGCTGGCCCTCCGCCGAGCGAACCCTGCAGGGCATAGACCGCGGCCTGAGCGATATTGGTTGGCACGGCCTTGCGGCACTGCCTCTGCTGCCCCGGAAGTCTCGTTCCGGTGGGCGAAGTGATCGAGTCGATCGCGATCGGAGCGCAATACGTACCCTTGTTGCCGATCCCCGCGAACGCCGCCGCCATCGTCAGCGGCGACACCAGGTTGGTACCAAGCACGGACGATGGGTTGGTCATCGGGGCGTTGCCGACAGCACCGTTGAACGGGTTGGTGAAGGTGGCGGCGGTGCGCACTCCGAGCGACATGGCGACGTTTCGAATGTCGCAGAGGTTGAGCTGCTGCGCCATCGAGATGAACCCTGCGTTGATCGACGCTGCTGTTGCCGTCATGACGCTGACGGGGCCGCGAGTTTGGCCCTCGTCATTGTGGAATGTGTATGGCCCGATGAACGGCCCATCGGGACAGGTGTTGGCAAACGACGACTGATTGACGGTCCTCGCGTTTCCGTTCACATACTCATTGAGGCCGTGACCGTGCCGCAGCCAGTCGATCAGGGTGAACGCCTTATAGGTCGACCCGCCCTGGAAACCGGCGGACCCGCCGTAGGCGTAATTGGCGTTGAGGTTGACCGCGGACGTCCTATTGCCGCCGCCCTTCGCCGTATTGTCAAATTTCTTGTTCTCGGCCATCGTGATTATTCGGCCCGTCCCCATTTCGACACTCGTGGACGCACCACCGAGGTTCAGAAACGGGGTGTACGCGGGTACAAACTGCGAGACGGTTCGCTGCGCAACTCGCTGAAGGCTGAGGTTAAGCGTCGTGTGCAGGTCGTACCCGCCGTGCGACCAGGCCCGGACCCGCTGGCTTTTGGTCGCGCCGAGCGACGTGAGCTCCGGGATGAGTTTGGTGACGTAATCGCAGAACCACTTCGAGTAGTTCGTGGCTGCGATGCATCCATTGTTCGGCGAGATGTTCTTCACGGTCTTGGGGGATTCGACAACCGCCTGCGCGGCAGTGGATTGAGCCTTGGTGATGTGGCCAGCGGCCTCCATGGCCTGGAGGATATGGTTTCGCCGAGCGGTGTTTTGGGCATACCCGGCGGCGTTAATTGGAGCGCGCGTAGTCGGCTTCTGCACAATGGCCATGATCGTCGCGGACTGCACGATGTTCAGATCTTTGGCGTGGATGCCGTAGTAGCGCTCGGCCGCGGACTCTATGCCATAGGTCGTGCCGTTGAATCCAGCAATATTCAGGTAGGCGAGAAGCACCTCGTTCTTCGTGTACTTCTTCTCGAGCGAAATCGCGAGCTTAATCTCCTTGAGCTTGCGAGAGAGTGTGGTTGCCTGCGCCGCCGCAATGGCCGCCTTCTGCGCTGCCAACGTCGCTTCGGGAGTCGACTTGTGGATCTGCAGGGCCTGTTGGATCAGGATGTTCTTGACCAGCTGCTGCGCGATGGTCGAGGCACCCTGCGTGGTGCCGCCGCCGGCGTTGGAAATGACTGCGCGGAGCACACCCGTGGGGTCGACGCCGCCGTGGCTGTAAAAGCGGCGATCCTCACCGTCGACCGCGGCATCCTTCGCGTACTGCGAAACGTTCTCCCAAGTGACCTCTTGGCGGTTCTGATTGAAGATGGTCGCGATCTGGACGTCTTTGCCCCTGGACTTCGCGTAGATCTTGTTGTGGGCAGCCTGGATGCCGATCTCGATGTAGCTGGGGAGGTTGTTGAAAATGCCGAAACCACTCTTTGCTGTCACCGAAGCGACAGCAATGGCGGGAGTCACAAGGGCGGCGACCAGAATTCCGGCGATCGCGCTAAACACCAGAGTGCCAAGGATGCCGGTGAAGACACCACGACGCGGAGGATTTTGGACAGCCATACACTAAAAGGTACGCGCAGTCAAAGTGACGAGCTTCTCGACGGTCCATATCGGTGACGACACACCCTGGCAGGATGCCTGCCGCGCCTACGCGGTGGGCCGCGGTTACGTCACGTCGAGCCGCGCGAGCGGTTCCACGAGTTCACGTTCTTCGTAGGAGAGGTGCGACAGGAGCGTATCGTCCATGAGGTCCACCGCAGCGCGGACGCCGGCGATGTCACCGGAGCCGTTCACCAGGGCCACGAGGGCCGTGTCGACGGCTTCCAGCACGTCGTGGATGACGCGGTGCTCCTCCTCGAGGCGATCGACCACGGGCACCAAGCGCGAGTCAGCCCTGCGCAGGCGCGGAAAGAGCATGTGACTTCGACGAATCGCTTCCCCTCACGGCCTAGGGTCGCTCCGGATAGGAAGTCGCTTCGTCGACCGCGCCTGAGGTCCGAGCGTTCCACTCGGACCTGACAGCTCTGATCGCATCTTCAAGACTCGTACGGCGCGCGGCGAAAACATAGTCCTTCGCTGCGGCACGTAGCCCACTCGGCATGCGGGCCGTTCGAATAACACGGGTCCCCGTTCGATTCGACTCGACCAAGCCGGCGGTTTCGAGTTCGCCATATGCACGAGCAACGGTCCCGGGCGCCAGTGCAAGGTCACCTGCCAGTTGGCGGACCGATGGGAGCTTGTCACCTGCGACCAGGTTGCCCGTCTGAATCTCGTCAGCCAGCTGACGGCGGATTTGTTCGAACGGCGGAGTTGGATCCGCGGGGTCGACTCGAACAATCACAACGCCCTGCCCTTCGTATCGAACTTGAACGGACGCTGCATCGCCGACGATACTGCCCGGACGAGGAAGTAAGTCGCGAGAACAACGAAACCCACTCCTGCGCCGACAACGGCGCGGCTCGTGGTGGCTAAGAACTGGGCCGTTCCGTTCACTGGCACTGGGGTTCCATTGAGATCGAGTCCAACACGGGCCACGTCCCAGAACGCATAACCTGCCATCAGCAGGATGATCGCCAGGGACAGCGCGGCGGTGAAAGATGCGATGGCCAGGACCGTCGCGCTGGTCAGCCTGCGCAGCGCATCATCAGCCGCCTGGAGCGCGGGATTGGTGGGGCGTGGGGCTCGGGCAATCCTCGAGAGAGCCAGGCCAGCTGCGAGACCCGACACGACGAACGCAACAAGTATCGGAACGCCGTACCCGAATCCGGGGAAGATTCCGCCACCACCGGCAAGTCCGCGGTCGTAGAAGTAGTAGAGGGAGTTGGAGTGTGGCGCGGCAAGTAGCCCGAAGGTGAGTACGGCAGCGATGAGCAGAATGCCAAGGACCAGGAATGCCGTCAGCGCCCGGCGTCCCGCATACGACCCGATGTTCCTCCTACTCAGATCCGCCTCACGAGCGGTCGGCGATTCGCCGAAGACGGGAACATAGCCGAGGAGGATGGCGGCCACTGTTCCAACCAACGCTGGGGTAATGAGCAAGAAGGTCGTTCGCCCCAAAGGACCG
>JAUZFR010000022.1 GCA_030840335.1 Actinomycetota bacterium | reverse complement strand
CGGGCGGCATCTCGATCAGGCTCTCCCCCGACGAACGGCTGAGCCAGGGTATCGTCGACATCGACTCGGTCAATGTCAAAGGCGAAGTCGCCTGGACTCCGGTGCTCGACGTGAACGGCAAGCGGCATCCGATCGTAAAGTCCCACACCGTTATCGGCCGAGGCTCAGACGCAGACATCACAGTGGATGACGGGGGCATTTCCCGCAAACACGTCGAAATACTCTGGGACGGCAAGCGCGCCCAGGTCAACGATCTCGGCTCCACGAACGGGTCAAAACTCAACGGAGCTCCGGTTCACAAGGCACCACTTGAGCCCGATTCGCTGATTGAGATAGGTCGCACCCGTATTGTGTTCCGAGTGCTTGCCCAATCTGCCGATGTCGACACTCGGTCGAACTCACGACGCGACAATGGCCGGAACGGCTAAATGACCGAACTGACGCTCCTCATACTCCGCCTGGTGTTCCTCGCGGTTCTGTGGGCATTCGTCTTCGCGGTCGTCTACGCCCTGCGTTCAGACCTGTTCGGTCAGAAAACGCGCAAGCAGGTGGCGGATGTTGCGGCGACACCGTTCCCGTCTTCGCCGTTCCCGACGGCGCCGGTCGCGCAGTCGGCCCCACTGCCTGTTGCATCCCTCCCGACCGAACCGATCGGGCGAAGCGAACCGCTCCCCGAATCGGGCGGAACATCGCCAGCGCGCCGACTCGTGATCACTTCCGGCCCTAAGGAAGGCCTCGAAATCGATCTGCCAAGCGAGCAGCTCGCGATCGGACGCTCGAGCGAATCCGGTCTCGTCATCCGCGACGACTACACATCAACGCACCACGCGCGCCTCATGCTCTGGAACGATGGATGGGTCGTGCAGGATCTCGATTCGACGAACGGCACCTTCCTCGACGGAACTCGCGTGACGCTCCCGACCCCCGTCCCGCTTAACACCCCGATCACAATCGGCCAGACAAGCTTCGAACTGCGGCGGTAGCGCATGGCTACTTCAGGCAGAAGCGCAGCCGTCTCCCACGTCGGCAAGATTCGTGCCAACAACCAGGACAGTGGCTACGCCGGCCGCTACCTTTTCGTTGTCGCCGACGGCATGGGCGGCCACGCCGGAGGCGACGTCGCTTCGGCGATTGCGATCCGTCGGATCATCGAGACAGACAAGCAGTTCACGTCTGCCCACGACGCCGTGTTCGCCCTGCAATCCGCCCTCATCGCCGCGAACTCGCTCCTCGCCGAGACGGTATTCGAGCACAACGAACTCACCGGAATGGGAACGACCGTCAGCGGCATCCTTCGGGTCGACAACCAGATTGCGCTCGCGCACATCGGCGACTCCCGCATCTACCGCTTCCGCAACGGGGCGCTCGAGCAGATTTCGGCCGACCACACCTTCGTGCAGCGGCTCGTCGACTCCGGCCGCATCACGCCGGAGGAAGCGGCGGTGCACCCGCGACGCTCAGTACTCATGCGCGTGCTCGGCGACGTCGATGCAGCCCCCGAAATCGACACGACCGTTCTCGACACAGCCCCAGGCGATCGCTGGCTGATCTGTTCGGATGGCCTCAGCAGCTACGTGTCAGATGAAAAGATCCAGCACATCCTCGTCACCGTTCCCGGCGCTGATGAAGCCGCCGACCGTCTCGTCAAGGAAAGCCTCGATCAGGGCGCACCCGACAACGTGACGGTAGTACTCGTCGACATCGACGAGACCAACGACTCCTCCCACATCCCGCCCATCACGGTCGGATCGGCCGCCAGCCCGCTCTCGTTCGACAGCGACAGCACCCGGCGCTCGCTTCGGCTTCCGACACTGCTGCTGCATCCGCTCAAAGCGACCCAGCCCGACCCGAGCCACTTCGAGCCGGAGTCCGAGGATTACCTCGACGAGCTCATCCTGGAAGACCGCAGGCGGGCGAGACGACGCCGAATCACCTGGCTCGTCGCGATCGCACTCGCCGTCATCGCGATCGTCGTCGGCGTGCTTCTCGCCTACCAGTGGACTCAATCGCACTATTACGTCGGCGCGGACAACGGCACGGTCGCAATCTTCCGCGGCGTGCAACAAGACCTTGGTCCCATTCACCTCTCGAGCGTGTACCAGGACACGCAAATCAACCTCTCCGATCTCCCCCCGTTCAATCGACAGCAGGTCGAGGCAACAATTAGCGCGAGCAATCTCAACCTCGCCAGGGAAATCGTGAATCGGCTTGCGGATGCCCGAACGCAGTAGCGCAACGACCACAGCTCCCGGGGGCGGCCCGAACATGGCCGGCCCACGTTCGACGTTCACCTCGACCATTCGCATTCGCCTCCGCGTTCCGGCGCGCCTGCGCAACCTCGAACTCGTCCTGCTGATTCCCGCGTGCGGAATCGTCGCGTTCGCGATCGTCCTGGTGCAGCTTGGCGCCATCGGCCACGTCGACGCGACCATCGTCACACTGGCCGCCGGGCTCGCGGTCCTCGTCTTCGCCATGCACATCACGATGCGCGTGGTCGCCCCGAATGCCGACCCCCTCATCCTGCCGATCATCACAGTGCTCAACGGTCTCGGCATTGCGATGATCTATCGCATCGACGTCGCGAAGGGCGCAACCGGCTGGGACAGCGCCGGAATCCGCCAGATCGTCTGGACCGGCCTTGCGATCGCCATCGCAATCGGCGTCATCATCATCGTCCGCAACCATCGCGTGCTGCAGCGCTACCGCTACATCGCGATGTTCAGCGGCATCGTTCTGCTGCTGCTGCCCATGCTGCCGATCATCGGCCGAAACATCAACGGTGCACGGGTGTGGATCGGCATCGGCCCGTTCTCATTCCAGCCCGGCGAGCTCGCGAAGGTCGCGCTTGCGATCTTCTTCGCCGGCTACCTCGTCAGTGCTCGCGACTCGCTCTCGATGGTCGGCCGCAAATTCCTCTGGATGAAGTTCCCGCGAGCGCGGGACCTCGGACCCCTCCTCGTGGTCTTTGCCGTGTCTATGGCCGTGCTCATCTTCCAGAAAGACCTCGGCACCTCCCTCCTGTACTTCGGCCTGTTCCTCGTCATGACCTATGTCGCAACGGGGCGCTCGAGCTGGATCGTGCTGGGTCTCGGCATGTTCTTCCTCGGCGCCTTCGTCGCGTACACGGCGCTGTCCTACGTCAACGGCCGTGTTCAGACCTGGCTCAACGCTTTCAGCAATGCCAACTACAACGCCCCGTCGAACGGCAGCTACCAGATCGTGCAGGGCATCTTCGGCCTCGCGCACGGTGGCATCATCGGCACCGGCCTCGGCCTCGGCCAGCCCGATAAGACTCCGCTCGCGAACAGCGACTTCATTTTCGCGTCACTCGGCGAAGAGTTGGGAATCGTTGGCATCTTCGCCATTCTCGCTCTCTATCTGTTGTTCGTCTCTCGCGGCTTCCGCATCGGCTTCGCCGGTCAGGATGACTTCGGCCGCCTCCTCGGCGTCGGTCTCGCTTTCGTCATTGCCCTGCAGGTCTTTATCGTCATCGGCGGCGTGACCCGCGTCATCCCACTCACCGGACTGACGACACCCTTCCTCGCCGCGGGTGGATCGTCGCTCGTCGCCAACTGGATCATCGCCGCGCTGCTGCTTCGCCTCTCTGACACGGTTCGCAATCAACCCAGGCTGGTGGTCGAGTAGTGAACAAGGAACTCAAGCGTGTGAGCACGGTCGTGCTGCTCATGTTCATCGCGCTGTTCTGCTCGACCACGATCATCCAGGTCTTCCAAAGCGATGCGCTCAAGCAGGATCCGCGGAACGCGCGCGCGCTGGAGGACAGCTACTCGGCACAGCGTGGCGAGATTCTGCTCTCCGATGGCTCGATCATCGCGAAATCGGTGCCGACGAAGGACGAGTACAAGTACCAGCGCGTGTACACGAACCCCATGGTGTATTCGAACGTCACCGGCTACTTCACTCTCAACCAGGAGAACCCCGGCGTCGAGGGCGCGCTCAATGACTACCTGAGTGGCACGGCCAACTCCCAATTCATCGACAACCTGACCAGCACCGTCACCGGCAAGACGCCAAAGGGCGCATCCGTTGAACTGACCATCGATCCCGCGGTACAGGCCGCCGCGTACAAGGCGCTCGGCAATAATCGTGGCGCCGTCGTCGCGATCGATCCGAAGACCGGGGCAATTCTGGCGATGGTCTCAAAGCCGGGGTTCGACTCGAATGCTCTCGCGGTGCACAGCACCACGAAATTCTTCGCCGCCTACAACGCGCTCACCAAGTCGCCGACCAAACCCCTGACCAACCGCGCGATCGCCGGCAACCTCTACCACCCAGGCTCTGTCTTCAAGCTGCTCGTCGCGTCCGCGGCAATCGACAGCGGTAAGTACACTCCCGACAGCTCATTCCCCAACCCGGCGGCACTCAAGCTTCCGCTCACGCACTCGTTCATCCACAACTCGACCGGTGCGACCTGCGGGCCCGGGGCGAAGGCGTCCATCGCCACCGCGATTCGCCTGAGCTGCAACATTCCGATTGCTCAGTTGGGCGAAAAGCTCGGCGAGACCACGATCAGCGACTATGCGACGCGATTCGGATTCGGCCACCGATTCAACCTCGCCGGCAACGGAATGTCCGCGACGCCGAGCATCTACCCGACCGGGCTCGACACCCCGCAGCTGATGCTGTCGTCATTCGGGCAGAGCAACGACCAGGTCACCCCGCTTCAGATCGCACTCGACTCTGCAGCCATCGCCAACGGGGGCACCGAGATGCAGCCGACCCTAATCAAGAAGATCATCGAGCCCAACCTCACCGAGCACAACGTGCTTACGCCCACTGTGTTCAGCAACCCGATCTCGTCGAACACCGCAGCCAAGGTGCGCGACATGATGATCTCGAGCGTCGCCAATGGCGCTGCGAGCAATGCCAGAATAGATGGAGTCGAAGTGGCGGGTAAGACCGGTACAGCAGAGAACGGCACGGGCGATCCTTACACCCTGTGGTTCACCGGTTTTGCCCCAGCAAATGACCCAAAGGTTGTTGTGGCGGTAGTGGTGGAGAACGGTGGCGGATTTGGCCAGGACTCGTTCGGAAATCTCGTAGCCGCACCAATCGGCAAGCAGGTACTTGAGGCGGTGCTAAACAAATGAGACCCACCAGCGGGCTCACTTTCGGCGGCAGATACCAGTTGTCCAGTCGCGTCGCGATTGGCGGAATGGGTGAGGTCTGGCAAGCCACCGACCTCGTCATTGGTCGCGTGGTCGCGATCAAGATCCTCAAAGACGAATACCTGGGCGACCCGGGATTCCTTGAGCGCTTCCGCGCTGAAGCGCGCCACGCCGCACTCGTCAACCACGAAGGAATCGCCAACGTCTTCGACTACGGGGAAGAAGACGGCAGCGCGTTCCTGGTCATGGAGCTCGTACCCGGCGAAGCGCTGAGCACGATCCTTGAACGCGAGCGCGTGCTCTCGACCGATCGCGTACTCGACATCGTTGCGCAGACCGCCAACGCCCTGCACGCTGCGCATTCCGCCGGGCTCGTGCACCGCGACATCAAGCCGGGCAACCTGTTGATCACCCCGGATGGTCGGGTTAAGATCACCGACTTCGGCATCGCCCGAATCGCCGACCAGGTGCCGCTCACGGCCACCGGCCAGGTCATGGGAACCGTGCAGTACCTGTCGCCGGAGCAGGCGAGCGGCCACCCCGCGTCCCCGACCACCGACATCTACTCTCTCGGCATCGTGGCATACGAGGCGCTCGCGGGCCGACGTCCCTTCACGGGCGAGTCGCAGGTGGCCATCGCGATGGCGCAGATCAACGAGACCCCGCCCGAACTCCCGGCCACCGTGTCCGAGCCGGTTCGCAACCTCGTCTATTCCTGCCTCGCGAAGAGCCCCGCCGACCGTCCGGCCTCAGCCGCGCACCTCGCGCGCGCCGCTCAAGCACTGCGACGCGGCGATGTTGCTGCTGCGGCGGCATCCGTCCCCGGCATCATCGGCAGCGGCTCGCTCGCATCGACCGCTGGCGCCAACTACGGCAATCCAACCGCGGCGACCCGTGTGCTGCCGACAACCAACGTCCTTCCGACCGCCACAGCTCCGACTGTCACCAAGAAACGCAACCCCTGGACGTGGCCGCTCATCGCGCTCGTCGCGCTGCTGGTCGTGGTGCTCGTTGCCGCGGTCATCGCGATCGTCGCCCAACCGGGGGGCCCGGCTCCGACCACTCCCCCCACGGTTCCGACGAGCGCGCCGCCGTCTGCAACGCCGTCGGTCACTCCGACCAGCAACATGGTCTTCATCGACGAGAACGACTACATCGGCCACACGAAGGACTACGTGCAGGGGCGTTTCGATGATCTCGGCGTCGTGCTCAAGGCAGTGCAGGGGGTTCCTGCACCGAGTCCAAGTAAGGTCGGCCTGGCGTATTCCGTCGATCCAACGGCCAATGTCGAAAAGGGGTCGACGGTAACGGTCACGTTCTACACCGCTCAAGCCACCCCGCCGGCGCCGTCCGCGGCGACCGCGCCCGCCGGGCCGTATACGACGTCCACGCCCGTGACGGTGAGTTGGACGACCTACACCGGATGCCCGGCAGGCCAGCCGCTCGCCGGCTATAACTTCACGGTAGACAACGGGACGCCGACCGACGACAACCCGATCCTGCCCGCCAACACCTCAGAGACGATCAACCCCGTGGCGGCCGGCACCATGACAGTCACGTACACCGCGATCTGTGGAACGGGTGCGAACGCACTGACCTCTTCCCCGTCGCCCGCCCTCACCGTCATCATCTCTTAAAGCCCCCAGACGCGACCGGGTACACTGGCATGTCATTCGATAGCGATTTACAGGAGCCGGATACGTGGCAGACAGCGTAGGTCAGGGCGTGCGCCTGCTTGCTGGCAGGTATCAGATAGGCGAACTCATCGGTCGGGGCGGCATGGCTGACGTGCGCGTCGGCACGGATGCGCGACTCGGTCGACGGGTCGCCATCAAGCTCCTGAAGCCCGCGCTCGCCAATGACCCCGCGTTCCGCACCCGCTTTCGTCGGGAGGCGCAGGATGCCGCCAAGATGGCGCATCCGACGATCGTGCGCATCTTCGATGCGGGCGAAGAGACAGTCATCAACCCGAGCGGCAACGAAACGCAGATCCCGTTCATCGTCATGGAATACGTGGATGGCCGCCTGCTCAAGGACGTGCTCGCCGACGGCCCTCTCGAACCAGCCGAGGCCGTTCGCATCATCGAACAGGTGCTAACCGCTCTCGAGTATTCGCACCGCGCCGGCGTCGTTCACCGCGACATCAAGCCGGGCAACATCATGATTGCTTCCAACGGCCAGGTGAAGGTCATGGACTTCGGCATCGCACGCGCGATTTCCGAGTCTTCGGCGACGATCGCCGAAACCAGCGCAATCGTGGGCACCGCACAATACTTCTCGCCCGAGCAGGCTCGGGGCGAGACAGTGGATGCGCGCACGGACCTGTATTCGACGGGCGTCGTGCTGTTCGAACTGCTCACCGGACAGGCGCCGTTCCGCGGCGAGAATCCCGTCGCCGTCGCGTACCAGCACGTCAACCAGAACCCCGTCTCACCCAGCAGCCTGAACCCCAAGGTCTCGCCGGCACTCGACGCAGTAGTCCTGCGCGCGCTGGCCAAAGATCGCTTCCAGCGATTCCAGAGCGCCTCCGAATTCCGCGAGCAGGTCGAGGATGCGAGCGCCGGAACTGCGACGGGTGCGCCCGTGCGCAAGGCCACACCCACCAACGACTTCAACGCCACCCTGTTCGGCGTCAACCCATCGGTCGCCGCGGGCTCAGAGGGCGGCTTTCGGGAATTGGCGCGCGCAGAGAATGCTCCGGTGACCCGGAGGTCAAGGAGGCTCCGTCGATTGAGCCCTGAGCAAGGTCCTCGTTTCGAGCTTGTCCCAGTCTGGTACGCCACTGACCGCAATCTCATCGAAGACGCCATTCCGAAATTGCGATTTGGGCGAGGAAGGGGACCGCTTACCTTTGGCAGTGTGGTGGTCAGCGTGCCCGCAACCCACCGAATCGGAAGGCTCGAGAGTCCCAACATCCTCAAGTTGGAGTTTCGTGAAGATCCAA
>JAUZFR010000068.1 GCA_030840335.1 Actinomycetota bacterium | reverse complement strand
CGGGCCGAAGCCCGCGACGAACTCGACACCGTCATCCGCGAGCGCCTCATGGCTGGCGAAGATCCGTGGGCGTTCATGGATGAGATCCCCACCGTCGACGAACTCGTCGTCTATTTGCTGAGAGCGGATGCGATCAATGCGAACGGCGGACAACATCCGTCCGCGACGCGCGAGTACCGCGTTCTGCGGCAGATCGCCCTGCAGTATCCGGCACTGACGCGAACGGTGTGGCGCATGATCGGCGAACGTCGCGCGACCGCCTGACGCGACAGGACCGAAGACCCTCGACCGGCGTCCGCGCCCACCGGTACCCTCGGTAGCGTGAGCACCGATATCAAGAGCGCCCCCATCGACACGACCAGCGCAGCGCAGCTCGCTCAGAACGGACTGCGCTTCGACTTCGTCGATGACACCGATATTGAGGCGTTCGGGTACTGGTTCCAGGCGATGAATCGCGGGTTCCTCGAGCCTCGGGCTTCCGACGAAAGCATCGACCATCGGCGCAGGGCATTCGGCAGCCGTCGACTCACCGGCGTCTGGGACGACGCGGGCGCAGACCCCAAGACTCCCATCGCTACGGCGAGTTCCTGGATCGCCGACCTGACGCTCCCCGGGGGCCGCAGCGTCCCGTCGTGGGCGATCAGCACGATCACCGTCGCCCCCACGCATCGCCGACGCGGCATCGCCCGCAACCTGCTCGAAAGCGAGCTGCGCACCGCGGCCGCACTCGGGGTGCCGGTGGCGATTCTGACGGCGTCTGAGGCGACGATCTATACGCGCTTCGGATTCGCTCCCGCGGCGATGGCCACCAACTGGAAAATCGACGTCCAGCGCGCCAAATGGGTCGGACCGACACCGGATGGTCGCGTGCACCTGGTCCCGGCCGAGGCGGTGAGGGACGAGGGCGGCTTCGAGATCCTGGAGCGCGTACGACTCGCGACACCGGGTCTGATCTACTTTGACGGCATCCTCTGGGACCGCCTGTTCGGCATCAAAGGCATCTCTGACCCGGATCAGTTGCGCGTGATCCGCTACGACGACGCGGCGGGCACCGCGCAGGGTTTCGCGGTGTACAAGGTCAACGAAGACGAGCACGCCGCAGCGGTTGACGTGCGGTTCTTTGTCGCCGCGACCGATGACGCCTACGCGGCCATGTGGCGCTTCTTCTTCGAGATGGATCTCGTCACCTCGGTGACCGCGTCGCTTCGGCCGATCGATGAGCCGTTCCAGTGGCAGGTCTCGGATGCTCGCGCCGTTCGCAAGAACCACGAAGGCGATCACCTCTGGACGCGCATCCTCGACGTGAAGTCCGCGCTCGAGGCCCGCCGTTACAGCGCCCCCGGGGCATTCGTTCTTCACGTGACGGATGCGCTCGGGCTGTCCAACGGCATCTACCTGCTCGAAATCAGCACGGCCGGAATCGCGTCGGTGCGCTCGATCGAAGACCCCGAGCCCTACGACGACAACCACAGCCTCGCGCTAACGATCAGCGACCTGAGCGCGATCTACCTCGGTGGCGTTCCGGTGTCGATGCTGGTGCACGCGGGGCGCATTCGCGAGCTGTCGCCCGGATCGGCGCTGGCAACGGACGCGGCGTTCCGATCCGAGGTCACACCGTGGTTGAGTATCTGGTTCTAGCCCGCTACTTGCGCTGATACAGGAAGACACCCGCAACGACCGTCGCCGCACCGAACGCGAGCCCGACGATGACGCCGATCAGGTTGAGCAGGTACAACGTGCCCAGCACCATGGCAATCAGGAAAACCACGGTCGCCTGCCGGGTAAACAACTTGCCCATATAGACGACGATCCCGGCTCCGAACGAGCCGATGATTCCTGCGCCCAGCCCGACCAGCGCGACCGAGCCGATGTTGAACAGCAATGAAATCGTGAGGATGAGCCAGCCGGCGGCTGCCAGCCAGAACGCGACCCGCCCAAGGATGCCGCCAAGCGTTCCGAGCGCAAGCAACAGGAACGCGGCCGTGAACGCCGCGCTAGATACGGCAAAGACCGGCGATGCGCTGAAATCCGGCACGAAGATGCCGAGCGCAAGGGCCACCACGTGTAATGCGCCCGCGATGGCGAAGAGAATGCCGACCGTCCTGAGGTTCGTGCGCATGCGAGAGGCCATTCACAGACAGTAGCGCGATTCGCTCAAGCGAAATCGTTATCGACGCTGGGTGATGGAGAGGCCGGTGACGACCGTTACGACACTGAAGCCGACAGCGACGACCGCCCCGGCGAGTCCCGGCAGAAACCCGGCTATCGCGTCGAGCAGTGTCAGTGCACCAAGGATCGTCGCGACCAGAAACGCTACTGCCGCCTGCCGGGTGAACAGCCGGCCGACATAGACGACGAGTCCTGAGCCGAGAGTTCCCGCGAGGGCAACCACGAGCGCGGTTTGTCCGAACGTGTTGACGGCGAACGGCGCCGATACCGCCAGCAGGAACCATCCGACCGCTGCCACCCAAAACGCGGCCTGGCCGAGCGTGTCGCCGACTTTGCGCAGCGCCAGCAGCAGGAATGCGCCCCCGAAAGCAAGATTCGAGATCGCGAAGATCGTGGTGGCGCCGGCGCCCTGCGCGAACCATCCCAGCAGAAGCGCGAGCATCCGCAGCACGCCGGCGGCGACAAAAAGGATGCCGACCAGTTGCAGGTTGGTGCGTGTGCGAGAGGCCATTCAGCGAATGTATCGCGATGAGCCTCGATAGTGAATCACCCTCATCGGAAGGAGCGCGCCGGTTACTCAGACCGTCACGGTCACGACAATGTTGCCCTTCTTGTGTCCACCGTCGACCAGTTCGTACGCCTCGGCAATCCGCTCGAGCGGAAACTCCTTCTCGATCACCGGCACGAGCCGTCCAGTCGTGGCGAGCTTGCGGATGACGAGCAGATCGTTCGCCTTGTCGCCCGGCGACCGCAATCCCGTGAACGCGATCGCCGCCTTCTTCGACCCGAACTTCGAGGTTCGCGCCATCTGCAGCAGAATGCCGATCGACGGCACCGTCGAGAGGTAGATTCCGTGGAGCGCGAGCGAATTTCGGCAGCGGGCGAACGAGCTCTTGCCGACAGCGTCGAAAATGACGTCGTAGGTTTTGCCGCCTTCGGTGAATGCACCTCTGGTGTAGTCGATGACCTCGTCGGCGCCGAGAGACTTCACCAGTTCGATGTTCGCCGTGCTGCATACCGCCGTCACGTGCGCGCCGAAGTGCTTCGCAAGCTGCACCGCGGCCGTGCCGACACTTCCGGATGGGCCGTTGATCATGATGCGCTGCCCGCGCTTGATGTGCGCGTTGTCCCGGAGAAACGGTAGTGCCGTCAGCGCCCCGCCGACGATGGCGACCGACTCCGCGTACGACAGATTGTCGGGCATCTGCGCGATCGCCGCATCCTCGGACAGGCTCACGTACTCGGCGTGAGTTCCGAATTCCGCTCCGGTTGCGCCGAAGACTTTGTCGCCCACGCTGAATCGCGTGACACCGGTGCCGACGGCTTCGACCTCGCCTGCGAAGTCCGAACCAAGAATTGGCTTCCTGGGGCCGAGCGGACCGAAGAACAACCTCGAAAAGTATGGTGAACCCGCTCGCGCGGCGCTGTCTGCCGGGCCGACCGCTGTCGCGTGCACTCGTACCAGAACGTCGCCGGCGCCGATAACGGGGCGGGCGACGTCCGCGACGGAGAGAACATCCGGCGAACCGTATTTGGAATACACCACGGCTCTCATTCGACCTCTCCTTCACCGAGCGGGTACTGGAATACGCCATCGAGTGGCACGCCGAACACCTGGGCGATCTGGAACGCCAGCTCGAGCGACGGCGAATACCGTCCCTGCTCAATCGCGATAACCGTCTGGCGAGTGACACCGATGCGATCCGCGAGGTCGGCCTGGGTCATCTCGCCCTGCGCAAACCGCAGCATGCGAATCGCGTTGGTCACTTTCGTGGGCTTCACCATGACTGGATGCCCCGGCGGTACGCCACGATCTTGAGCACCGACGCGAGCACCGTCGACAGCACGAAGCCGAGGTAGATCACGTTGGCGATCCAGAAGTACGGCCACTCGGCCATCGCCATGACCATCGCGCCCAGGGCGGCCACGATCAGGAACCAGCGGCCGAAATACTCGCCGAAACGATAGATTTCCTTGTCGCGACGGTCTTTCTTGCCCGTATCGCGGGTGACGATCGAGACCGCGATCTGCACGATGATCGACCCGACGATCGAGACCCCGATCGTCCAGAGCAGGGTCGAGATGTATGGCACGTCAGCGAGCGGCGTCGCCAGCCCCTGACTCAGGATGATGCCGGCGTAGACGGCGTAAGTGCCTATCGCGAGCACCAGTCCAATCCAGGCGGTTTTTTCTTCGGAAGACATTCGGGTTCCTTCGTTCGATGTAAATAATTGTTGACATCCCCGAATGTAAGACACGATTGACATGGTGTCAAGTTTTCTTTACACACTACGAACACGCCCCCGCCGCGAATCAATAGAATCCGGGCATGGATCACTCACGCTGGCGCAAAGTCACCGAATGGCCCCTCGCGATTGTCGCGATCGCTTTCCTGGCCTCGTACTCATGGGAGGTGATCGGCGACCTCAATGGCGCGAAGGCCATCGTGGCTGAAACGCTCATCAACGTGACTTGGGGCATCTTCGTCGTCGACTACATCGTGACCCTCGTCCTGGCGCGCCCGCGATGGCACTGGTTCCACACTCACCTGCTCGATCTCGCGGTCGTGGTGCTCCCGGTGCTGCGACCGCTGCGACTTCTCCGCCTGGTCACCGTTCTGAACGTGCTGCACCGCACCACCGGCGCTGCCCTGCGCGGGAGGGTCATTGTGTACGCGGCAACAGCGTCAACCTTGCTCGTGTACGTCGCTGCGCTCGCGATTCTGGATGTCGAGCGCGGCAAGGGAACGATCAACAACTTCGGCGACGGCCTCTGGTGGGCCTTCGTCACGATCACGACGGTCGGCTACGGCGATGTGACGCCGGTCACGGCGATCGGCCGGCTCATCGCTGTTGGAGTGATGATCGGTGGAATCGCCCTCATCGGTGTTGTGACGGCGACGCTCGCGTCCTGGATCGTGCAGCGCGTAGCTGATGACGAATCGGTTCAGGATGCCGTGACCCAGTCCGAGATCGCGGAACTGAAGAGCGAGGTCGAGTCGCTGCGCGGTCTGATCGAGCGGGCGCCGTGGCTGCGCGAGGAATAGACCGACCAGTGCATTACCCCTAGCGCGCCGTCGCCCGGCAGCGCTAAATTCTCCTCAACACTCGTGTGCCATTGACGTCACCTGGGAGGCCGTCATGTCCAACGAAGATCAGGTCGACGAAGAGCAGCACTCCGTTCAACTCTTCCCCGTTGTGGAGAACCCGACCGCCAGGTATGTCCCCGGCTCGCCCCCGCTGTTCGGTCGAACTCTGCGCGTCGCGCTGGCCATGCGCGGCGGCGTCAGTCTCGCCGTCTGGATCGGCGGCGCGGTGGGCGAGCTCGACCTGCTGCGGCGCATCCGCTGGACCGCCGACGGCGACTGCTTCTTCCTCTGGCGATCGGATGAACTCCCCGGCGTCGACGAGCAGGTCATCAAACGCGCTCGGGTGTATGCCGAGGCACTTCGCGCAAAGGGCTACGACTGCGCCGAGTTCGACGTGCTCGCGGGAGCGAGTGCAGGAGGGCTGAACAGCATCCTGTATTCGGTCGCGCAGCGGGTCGGCGCGCGACTCGACGGTGTACTCAACGTCTGGATCACGGCCGGAGCGTTCTGGAAGCTGATGCGCAACCCGGGCCTCCTGGGCCACGATTCGCCCCTGAACGGCGACGGATTCTTCGCCCCGGGCGTGCTGGAAGCGCTGAAAGTGCTCTACTCCGACCGCAAGGCGCAAGTGGCAACCCATCGCGCCAGTCATCTGGTCGTCGACCTGTCCGCGACCGTGATCGACACCGAGGATGCGCGCGATCGCTCCTCGAGCCAGGGTCGCGCACAGTTCCACTTCGTTGGCGCCGACCACTCGGATCCCGCCCAGGAGACACGCGCGACGGCGAAGGAATTGGGACGCGCCATCCCGGATGGCGCGGGTGACGGTCCAGGTGACGTGGCCGAAGTGCCCCTTGCTGCCGAAATCTCCCTTGCGCGGCTGGCGTACTCCGCGCGCACGACGTCGTCGCTGCCCGGCGGCTTCGAACCAGCCCTCATCTACTCGTCGTTCTCGCCAACGGCAGACAACACGAACAAGCGGATCGACATGTCGTATGCGTTCCACGTGCATCGGCAGGGCTTTGACGCTCCCTATCGCGTAGTGGACGGCGGCCTCACCGACAACATCCCGATCGACCGGGCATTCCGGGCCATCCGGTCGATGGCGTCAGAGGTCTACTCCGACCGCGTGATCATGTACCTCGACCCGGATCCGCCTGTGCGCACGCAGGTGCGCACGCCCCATGACTACTCGGGCGATGCCGCATCCCAGATCCTCGAGGGAGCGGTGCCGACGCGCACCGACCCATCCTCGCGGCTGCTGAAAGTCGTCTCCCGGGCGCTCGGCATTCGGGTGGGTAAGGAATCCGCCGAGGACAAGGCCGGCGAGATCGACGCTTATCGCCGAAATCTGCTTCTCGCCAGTGGCCGTGCGCGCAGTATCACCCCGCTCTCGCTCGCCGCTCGAGCCGACGCCGCCTACGATCGCACCCTGGCGCTGCAGGAATACGCGCAATACCGCATCGCCTCCGACTCGAACCTGTTGCTGCGAGTACTGCAGGATCCGGCGGTCTGGCAGCTCGGCACCGACCTGCCGACCCGCGACTCGTTCGCGGCGCTTGTCCCTTCCGATCTCGCCGACCTCGACGCAGAGATGTGGCTCGCGTACGCGGCCTCATCCAGGACTCCACTGGAGCTGGACAACGCCATTTTCGCCGGTCCAATCGCGATTGCGGACTCCTGCCTGAGCCTTCTGGCCTGGGTGCGTGCACTCGAGGATGCATACTTCACGATCGCCGGCTCGACCCAGTTCATCGACCGCCTCGCTCCCCCGGAGCCCACACTCGCGACAGTGCGCACCGTGCTGTACAACGCTCTCGACGAGGCCACCCGCGAGCGCGATTTGGTCGTTCGAGACGTCTGCCGCGGTGTCCTGCAGTACAACACGCAGGTCGAACCATTCGACCCCGCCGAGATTGCGGCACGCGCCACCGGGCTCATGCTGGTCGACCCGTCGGCGCGGATGCTGGCGCTCCGCGACCAGCTCAACACGATGGCCGAAGCCCTTCGTGGCCTTACCAATGCGGCCGACGCACCCCTCGCCGGAACGCTGTGGGCGGGCCTTCCCGCGAGCGACGGCGCCACCGCCATGGATGTTGCTGCCCTCTGTGCCGCCGCAGGCATCCCGGAGTCGATCGCCGACGTGCGGTTCTGGGAGATCACCGCCGCGGCACCGGTACCGGATGTCACGAAGTTCCCGGTATTGCGCGCAGACGACTTCCGACTCACGCTCGCGTCGATCCTCGCCCTCGGACGCCCCGAAGACGTCGACGCGACGGAGGTCGGACGACTCGTCGGCGAACATCCGCTCACCGCAAACGCAAAACTGAACGGCACCGCGATCGGGGCGTTCGCGGGGTTTTTAAGCGCGGACTGGCGCCGCAACGACTGGTTGTGGGGACGACTGGATGCGGCATCCGGCATTCTCGGATTCCTCGCGTCGGTCACGACACCGGCCGGCGTCGGGTTGCGCAAGTTCGAGACGACAGTGCCACCCGAGCGAGCCGTTGCGGATACGCAGGACGCGATCCTCAAGGAAGCCTCGCTCGTGCAGATCAGTCAGTCGACCTCACGTCTGCCGGGGCATGTCCGGTCGAAGTTTGCGCCGTTCGCGCCGCTTCCGGGCGCCGATGCGATGCCCGACGACCTGCGACACAAGCTGGTCATTGGCGCCGATGCGCTCACCTATCTGAACCCCGGCTACCGGGTGGGGGTCGCGTCGCGAGTGATCCATCTCGTTTTCGGGTCGTTCGGTCGGCCCGCTTCCGGCGCATGGACGCTGCTCGTTACTGCCATTCTCCGCCCGATCAGCACGTTTCTTCCGGCTGTCGTCGATCCGCCGCGACTGCTGCTTGTCGGCAGCCTCCTCACCGCGCTCTGGACCGTCAGCTCTGTCGAAGGCACGCACACGACCCAGCTGGTCGCATCCTTCCGTCCGCCGGATCACGCGATCAACGTCGTCAAAGACTGGGGTTGGTGGGCGTTGCCGATACTCGCGGCGCTCGTGCTTGGGCTGGGCATCTGGAGTGCACTCGTCACGCACCGACGCTGGGCGAACATCCGGCGTCAGCTCACGGACGCGAGCGTGCAGGCCTCAGTGAAGCGCTATTACCAGCGGGCGACGGTGACCGGAATCGTGTTGCTCGCCGTGAGTGTGGTGCTGATGTTCCTGACCCTGTGGGCGAACCAGCACGGCTGGATCACGTGGGCGAGCACAATCGCCGGCATGATCGCCGGCGTCGCGCTCGTGCTCATCGCCATGCTGCGATTTGGCGCAGTGACCGCGAAATCGGGATATCCGGTACGGGACTCGGTCATTCTCTTCTGGGCATGTCTCGTGTTCGTGGTGTTCGTGACGTATCCGGGCGTGTTTGCGGCGGGTGCGATCACGATGGCGCAGTGGCTGCACACCATGCGAATTCTCGGCACCGACGACGGGTACATCAACGTGCAGCATCTGCCGGTTGTGGTCGGGTTTTTCGCGCTGGTGCTCGCCCTTGTCATGCACTGGGGATGGATCGCCGGGCGACTTCCGGCTCCGTCGACGGCTTCGCGTGGCGTGCAGGGCACCATGATCGTCGTGTCCTGGGTGCAGTGGGCGGTCGAAGCGATCGTTGCGGGCGTGGTCGGATACTTCGCTTGCGCTGGCATGCTGTTGGTGACCCAGCTTCCGGACTCGCATCCGGTGCGCGCGGTGTGTGTGCTGGTCGCGCTGTGCTTTTCGGGCACGGCGCAGTATGCGTTGTCGCAGATTCCCACCTGGTACCAGCCGAGCGACTCGACGAAACGGCCGAAGGTCACTTAGCTTCGTCTGAGTTGACGTCTCATTCGAGTTGACGTTCAACCGAGTTGACTCAAATGGTTGTTATCCCGCCGTCGAGACAGCCATATGCGTCAAGTCAGCTGGGGTTTTCGGGTTCAACTGGACTTCAGGGCTCAATTGGCCTGGTGCCGATGACGACGGTGCCGCCGCGTTCGTCGTCGTGTTCGATGCGGGCCGTGAGTCCGTTGTTCCGGAAGGCTTTGGCGGTCTCGGGCGCCTGCCGCTCGCTCGATTCGATAAACAGGTGGCCGCCGGGCGCGAGCCATCGCTTCGCCTCGGCCGCGACCCGCCGCTGGATGTCGAGGCCGTCCGCCCCGCCGTCGAGCGTGACGTTGGGCTCGTAGAGACGGGCTTCGGGTGGCATCAGGCGGATCTCATCCGTCGGAACATACGGAGCGTTGCAGGTCAGGATGTCGACGCGCCCTTTAATGCTGCCGGGGAGCGGTTCAAAAAGGTCGCCCTCGAACACCTGGCCCTTGCCCGCGAGATTTCGTCGGGCGCACTGCACCGCGGCAGATTCGATGTCGGCGGCAAAGAGGTCAATCGCCGGGTTCAGGGCAAAAATGGCCGCGCCAACCGCGCCCGACCCGCAGCACAGGTCGAGCACAACCGCCCTGTCTTGCGCGAACTCGGTCGCCAGCTCGACCATGAATTCGGTGCGCCGACGAGGCACGAACACGCCAGGCTCTATGAGGACGCGCAATCCCGCGAACTCGGCCCATCCAAGAATCTGTTCGAGCGGGAGTCCGTCGACGCGGCGCTGCACCATGTCTTCGAGTTGCTCCGGGTTCGTTGCGGCCTCGAGCAGGAGGGCGGCCTCATCCTCGGCGAAGACGCAACCGGCGCCGCGCAGGCGCGCGACGATCGCGGATTCGGTGAGGTCGGGCATCCGGTTAGCGTGCAAGCGCGCCGACGACTGTGATGAAGGTCACGAGTGCAACCAGGATGGCGACGAGCACGATCAATCGTGTGCTGTTGACGTTGGATGCGCGGAGCTTGGTCTTCGCGCCCCGCTCCTTGAAGGCGGCAACCCAGTTGTTGATGCCCGACTTCTTCGCTTGCGCTGCGTCGAGCGCCAGGCCGACGACGCCGAACGCAATGCCGACGCTCTTTCCGTTGCTGAAGTCGACCCGCTTCTTGGTGCCGTTCGCGGACAGAACGAGCGAGTTCTGCGATCCGCTCACGCTGAGCTGGTTCACCGGTAGGTCGAAGACCATGTCGGTGACGTAGGCGCCGGTGGAGTCGAGTTTGCCGAGCACAAAGCGATTGTCGTCGTGCAATTCCATGACGGCTGCGCGGGCGCTGAAAATGGTGAAGCCGTCGAAGACCTGGACGCGGTTGCTGAGTACTACGGTCATGCTGTTCCCCCTGATATGCGTGGTGCGGCCATCAGTTTGGCAGAACGTAAAACGGGCCGCCATCCCTCAGGATGACGGCCCGTCGTCAAGTTCGACGCGATCTTCGGTGCGTGCCTGGCTTCACAAGAAAGTTAGCGGCGCAGTCCGAGACGCTCGATCAGCGTGCGGTATCGATTGATATCGATGTCCTGCAGGTATCCCAGCAGGCGGCGACGCTGACCAACCAGCAAAAGCAGCCCACGACGTGAGTGGTGGTCATGCTTGTGCTCTTTGAGGTGCTCGGTCAGGTCTTTAATACGACGCGTGAGCATCGCGACCTGGACCTCGGGGGATCCCGTGTCACCTGGGTGGGTAGCGTACTCGTCGATGATCGCCTTCTTGACTTCGGCTTCAAGAGCCATAGAAGTGATCCCCTTTCTCCTCGTTGCGCGGTGCCCGACACCTGATGTGTGAGCTCTATTTATCCGCGGCCGTTAGACGGCAACCTTGTGAGTTTAGCAGAGGAGAGCACGTGTACAGCTACGACGGCTTGGACTGGTCCATCCACCATTCCGTGAACTCACGCGCACGGCCATCCGGCCCGAAACGAATCACCCAAAGGTTACTGAAAGCAGTGTCGCCTTTGTACCTGGTCTCGCCCTGAATGATGGAGACGTCATCGGTCTCGACGAGCGGTTTCCAGGTGAAGGATGCGTCGCCCGGCTCGTCCGCGCGCGCAAGCCACGTCGCGACGATCGCGTCCTGGCCCTCCACCGGCGAAGTGAATGGTTCGAAGGAGTACTTCGCGTCGGGTGTGAAGAGTGCCCGAATTTCGTCAGGATCGTTCGATTCCCATGCCAGGAGGTAGCCGTTCATCCAGTTCGTGAGGTTGTCGGTCATCGTTCAGGTCTACCAAGTGTCACCGACATGCCGCTACGGTTCCCGTGTGCTCGTGGTCGTGAAAAACTGCAGTCATGTCTGAGGCATGGCGGTCCCTCGTTGCCGCACTGGCCGACCCAACCCGGCGCGCGGTATACGCGTCGCTGGTCGTTGGGTCGGAGATCGACGCGCTGCCCCTCGCGGATGTGCCAGCCAAGGAGAAGGAACGCGCGCTTTCCGCGCTGGCGAACGCGGGCCTGCTGACGGCGACGGACAACGGGTATGTCGTCAACGACGAGGCGTTCAAGAAGCTTCTCGACGAGGATCCGCAGCCAACCCGGCAGGGTGTCGAACGATTCATCCGTGCGGGGCGCATTGAGGCGTATCCGTCGCGACCCGGCGATCGCGCCGAGCTGCTGGCCTGGGCCGCTGATCGCGTGCTCGCGCCCGGCGAGGTGCTGAGCGAGCACGAAATCAGCGAGCGGCTGGAGGCTATCAGCGACGATTTCGCGAGCCTCCGGCGATACATCGTCGATGCCGGGCTCGTCACGCGGGAAGCCGACGGGCGCTCGTACCGGCGGGTGATTTCGAGCGTCCACTCCTCCACAGCCTCACGCCCGAAGAAGTTATAAACAGATTCTGATCAGCACTTATCGAATGTCAGTGCGGTCTGCCAGAGTTGTTTCATGACCAATTTGCTCGACGAACTCCGGCAGGCGATTCCACTGCTCGGTGACGTTGCGCGCGTCGATTGGCAAGGATTCACCGACGAAGACCTCCTCGCCTATCTCGGGACTGTCGAAGACGCCGGGCGGCGCGTCGATGCCGCCCGCGCACAGGTCGCCGCCGAAGTGGATGCGCGCTCCCGCCGCGAATTGGGTGACGAAGGTCTCGCGGCGCGACTCGGGCACGCAAAGGCGACGCATCTGATCGAGCAGCACACCCGAACCTCTGCCGCCGAGGCCGCCAGGCGGGTTCGCGTCGGCGCGGCGATTCGCCCACGACTCTCGCTCGCTGGCGAAGTGCTTGCGCCGGCCCATCCTCTGGTCGCTGTCGCGGTCCGTGCTGGCGCGGTCGGCATCGACGCCGCAGCCGTCATCATCCGAAGCCTGGATCAGGCGGCGCGCTCCGGTTCCGCGGAGCCGGAGGTGTTCGAAGCGGCCGAAGCGGCCCTTGTCGAGGCGGCGTCGACGCTGAGCGCTGATCTCGTCGAGACCTACGCGCTCGCGTGGCGCGAGAAGCTTGACCCGGACGGCGCCGAGCCGCGGTTCGAAGAGATCCGGGAGCAGCGTGGAGTGCGCATCGGCCGCGAACGAAACGGGATCACAACGACCGTGATCAAGAGCGCACCGCACGAGACGGCACTGCTCAAGGCAGCAATGGCCGATTCGACCGTGCCGGGAGCGATTCCCCGGTTTATGAGCGACGAAGACACGCTTCGCGGCACGGAACTGGTGGTCGACAAGCGTGGCGAGCTCGTCGAGATGATCACCGATCCGCGTACGCGAGAGCAGAAGCTCCACGACATCTTCTTCGGTGTGTTCTTCGCCGGGGTGCGCGCTTCCCAGGACGGCCCGGTGAACATGCGAGCGACGACGCAGGTCAACGCGGTTATCACCCTCGATGATCTTCGCAACGGCACCGGGGTTGGATGGCTGGATGACTCGATCGAGCCCGTTCCTGCTGCGGTAGTTCAAGAGCTGGCATGCGATGCGGGTTTCCGCACGATGCTTCTCGGGGACAGTGGTGAGGTGCTCCGGCAAGGCTTCCTGCAGAGGTACTTCACGGCGGCTCAACGAAGAGCCCTGGCCGTGAGAGACGGCGGGTGCGTGGATCCGAGTTGTACAGCTCCGCCCTCCTGGTGTCACGCGCATCACGTGAAATTCTGGGAAAACGATGGGCCGACCGATGTCGACAACGGTGTGCTCCTGTGCCCGAAACACCACCATGACCTGCATCAGGGCAAGTTCGAGATCAACATGGTGAATGGCAAGCCGTTCATGCGACGTCCGATCTGGGTCGACCCTGAGCAGACGTGGTTCCCGGTGGGGCGAACGCGCGCTTTGCTGGCAACGGCCGCCTAGCCGATCACCCTCAAAAATCAATGTGATCGTAATGTTTAGGCGCCCATCCGAAACCTGCAAGTCCCTATGATTTGAACAAGACGACCGCTGGAGTTTGCTGAATGAACCCGGACATTTCGAACAGCACCGCGTCACCCGCGATCCGTCTCTCGGGCGTCACCAAGACCTTCGGGGCCATCAACGCCGTCGACAATCTCGATCTCGACATTGCGCAGGGCGAATTCTTTTCGATGCTGGGTCCATCGGGCTCGGGCAAGACCACCGTTCTGCGCCTGATCGCAGGGTTCGAGCAACCGACTTCCGGCACCATCGAGCTGATGGGCAGGGATGTCACCAGAAACGCGCCATTCGACCGTGACGTGAATACCGTCTTTCAGGACTACGCGCTGTTTCCGCACATGAGCGTGCTAGAAAACGTCGCGTACGGCCTGCGCGTTCGCGGCGTCAAAAAGACGGAACGCCTTGCGCGGGCCAACGAAGCACTCGAAGGCGTGCGACTCGGCAGCTTCGGCAAGCGCAAGCCGAGCGAACTCTCCGGCGGACAACGGCAGCGCGTCGCGCTGGCCCGGGCCACTGTCGTGAAGCCGACTGTGCTGCTGCTCGACGAACCACTCGGCGCCCTGGATCTCAAACTGCGCGAACAGATGCAGGTCGAGCTCAAAGAACTCCAACGCTCGCTGGGCATCACGTTCATCTTCGTCACGCACGACCAGGAAGAAGCGCTGACGCTGAGCGACCGCATCGCCGTGTTCAACGATGGCAAGATCATCCAACTGGGAACGCCGAGCGAGATCTACCAGCGTCCGACGTCGTCCTTCGTTGCCGCATTCGTCGGAACATCCAACATCTTCGATGACGCTCACTCCCGCAGCATCCTCGGAACCGGCGGTACGAACTCGGTACGCCCCGAGCGGATCACGCTCCGCGAGATCCCTACGGCAGGTCATACGGGCAGCTCTGCGGCGGGCAACTCTGCCGTTGGCACGATCGCCGAGGTCATCTATGTCGGTACGGCCACACGCATCATCGTCGACCTGGATGCCGGGCCACGAATCACCGTGCTCGAACAGAACAGCGCCAGCGAAAACTCCGAGACGGCGAAGGATCGTCGCGGCGAAAGAGTTCATGCCGAATGGCCGACCGCGGCGATCGTTCCGCTGGAGGTTGCGGCCTCCCAATAGCAGCTCCATCCCAGCAGCACCACAGCAAAGGAGTAAGTCGAAATGAACAGATCCATGACGCTACGCCGGTCCGGGGTCGTGATCGCTCTCGCGGTCGCCACAGTCGCCTCGTTCACGCTCACCGCCTGCGGAACGAGTGCTGGCAACCCCTCATCCACTGGCCTGAAGCAGGCCACGAAGCTGGGCAAGAACGAGAAAACCGTCTCGATCCTCGCCTGGCCCGGCTACGTCGAAGACGGCAGCAACGATCCAAAAGTCAACTGGGTAAAGCCGTTCGAAGACCAGACCGGATGTCAGGTGACGAGCAAGGTCTACGGCACCTCCGATGAGGCGTTCAGCCTGATGAAGAGCAGCAACTACGACGTAGTCGCGGCATCCGGCGACTTGACCCTTCGGCTCATCGCCTCCGGGCAGGTCGCTCCCGTCAACACCAAGCTGATCCCGAGCTACAAGAACGTCTATCCGTTCCTCAAGTTGAAGGCGTGGAACAGCGTTGACGGCCAGTCGTACGGAATCCCACACGGCTACGGCGCCAACCTCCTCGCCTACAACACCAAGGACTTCGCGACCGCTCCGACCTCGTGGGACGTCGTGTTCGACAAGTCCTCGGCGAACAAGGGCAAGGTGACGGCCTACGACTCCCCCATCTACATCGCGGATGCCGCCATGTACCTGATGGCGCACCAGCCCGACCTCGGGATCAAGAACCCGTACGCCCTCGACACCAAGCAGCTCGCGGCCGCGGTCACCCTGCTCAAGGGGCAGCGCGCGAACATCGGCGAGTACTGGTCCGACTATCTGAAGACCACCCAGTCATTCGAAACCGGCGACACCGTCGTCGGAACGACCTGGCAGGTCATCAAGAACTCGATGAGCGCAAAAACCCCGGTCGACGTGACGGTGCCGAGCGAAGGTGTTACCGGATGGTCGGACACCTGGATGATCGGAGCGAAATCCAAGAGCCCGAACTGCGCCTACGCCTGGCTGAACTACATCGCGAGCCCCAAGGTCAACGCGCAGGCAACCGAGTACTTCGGTGAGGCACCATCCAACTCGGAGGCCTGCAAGTACGTGAGCGCGGGCGACTGCGAGGCCTATCACGCCGGCGACGCGGACTACGCGTCCAAGATCTGGTACTGGACCACGCCGATCGCAAAGTGCCTCGACGGACGCACCAACGTCAAGTGCACGGATTACTCGCAGTGGACAACCGCCTGGCAAGAGATCAAAGGCTAGACACCGAAAGATCGATACTGAGGCATGAGCACCGAGAGCGCGGAAAAGATGACGAACGGGTCGTCTCACCGTGCCTCGGTGTTCCTGCATAATCATGTTCGGGTTCGACTCGCGCTGCTCCTTTCGGCGCCGCTGTTCTGGTTGGTGCTGGTCTACATCGCCGCGCTTGTCGCGCTTCTGGTCACCGCGTTCTGGACCGTCGACAGCTTCACGGGGATCGTCCGCACCGACTGGACGCTCGACAACGTCATCACCGTGCTTACCGGCTCCCTGTACCAGGCGGTCACGCTGCGCACGGTCGGGATCGCGTTGCTCGTCACCGTGGTCGACATCGTCATCGCGCTGCCCATCGCGTTTTTCATGGCAAAGGTTGCAAGCGCACGGCTGCAACGTGTTCTCGTGATCGCAGTGCTGATGCCGCTATGGGCCAGCTACCTCGTCAAGGCCTACGCGTGGCGATCGGTGCTGTCCCACGACGGAATCTTCCAGTGGATCGTGCAACCGTTCGGGGGCAACACTCCCGGCTACGGCTTGCCCGGCGCCATCATCGCGCTGTCGTACCTGTGGCTGCCGTACGTGATACTGCCGATCTATGCGGGGCTCGAGCGGGTCCCGAATTCGCTGCTCGAGGCATCCGGTGATCTGGGAGCGAGCACATGGCGTACCTTGCGGCTGATCGTGCTTCCGTTGCTGTGGCCGGCCATCATCGCAGGCTCGATCTTCAGCTTCTCGCTGACGCTGGGCGACTACATCACGATCAACATCGTCGGCGGCGCAAACCAGATGCTCGGAAACCTCGTCTTCACCAATGTGGGCGCAGCGAACAACCTGCCACTGGCGTCGGCCATTGCGCTCATCCCGATCCTCATCATCTTCGTCTACCTCACAGTGGTGCGTCGCACTGGTGCGCTGAACAGTCTGTGAAATGAAGAGCTGTGAAATGAAGAGCTGTGAAATGAAGAGCTGTGAGATGGAGAGTTGTGACATGGAGAGCGTGAGATGGAGAGCGTGAGGCGCAGGGGATGAAGCTCAGCAAGAGCAGCCGGGTCGTGCTCGGTGTCGTGACCGGCGTAATCCTCGCGGTCATCTACCTGCCGCTGCTCGTCGTGTTAATCAACTCATTCAGCACCAGCCGCAGCCTCACCTGGCCGCCGCCCGGGCTCACACTCGAGTGGTGGGGACGCGCGTTCCAGAGCGAAGGAGCACTGGATGCGATCCTCACCAGCGTTCAGGTCGCCGTCGTTGCGACCCTGGTCTCGCTGGTGCTCGGCACTCTCATTTCGATCGCGCTGCAGCGATACAAGTTCTTCGGTCGGGATGCGGTGAGCCTGCTGGTTATCCTGCCGATCGCGCTGCCCGGAATCATCACCGGAATCGCACTCAACAACGCGTTTCGCACGATCCTCGGCATCCAGCTCTCCGTCTACACCGTGATCATCGCGCATGTGACGTTCTGCATCGTCACTGTGTTCAACAACGTAATCGCGCGGCTTCGGCGCATGGGCACCAACCTCGAGGAGGCGTCCGCAGACCTCGGTGCGGGCATTTGGACGACGTTCCGACTCGTCACCTTCCCACAGCTGCGCTCGGCGCTTCTGGCCGGCGGACTGCTCGCATTCGCGCTCAGTTTTGACGAGATCATCGTGACGACGTTCACCGCGGGCAACGGCGTCACGACGCTGCCGATTTGGATCCTGCAGAACCTGTTCCGCCCGAGCCAGGCGCCCATCGTCAACGTCATTGCCGTCGTGCTGGTCGTCATCTCAATCGTGCCGATCTACTTGGCGCAGCGGCTCGCAGGAGCCGAAACCGTGCCACGCGCCCGGGGCTGATGGCATCCAGCGGTGTCACAGCGGGGGCACAACCCCGTATGGTCGGATACAACTGCCGAGCCCCCGGCGACGAATAGCAGGAGTGTGGATGCCCGGATCGCTGATAGTCGACATCCTGTTGATCGTCATCCTTGCCGCCTACTTCGTGTACGGATACCAGCTCGGCCTCGTTCGCAGCATCGGCGGCATCGCCGGCGTGGTGATCGGCGGATTCCTTGCCGTGCTGCTCATTCCGGTGGTCAACAACATCGTGCCGGACCCGATTTTGCGCACCCTGGCCAGCATTGTGCTCGTCGTCGCCGTGGTTGTCGGTGGCCACTCGGCCGGGTCGGCCATCGGCGGAGCCATCCAGCGGCGGATGAAGAACCGCGGTGCGCGTTCGATCGACCGCGTCCTCGGATCCGTGATCACGACCATCGTCGCCGCTCTGGTTGCCTCGATGCTGTCGACCAGCATTGCCGCGCTCGGCGTACCGCAGCTCTCGCAGGCAATCGGATCATCCGCCGTTCTGCAGGGCATCAACAACATCACGCCGGTCCCCGTGCAGGCCTTCCTTGCGCAGGTTCGATCGGCGACAGTCGATGGAAGTCTCCCCCGCATCGCCCAGGCGCTCGGAACGAACACGGGCTCGCAACAGATTCCGAGCGTGAACACGCAGACCCCCGCCCTGCAGAACGCGGCAAAGTCGGTGGTTCGGATAACCGGCAATGCGTACGCCTGCGGCCAGAGCCAGTCCGGATCCGGGTTCGTCGTCACGAACGAGCGCGTGATCACCAACGCTCACGTCGTCGCTGGTGTCACGCATCCGGTTGTGGATGTGCGCGGCGGTGGCGCCCTGCAGAGCACGGTCGTCTATTTCGATCCGGAAGGCGATCTCGCCGTGCTCGAGGTTCCGGGGCTGAACGTGCGCCCGCTCGCAGCCACTTCGACACTGGCCAGGGGTACGAAGGCCGTCTCTGACGGGTATCCGTTCGGCGGGCCGTTCGTGTCGCTCCCGGTCGGCATTTCGGATGTCGGCACGACCAACGTGCAGGACATCTACGGAACGAGCTCCAACCCCCGCGAGATCTACAGCCTCGCCGCGGATGTGCAGGAAGGTGATTCGGGTGGCCCGCTACTCAACACTTCGGGCAGGGTCGCAGGCGTGATTTTCGCAAAAGGCAAAGACACCGCACACGTCGGCTATGCGATCACGATGAAGTCCGTCGGTCCCCTCATCACAAGGGCGCACCTGCTCAATCGGGCCGTGTCATCCGGGCGCTGCATGCGGGGATAGCTCCTCCGTTACGCAGCTACTCCGTTACATACTCGGGCGTGGGCGCGAGCGTTCCGCGCAGGAACTCGAGCGTGCGAATCCAGGCGTCAGCGGCCGCATCCGCGTTGTAGGTACGGGAGTTCGAGTCATTGAAGAAGGCGTGCCCCGCCTCCGGGTAAATGTGCGAGACGAACTGTACGCCTGCATCGTGCATGGCTTTGTTAACCTCCGGGAACGTCAGCATGAGTCGTTCGTCCGTGCCGCCGTAGAGCGCGAGCACCGGGCACTCGATCGAGGGAAGATGTGCGGTCTCGGGCGGCTGGCCGTAGTACGGCACTGCCGCGCGAATCCGAGGATCGGCCGCCGCGAGCGCGAAGGCGTAGGTGCCTCCGAAGCAGAATCCGACCACGCCGATCCTGCCGTCGACGTCGTGCTGCGCCTCGAGGTAGTCGACCGCGTGTTTCAGGGCGGCCACGGCCCACGCGCCGTACTCGGGTGACCTCGAAGGCGCAGTCATCTCTCGCATCAGGGGCTGTGCTTTGCTGCGCTCCTCTTCGTCAGCGCTGGACATCAGTCGACTGATTTCCGTCCCGACCTCGGGCGACAGGCCGATCCCGCTCAACAGGTCCGGAGCGATAACCAGGTAGCCCTCGGCGGCGAAGCGGTCCGCGACATCCTTGATGTGAGGTACGAGCCCCCACACTTCGTGGATGAGGATGAGTCCGCCGCGCAGCTCACCGACAGCCTCAGCGCGGTAGGCCGGAAAGTCGTCGATCTCGATCATGGGCATGCGATTGCTCCCGTTTCTAGAACTCTTCGTGGGTATCGGGGTCAGCGCACCAGAGTCGGTCCGACTCGAGGGAAGTGATGGCGTCCAGCTCCGCATCCGTCAGTTCGAATCCAAACACACCAAGATTCTCTCGCTGCCGATCGGCATTTGCAGATTTTGGAATCGGCACGGCGCCCAGCTGGATGTGCCATCGCAAGACAGCCTGCGTCGGCGTCACGCCGTGAGATTCGGCCACCGCCGCCACGGTCGGATTCCTGGTCAGCTCGCCGCGATCGCCGAGCGGGCTCCAGCTTTCGGTCACGATTCCATGGGCGGTGTCGAACTCGCGCATGGTGCGCTGCGGGAATCGAGGGTGAAGCTCGATCTGGTTGACAGCCGGCGGCACGCCGGTCTCAGCCAGGAGGTGCACGATGTGCTCCTCGGTGAAGTTGCTGACTCCGATCGAGCGCACGAGACCGGCGTCCCTCAGCTGGATCATGGCGCGCCAACTGTCCACGTACTTGTTGAGGCGCGGCAGGGGCCAGTGGATGAGGTAGAGATCGACGTAGTCGAGCCCGAGATTGGCGCGAGATTCCTCAAAACTCGCGAGCGTCTCATCGAAACCGTGGTGACGGCCCGGCAGCTTGGTGGTCACGACGATCTCCTCGCGCGGAACCGATGTTGAGCGAACGGCTTCACCGACTTCTCGCTCATTGGTGTAGTTGAGCGCGGTGTCGAGCAGGCGATAACCCGAATCGAGAGCCGACAACAGGGATGCGATTCCCGCGTCTCTGCGGAGCCCGTACGTTCCGAGGCCAATGGCCGGGATTGAGTGGCCGTCATTCAGGAGGCGGGATGGAATTGCGGTCGACAGTGCCATTCATCCAGCTTGCACCCGATCGGAGCATTTCGAAGCCAGCGCACAGGCGGCTCCCAGCGGCTCGGGCCCCAGCGGCTCGGTTAGGGCCGGACGAAGTCTGACGTCAGGATCGCTACTGTCGTCCACACCGTCCCGGCGAAGAGCAGGAAGGCGACCGTAGCCCAGACGACGCGCGCTCGAGTGGCACTCGCGATCTCTTCGCGCAGCTCAGCGAACTCCGCATGAAGCACCTGGGTGTCCTGGCCCGGAGCGGGCACTGCCTTCCAGGTGGACTCGCGATCCGCAACATCCGAGATGTACGCGACCTCGGCGCCATCCAGTGTTCGAGGCAGTTTGGCCAGCCAACGCACAAGTTGCCGGGACGACACGACCCATGCATCACTGGGCTGCTCACGAACGACGAGTTTCTTGGGATTCACGACAACGACCAGCGATTGGACCCGAACGGCGCCGCCTGCGGCCGCGCTGAGCAGCTCGGTGACTCCTGCCGCTTCCGCCCGCGCGATCTCGACGTGGTCCTGTTCCTTGCCTCCGACGGTGATGATGCCCTTTGCGACGGCGATCTCATGCCCGGGGAAGTTCTTGGTCATCACCACGAACACACCGGGCGGTCCGATCGCGAGGTGATCGATTTCGTAATGCTCGTCGATGGGAACGTCGTGGAGCACGTCCCACTCGGGGCCGAGGTGGTCGAGTGCTTCGCCGACGAGCGATTCGCCGACGGCAGCGCGATACAGCGCGCGGTTTTCGACGCTGAGCGGGCTGAATCCGAAGATGCGGGCGATGCGGGAGCGAGCGGGAACCAGCTTCTGGCTCTCAATCACTCTGCTCATGACCGACTGGCCCGGTACGCGGGAGCGCAACGAATAGCCTGCGGACATCATGGTGTTCCTTGCTCGCTCGGTGACAGGAATGAGGAGGGCCGGTGCAACCCCCGCACCGGCCCTCGTCGAGCGACGAATCGCTTGAGTTTGGTCCTCCCCCAAGGACCTCATGGATCAATCCTGTCGAAGCACGCAGTGTGGCACCATCCCCATTGCTGGTCATACCCATACGGGGGCAGTCGCCGCGTTCCGCAACAAATGGTTGGCGATGCTTGATTTCGGGACGCCGACGCGCAATGCTGGACACGGAACAACTCTTCGCCCGGGCGACTCGCAGGCAATGCCGCAGCACCGGGCGTTGAGTCTGTCTGGGCCATATTTCGCCTGCTGTCCCGCAGACCTGCTATCTGACAGCATTGGCCACATGACTGATCCGGTAACGCCGAGTTCGCCTGCGATGGATGCATCCCACCTCGACCCCGCGAAAGTCGACTATGCCGCCCTCGAGGTTCCGCTCACTCGTGCAGAGATCCGTGATTTCCACGCCCGCATCAGGTCCGCGCAACGCACCGATCCCAGCATCTCCACCGGTCTCACAACAGCGACGAGTGTCATCTCGATCATCGCAATAGTGGGGTTCGTCGGCATCTTCTTCCTGATTTTCGGGGTCACGATCGTCGGCGGCCTGATCACATCCTCGGTCGCCGGCTCGGTCGACGGCGGGTCGATCGGGATTGAACTCTTCTTCCTGCTGCTGTTTGCCGTCATTGCGTTCGTGGTTTTTCGCTCGCTGTTCGGTTCGGGCGGCAACTGGGCGAAATGGCTGCGCCTGACCCGGTTCGCGGGCGCCAACGGGCTTCAATTCCGCACCAGGTCAGCGAATCCCGAGTACCCGGGATGCGTGTTCAATCTCGGCGACACGCGGCAGGCGACCGACCACTTCAGCACGGTGGAAGGCCGTTACCTCGATTTCGGCAACTATCAGTACTCGACGGGGTCGGGCAAGAATCGCACGACGCGGCACTGGGGCTTCCTCGCAATGCAGCTCGATCGAAACCTCCCCAACATCGTGCTCGACTCGAAGGCGAACAACTCGCTGTTCGGATCAACCAATCTGCCTGCGACCTTCAGCCGTGACCAGGTGCTGTCGCTCGAAGGCGACTTCGACCGCTACTTCACCCTCTACTGCCCGAAGGAGTACGAGCAGGACGCGCTCTATGTCTTCACGCCAGACCTGATGGCGCTTCTCATCGACGACGCCGCCCCGTTCGACGTCGAAATCATCGACAGCTGGCTGCTCGTCTACTCGGCCTCCCCCTTTGACATGCTGTCGACGTCGACCTACCAGCGGCTTTTCCGCATCGTGCAGACGGTCGGATCGAAGGCGGTGAGCCAGACAGCTCGGTACCACGATGATCGGGTCGCGTCGGCAGCGGCGAACATCGTGGCGCCACAGGGACAACGCCTTCGTCATGGCGTCTCGGTCAGCACGCTGGTCATCGGCGCGATCTTCGCCGCATTCTGGCTGTGGTCGACGTTCCACGGCAGCTGAGAATCCACGGCAGCTGAGAATCCACGGCAATCGGGCTACGCGTGACCCCCGAACTGGGGTCAAACAAGATGAAACCGGCTGGCCGCGCACGACGAATCGCTATGTGAGAGCCGGGGGGCTCTCAATTCGAGAGTCGCGGGGCTCTCGTTCTCGGGTGAGTTGATAGCAGCAGTGCCTGGCCAGGTAGGGGTACCGGCGGCACTGCTGCTTCTCCCGGTCGCTAGCGCAGGGCGCTCGTGCCCACCAGGTGCAAGCGCTGCGTCGGGCGCGTCATCGCGACGTACAAGGCCCCGACGCCACGAGTCGAACTCTCGATGATCTCGTTCGGCTCGACCACCACGACGGCATCAAACTCGAGACCCTTCGCCTCCTGGGGCGTGAGTACGGCGATCGGCCGGGACAATCCCTGGGCGCCTCGCCCAACGGATGCGCCGAATCGCGCGGTCAGCGCCCCGTACTGCGCGTCAACCAGTCGCTGCGCCGCAATGACCGCGAGCGTCCCGCGGGAGTCGAGTTCGCGATCTTCGTCGACGACGTCCACGACGGCATCCAGCAACTCGTCTGTGTCCACGACCACGGTGTCGACGGGCCACTCGCTGTCACGCACCGCACGCGACCGCGTGATCGCGAGACCGTGCGCAAGCGCCATGGCCTCGGCTGCTTCGGTTATCTGCGCGGGAGTGCGGTAGTTGACGGTGAGTTCGTCCAGCCGGAACTCGGATGTGAGAGAAGTGAGCGCCTGCGACCAGTCGGGGGCAGCGGCGGCATAACTCGCCTGCGCAATGTCTCCCACGATGGTGAAGGAACCGAGCGGCGAGCGACGGCGGAGTACGCGCCACTGCATGGGCGAGAGTTCCTGCGCCTCGTCCACGATGATGTGGCCGTAGGTCCACTCGCGATCTGCGGCAGCGCGCTCGGCCGTGGTGCCGCGAACGGCGGTCTCACCGAAACCGGAGGCGAGATCCTCTGCGTTGACAAGTCCCTCAACGCCCATGTTGTGGATGGCCGCTTCGGCGTTCTCGACGTCTCGCTTGTACTGGCGCTTGCGTTCCTTCTTTTCGACATCGCCGGTCGCGTCGTACTCGCCGAGCAATTCTGCTGCCTCGTCGAGGAGCGCGACATCCGAGACCGTGAATGGGGCATCCCGATCGCGTCGCAGCAGCTCGCGCTGCTCCGCGGACCATCGGGGCGTCAGGCTCGCAAGCCAGTTCGGTCGGGCGTAGAGATCGGCGATGAACTTTTCGGGCGTGAGCGGAATCCACGCGGTATTGAGCGCGACCCGCACGTCATACGAGGCCCGCAGATCTTCACGAAGCCAGCCGAAGTCGGCATCGTCGATGGTGTTGCCATGGGTTCGCAGCTGTTCTGCCAGTTTCTTCGCGAGCACCGTGAGGACGCTCTTCTGAAACTGCTGGCGCGCGATGTTGTGCGGCTTGCGTGACCGCTGTGCGGTTGCCATGGCGGTCGCGATGACCGACGGTTCGAGAATGAGCTTCTCGCCGTTGATATCAAGCGTCTGCTCCTCGGCCGGCACCTGCTGGCGCGACTTCACCGCGCGAGCGATCAGGTCGGCCATCTGCGACGAGCCTTTGAGCGCGGCGACGGGCGGCGCATCCTCAAGAGTCGTCGCGACGCCCGGATACAGCTGGCCGACGCTCGCGAGCACGACCCCGGTTTCGCCAAGTGAAGGCAGAACGGCCTCGATGTACTGCAGGAACGACGGTGACGGCCCGACGATGAGCACGCCGTTCGAGCGCAGGCGATCGCGGTGGGAGTAGAGCAGGTAGGCGGCGCGGTGGAGAGCGACGGCCGTCTTTCCGGTGCCGGGGCCGCCCTGGACAACGAGCGTGCCCGCGATGTCGGAGCGGATGATGCGGTCCTGTTCGGCCTGGATCGTCGCGACGATGTCGCTCATGCGGCCCGTGCGCTCGGCTCGCAGCGCTGCGAGCAGTGCTCCCTCGCCCTGCAGGTCAGTAGTGTCGCCATCCAGCAGCTCAGAGTCGAAGACCTCGTCTTCGATGCGGACGATCTCGCGGCCCTTGCTTGTCAGGTGCCGCCGAGCTCTCGCGCCGAGCGGATTGGCGGCGGTCGCCTGGTAGAACGCGCTCGCCTGCGGAACCCGCCAATCGAGCAGCAGTGGCTGCTGGTCGCCATCCCGGAGCCCGATGCGCCCGATGTAGCGATGTAGTCCATCGTCGAGTTCGAGTCGACCGAATGCGAGTCGTTCGTCGACCTCCCCGAGTTGGGCGATGCGATCCTCGTACATGCGGGCGAAGGCGTCTCGCTCGCTGCGCGCCTGGTGCGTGCCACCGCCGCCGTCGCGCTGTACCCGCTCAAGCTGATCGGCGGCCTCATTGCGGAGCGCGTCGAGACGCTGATAGAGCGTCTTGACGTAACTTCGTTCACGCTCGAGTTCGGGTGATACCACGGCGAAAAGTCCCCTTAATTCCGGCCATCAACTCTACCGGTTCTGAGGATGCGCTGCCGGATGAACACTGCTGCCTGTTTAACTACTGCGGCTGCTGCTCGCGCAGGATCTGCAGTGCCCTGGCCACCCGATCACCCAGTCCCGCGACTCCCTTGCGAGACGTGCGTTCGAGGCCCTCGAGAAGCCCAATGATGTCGGCGCGCTGGCGCCCATAGACACGTCTCCACGCGATGTCCGAGAGCAGCGAGAACCGGATGCCGAGCACCGCGAATACGGCGCTGAGAACAGGCGCGAGAGCCGCAACGAAGACGAGCGAAGCCGTCTGGTCGTTGGGCACAAGGGCGACGGCGACCCAGACCGCCACCAGCACGAACAGGCCAACGACGATTGGCGTGAGCCGCAGGATGCTCGAGGTGGAGAGCAGGAGCCTTGTTGGTCGCATTCGGCTGCGCGTGCGCTCATCAGCCTTCGCCAGTCTCGCCCGGAATTCGGCGACACGAGCGGCAGGAAGCTTCTCGCCCTCGAGATCGCGGAGTTCGCGCCGAAGGGCTGCGTAGGAGCCGCGATCGGTCGCCGCGACGGCCACGAGCGTCAGCCCGCCCATCCCAACCACCAGAACGGCAACGCCGAGCAGGAAGAGGCTTCCGATCGCCGGATTCTGTGCGTCGAAGAACAGCCGGCCGGCGTGGTCGACCCCGACGCCGATGACGAGAGAGATCAGGGCGGCGATGGGGATGATCCAGAACAGCTGATTGGTGCGTTCACGCGCGATCCGGCCGGGTATGTCGCGGTCGCGCGCCGTGCGCGAGTCAAGGAACGCGGTGACGATGTCGCCGAGTTGAAACAATGCGGCAAACAGCCAGACGCCGGCGACAATCGCTGCGACTGCCCATGGCACACTCACCTGGTGGTCTCCGGACGCATCAGCCCGACACCCCGACGAAGGAGTGCGCCCAGCTGCGGGCTGAGGACCCGGTCGAATCGGGTGGCCAAAACCCCTTCGACGTCACCACGCGTGGCGGACCGACCCCAGTCGATCAGCAACTGCTCGGTTTCGGTTACCTGCGGGCGCACAGGGTCGGTGCCGGAGTCCAGGAGCGACTTTCGGAAATATTCGCTCGCGGCGGCACTGCTGCTCACGTCGCACACGGCGAAGGCGAAGAGCGAGAATGCCCGCTCGCCAATCAATGGCACGATTTCCTCGCGTAAATCAAGCCACTCAGCAAGCGGCCAGTCCACGACACCAGCGTCTACGACCGGCTGATTTTCCATGCGGTCAGTTTAGGCCGCGAGCGAGACGTCTCCCGGCATGAGCACGACCGGACCGGCGGTGCGCTTTTCCTGGATGTCGTTCTGCAGTCGTGAGGCTTCGCCCAGCGGGTGGATGCTCACATCCAGCCCGGCGAATGCGCCCGCGCGGATCGCGGCAAAGACGTCTGCCGCGGCCAGTTGTCCGAGTCCGTGCCCGAAACGCCAGCGGCGTGCCGTGCGGAAGTCTTCTGCGGTGACCACGACGTCGGACTTCTCGATTGAATCATCGGTGACAACTGTTGCCCCGACGTATTCGACCCAGGCCGCGACAAAGCGGTGTGCGCCGTCGTCGTCCGTTTCGATGCGCACACGGTTTCCGCGCCCGATCGAATGCAGTTGCTTGACGATGGTTCGAGCAATAAGCCCCGCGGGAAGCAGACCAGCGGCTTCGTCGAACGAAACGTCCTTCGGGATGCCGATCAGGTCGCGTTCGCTCGCGATCCGGGGGAATCCGGGGCGCGTGCCCGGGAGTCGGAGCGCGACGCGGTCGCCGGGGGCGAAGCCGACGGCTTCCTGGCCGACAGCATCCACCGTTCCGACGGCTTGAACGCCGAGGGGGCTGAGGCCGACCGCTCCGAGATTGAGGCGCACCTGGCCCTTGCCTGGGCGCGGCATCAGCTGCCGCTGTCGACGAATCGACAGCTGCCGAGGCTGTGCCGGCGTGTGCTGTGCCGACTTCATTGGGTTCATTTGATTCACTGCGCTGTTCTGTTCCACTACGACATAAAACCGCAATGATGCGCTGGGTATTCCCACAAGCCGGCACCGACGTGAGCTAGAAGATCTTGCCCGGATTCAGCAGGTTTTTCGGGTCGAACAGGAGCTTGATCTCCCGCTGGAGATCGACCTGGTCGGCTCCGAGTTCGTCGGCGAGCCAGCGCCTCTTGAGGATGCCGACACCGTGCTCGCCGGTCAGCGTGCCGCCGAGACGCAGGCAGGCGAAGAACAACTCGTCGGCTGCCGCCCACACTTCCGGAGGCACTTCGCTGCCCTGAAACACGAAATTCGGATGCAGGTTGCCGTCACCCGCGTGCGCCACGGTCGGAATGACCATGCCGTACTTGCGTTCGATCTCGGTGATCGCTGCGAACATGGCCGGCAGCTGGCTTCTGGGCACGGCGACGTCCTCGATGAGAACGGTGCCTTTCGCGGTTACGGCCGCGTGGACTGAGCGGCGGATCGCGAACAAACGATCACCCTCCACCGGATCCGACGAGATCTCGGCCACACCGCCGAGAGAACGGATGATCGAGACGGCGGAATCCGCCTCAATCGCGGCGGCGGGTCCATCCATTTGTACGAGCAGGTACGAGCCTCTGCCCGCGAAATCGAGGCCAAGGTACTCGCCGATTGCTTCAAGGGCGGACTGCCCGATCAGCTCCATCGCCGCCGGGCGCAGGCGGGAGGCGGTGATGACCGAAGAGGCGCGCGCGGCTTGCTCGACGGTGTCGAAATAGGCACCGATCGTGGCTTTCGGCCCCGCGGGCAACGCACGCAGCTTGAGCGTGGCCTCGACGATGACGCCGAGTGTTCCCTCTGAGCCGATGATGAGCGCAGTGAGATCGTAGCCGGTCACGCCCTTGACGGTGCGATGGCCAAGCGTGAGGAGGCGGCCGTCAGCGAGCACGACCTTGAGGCCGAGGACCGATTCGCGCGTGACACCGTATTTTGCGCAGAGCAGCCCGCCCGCGTTAGTCGCGATGTTTCCGCCGATCGTCGAGATCGCTTTGCTGGCCGGATCGGGCGCGAACCACAGTCCGCGAGGCTCGAGTGCCTCGTTGAGGACGGCGTTGATGATTCCAGGCTCCACGACGGCGAGCTCATCGTCGTCATTGATCTCGAGGATGCGGTTCATCGCCAGCGTCGAGAGGACGATCTCGCCCGCGCCAGCAGTCGATCCGCCCGCGAGCCCTGTGCCCGCGCCCCGAGGCACGACCGCGACGCCGCGCTGGCTCGCGATACGCATGGTCGCCTGCACATCTTCTATGCTGCGGGCGGTGACGATCGCGAGTGGCCGGGCATCGGATACCCGCCCTGAGCGGTCGGCTCGGGCCGCTTCCAGCTCGGCGGCGTCGGTCGATACGGCTGCTCCGAGGGCGGCGCGGAGGTCCTCGAGAATTGCGGAGCCGGCATCAATCACTCAGTCAGCCTAGCTTTCTGAAGAACTGGTGCCGTCGGCGAAGTCATGTCCGAATACCGCTAGTTCACGTCGGTGGCACGTGCGAGGGTGGAACCGTGCCTGCCGAAGTTTCGAACCCAGCTACCCCGCTCTTTGCCCAGAGATACGCCGCCATGTCGTCGCGCGACTCGCGATTCGACGGGCAGTTCATCACTGGCGTTCGCTCCACCGGCATCTACTGCCGCCCCAGCTGTCCGGCAATGACGCCGCTTGCCCGCAATGTCACCTTCTATCGCACGGCTGCAGCGGCACACGAGGCCGGGCTGCGCGCCTGCAAGAGATGCCAGCCGGATGCCGTGCCCGGTTCACCCGACTGGAACCTGCGTGACGATCTCGCGTCGCGCGCGATGCGACTGATCACCGACGGCGTCATCGAGCGCGAAGGGGTGCCGGGAGTGGCGAAGCGGCTCGGCTACACCCCTCGGCACCTCACTCGCGTACTCGTAGCCGAACTCGGCGCCGGGCCTCTCGCGCTGGCTCGCGCGCATCGCGCCCAGACGGCGCGTACCCTGCTGATCAGCACGGACCTGTCGGTGGCGGATGTGGCGTTTGCCTCCGGCTTCTCGAGCATCCGGCAGTTCAACGACACGATGCTTGCCGTCTACGAGGCGACACCGAGCGAGCTGCGCGCACGCTGGAGTCGCACCGGCCGCGGCGTCGGCGATTCGAGTGCGGCCGGCAGCGGCAGTGGGACCAGTGGCACGAGAATCAGCCTGCGGCTTCCCGCACGAGCGCCCTTCGATGGAGCCGGCTTGCTTCAATTCTTCGGCGCTCATGCCGTGCCCGGCCTCGAAAGAACGGAGACGGGAGAGCACGGAGCGACGTCCTTTGCGCGTGCCGTGCGGCTTCCGCACGGGGTCGCGCAGGTGAACATTCAGCTGGATGGCGATTCCGGCATCCGGTGCTCCGCCGACCTGCAGAGTGTCGCCGATGTGGCGACGCTGGTCGCCCGGGTGCGTCGCATGTTCGACCTGGACGCGGACTCCGTGGCGATCGACGAGGCGCTGGGCGCCGATCCGGTTCTCGCCCCCCTTGTTGGCGCCTCCCCCGGAATCAGGCTGCCCGGATCGCTCGACGCCGACGAGACCCTGTTTCGTACCCTTATCGGCCAGCAGATTTCGGTCGCTGCGGCGCGCACGGTGCTCGGTCGGCTGATCACCGAGCTCGGAACGGATGACCTGTTCCCGACCGCGGCGCAGATCGCCGAGCGCGGACACGAGGTTCTGCGCGGTCCCGCGTCGCGGATCTCGTCGATCATCGGCGTCGCTGAAGCCCTCGCCACGGGAAAACTGACGCTGGATGTCTCGACTCCGATTGACGAGTTCACCACCGCTCTCACCGCGCTTCCCGGTGTTGGACCGTGGACCGCCGGCTATCTCGCGATGCGGGTGCTCGGCAATCCGGATGTGATGCTGACAAGTGACCTTGTCATCCTGCAGAGCGCGGGCGCGCTCGGCTTGCCAGCTGCGGCGCGGGAACTGGCCGCCCGGTCGAGGGCATGGGCGCCCTGGCGCAGCTACGCGGGAATGCACCTCTGGCGGGCGCGTCCGACGCCGGTCGCGAAGCCCAGTCGGTCTAGTTGGGGTAGTCAGCAAATCGGCGGCGGTCGATAACATCGGAGGATGACCGAGCACAGTCCAAAGTCTGACAGCGCGCCGGGCCACGAGAATCCGGAATCCGACGCTCTGTCTCACGACGGCCGCAACGAAACCCCCACTGAGCGCCTCGATCGCAACTGGTTCGATCTGCTCCAGGAACTGCGCGTCACACAGACCGGAACCCAGATCCTGACCGGCTTCCTGTTGACGCTCGCGTTTCAACAGCGATTCGCGACCCTCAACGCGACACAGGTCAACATCTATCTCGCGCTCGTCGTGCTCGCGGCAGCGACCACGGCGCTCGGGGTCACCCCGGTCGCACTGCACCGCGCCCTCTTTCGGAAGCGCGCGATGGGGCCGCTCGTGTCGATGGCCGACAGGCTGCTTCGGGCGACCCTCGCGGGCGTTGCGCTCATCCTCGCCGGTACGACACTGTTCATCTTCGACGTGGTCGCCGGCCAGACTGCAGGAATCATTGCCGGCTCGATAGCCTTCGTCATCACGGCCGTGCTCTGGTTGATTGTGCCGGTCGGCATTCGCCCGCGGATTCGAGACTGAAATCGACATCCAGCCCGGAGATCGCGCTCTACATACTGAACATCAGCCACTACAACAAGGTGTACGGCTGGCTCGGCGGGGCAATCGTGCTGTTGCTGTGGCTTTACCTGAGCAATTTCGTTTTTGTTTTTGGTGCAGAGGTGGACGCGGAAATCGTGCGGGTGCGGCAACTCGAGGCGGGAATTGCTTCGGAGGCGGTCATCCAGTTGCCTCTGCGCAGCACTCACCGCAACCTGACTCTCGCCAGGAATCTCGCAGACGACGAGCGGCGCGGGCGGGTCCTGCGTGAAGATGCCGCGCGGCGGCGCAAGGGGTAGCGAGGTGTCTCGCTAGCTTGCCACCTTCTTCTTCGCTGGCTCCTTCGACGCTGCGGGCTTCGTGGCCGGAGACTTCTTCGAGGTCGACTTCTTCGAGCGGCTGTTCTCCACGCTGCGGCGCAGTGCTTCCATGAGGTCGAGTACTTCGCCACCGCCGCTGTTGTCGCCCTCCGGCTGCTCACCGAAGGTTTCGTCGGTACTCACCGCGTCGCCCCTCTTGAGCTTGGCCTCGATCAGTTCGCGCAATTCGACCTGATAGTCGTCCTTGAACTTCTCGGGCGAGAAATCGGTGGCAAACGAGTCGACGAGTTGCTCACTCATTTTCAGCTCGGCGGGGGAAATGCGCACGCGCTCGTCGAGGGCCGGAAACTTCGCTATCCGCACCTCGTCGTCCCAGAGCAGCGATTGCAGCATCAGCACGTCGCCGCGCACGCGCAGGGCGCCAAGGCGGGTCTTCTGTCGGAGCGCGAAATGCACGATTGCCGTTCGGTCCGTCTCCTCGAGCGTTCGGCGCAGCAGCGCATAGGCCTTGGGCGACTTGGAGTCGGGCTCGAGAAAGTAGCTGCGGTCGAACATGATCGGATCGAGTTGGTCGTTGGGAACGAACTCGACGACCTCGATTTCGCGGCTTCGCTCCTCGGGGAGCGACGCCAGATCCTTGTCCGTCAGGATGACAGTTCGATCGCCGTCGTCGTAGGCCTTGTCGATGTGTTCGTAGTCGACGATCCGTCCGCAGATCTCGCAGCGGCGCTGATACTTGATGCGTCCGCCATCCTTGTCGTGCACCTGGTGGAGATGAATGTCGTGGTCTTCGGTCGCGCTGTATACCTTCACGGGAACGTTGACGAGTCCAAAGGTGATGGCGCCGGTCCAGATCGATCTCATCGTGATGTCCTTTCGCTACTGCAATCCAGCCACTTTGGGGCCGTCCGGGTCAAGAGGTGACGAAATTCATGAGTTGACGAAATTCATGACTTGGCGAAGTTGAAGGGTTGGCGAAATTCAGGGGGTGGCGGGATTGCGGTCGACCTTGCAACCATTGGCTATGGCGCAGAAGAAGACGAGCGGCAGCGACCAGATAGTCTCCGTCGACCAGCACCGCATCAGACTCACCCACCTCGACAAGGTGCTTTACCCGCAGACCGGCACGACCAAAGCCGATGTGATCGCGTACTACGCTGCGGTCGCCGAGGTGATGCTGCCGCACGTTCGCGACCGTGCCGCTACCCGCAAGCGCTGGGTCAACGGGGTCGGAACCGAGAAGAAGCCCGGCATGATGTTCTTCCAGAAGAACCTTGATGAGTCGACGCCCTCGTGGGTGAAGCGGCGCACCATCGAGCACAAAGATCACGCGAACCAGTACCCGCTGGTCAACGATCTCGCCACGCTGACCTGGCTCGCCCAAATCGCCGCTCTCGAAATTCACGTTCCGCAGTGGCAATTCGGCCGAACCGGCACGATCAAGAACCCCGATCGGCTGGTACTCGACCTCGACCCGGGCGACGGCATGGGCCTCACGGACTGCGCCGAGGTGGCACGTCTCGCACGCGAGATCCTGAAAGACATGGGACTCGACCCGATGCCGGTGACGAGCGGAAGCAAGGGCATCCATCTCTACGCGGCGCTGGACGGAAAGCAGACCGCCGATCAGGTGTCGGCCGTCGCGCACGAGCTCGCGCGTGCCCTGGAAGCCGACCACCCCGACCTCGTCGTCAGCGATATGAAGAAGTCGCTGCGGGACAGCAGAATCCTGGTCGACTGGAGCCAGAACAGCGGCAACAAGACGACGGTCGCCCCCTATTCGCTTCGGGGCAGGATGCGCCCGATGGTCGCCGCTCCACGCAGCTGGCGGGAGTTGGCATCCCGGGACCTGGCACACCTCGATTACGAGCAGGTGATGAGGCGAGTGAAGAAGAGCGGTGACCTGCTCGACGCGCTCACGGCCGGGCACCTGAGTGCCCTCGAGCCGACACCAGAGCACATGGCGCGGTTCGATGCCACGCCGCAAGCCCGGGACCGCCTCGAGCAGTACCGCAGCAAGCGCGACGCCGCGAAGACCCCCGAGCCCGTGCCGAAGGGTCGCGCGGCTGCGTCGAGCGGCAGGAGCTTCGTTATTCAGGAGCACCACGCGAGTCGGCTGCACTGGGACTTCCGCCTCGAGCACGATGGCGTGCTGGTGAGCTGGGCACTACCCAAAGGCGTGCCGACCGAGTACAAGAAGAACCACCTCGCGGTGCAAACCGAGGATCATCCGATCGAGTACGGCACCTTTGAAGGAGACATTCCGAAAGGGGAATACGGCGGCGGCCACGTCGACATCTGGGATGCGGGCACCTACGAGCTCGAGAAATGGCGTGACGGCGAGGAAGTGATCGCCACCCTCCATGGCGAGAAGCATGGGAAGCACAAGTACGCGCTCATCCACACGGGCGGCGACGGCAAGGCGGAGAACAACTGGTTGATCCACCTGATGAAGGCCGACTGATGGCCCAGAAGGCGATTTCGCCGATGCTCGCAACGCTGGGCACGGTCGGGGACGTCACCGTCGATGACGATGACGAGATCGGTGCCGGTGACGTCACCTCCGAGTGGGCCTTCGAGATGAAGTGGGATGGCATCCGCGCGATCGCCACGGTGTCCGGCGGCGAGGTGACCTTCACGACGCGCAACGGTATCGACGTCACTCCGACATACCCTGATCTCGCCGAACTGGCCGAGCGGGTCAATGGTGACGCCGTGCTCGATGGTGAAATCGTCGCACTGAACCAGGCGGGCCGACCCGACTTCGGCCTGCTGCAGAAACGCATGAAACTCACGCGCAAAGCGGATGTCGACCCGGCCGCGCGCGCTACTCCCGTTCACTACATGCTGTTCGACATCCTGTCGGCGGGGTCGGAATCGACGATCGGCAAGACCTACGACGACCGCCGCGCGCTTCTCGAGCACCTGGTCGCGTCCAAGGGGCGCATCCACGTACCGCCCGCGTTCGACGGAGACCTCGGGGCCGCGATTGCGTCGAGCCTTCAGCTCGGGCTCGAAGGCGTGATGGCCAAACGACGCGACAGCACCTACTCGCCCGGTCGCCGCTCGCGCGCCTGGATCAAGATCAAGCACCACAAGACGCAGGAAGTCGTCATCGGCGGCTGGCGACCGGGAAAGGGTCGGCGAGCCGCGACGGTGGGTTCCCTGCTGATGGGAGTGCCGACCGACGGGAGGCTTCGCTATGTCGGACGCGTCGGCACCGGATTCGGCGAGCGCGAGCTCGAAGAACTGACCGGCCGACTCGCGAAGCTTGAGCGCAAGACATCACCGTTCGATGACGTGCCCCGCGCTGACGCGAGCGACGCGCGCTGGATCACGCCAAGCCTGGTTGGCGAAGTGGAGTTCGCGGAGTGGACCCCGACTGAGAAACTCCGGCAACCCAGCTGGCGGGGCTGGCGCACCGATAAGGCTCCATCGGACGTCGTGCGCGAGTCATGACCAGTTCGTAACCTGTACACAAGCCCTGCGTTTCGTGCGACTCCGCACCTAGGCTTGAATCATGAAGGCAAAACTGCTGCTCGTGTTCGGTCTCGTTGTCGGTTACGTGCTCGGCGCTCGTGCCGGGCGAGAGAGGTACGACGCGCTCGCGACACGCGCGCGCGGCGCGTGGCGCAATCCTCGAGTGGTTCGAGCACGCAGCGATGCCGCGCGGTACGCGAAACAGCAGGCTCCGGTCATCCGCGCGCGTGCTGAAGCCGTCGCTAAGGCCGCCCCCGGTGCAATAGCGGAGGGAGCGAAGGTGACCGCGACGGCCGCCCGAGATGTCGCCGACAAGACCGTCACAGCCACGAAGAGCGCGACGGACAAGACGGTGACCGCCGCGAAAGGCGCGGCTGACAAAACCGTGACCGCCGCGAAAGGCGCGGCTGACAAAACCGTCACCGCCGCGAAAGGCGCAGCCGACAAAACCGTCACCGCCGCCAAAGGCGCAGCCGACAAAGCCTCGACCGCGGCTCGACGCACCGCTGATCGCGGAGTCAAAGCGGCCGCCCAGACTGCGAGCAAAGTCGGCGAGGCCCGTGATCAGGCGCTCGCCAACCTCGACGACATCGGCGACCTCGACGACGACGACAGTCGTTGAATCGCGCTCGCTGAGTTGCACTCGTTGAAGCCCGGGCGCTAGTCCCTGTCGCTGAGCTCGGCCAGGTGCAGTCCGTCCGGAACGACGGAAATCGTTTCAGTGACCGACGCGTTTCCGGAAAGGCGTTCGGGCGACAACACGCGATCCACGTCATCCTTGCTCATCAGCCCGGCCTCGACCACGAGTTCGGCGATCGAAGCATTGGTCGTCAGCGCGGTGTGCGCGAGCGTGGCTGATGCCGCGTAGCCGATGTACGGCGTGAGCGCAGTGACAACGCCAACGCTCGACCCGACCTGCTGGGCGAGCCGCAGCTCATTCGCCGTGATCCCGTCGATGCAGTTGACGCGCAGCGTGCGGCAGGCGTTGGTCATCCACGCAAGCGACTGCAGCAGGCTGTGTGCGATGACCGGCTCGAATGCATTCAGTTGCAGCTGTCCGGCCTCGGCGGCGGCCGTAACCGTCGCATCCGCTCCGATCACCGAAAAGGCGACCTGGTTGACGACCTCCGGAATGACCGGATTGACCTTGCCGGGCATGATGCTTGATCCGGCCTGGCGCGGCGGGAGGTTGATCTCGCCGAGTCCGGCCTGAGGACCGCTCGAGATGAGTCGGAGGTCGTTGCAGATCTTCGACAGCTTGACGGCAGCGCGCTTCAGCGTGCCACTCAGGGTCATGAAGATGCCGGCATCCGCGGTCGCCTCAATGAGGTCAGGCGCAGTTTCCATCTCGATGCCGGTGAGATCGACGAGGTGCTGGCGCACGGACTCTGCGTAGCGCGGATCGGCGGTGATACCCGTGCCAATGGCGGTGGCGCCGAGGTTGATCTCGTTCAGCCATGGCACGACCTCGCTCAGGCGGTCGTAGTCCTCGCGCAGCGTGGTGGTGAAGCCCTTGAACTCCTGGCCGAGCGTCATTGGCACTGCGTCCTGCAGCTGGGTGCGACCGACCTTGAGGATGTGCTTGAACTCCCTGCCCTTTGCGGCGAACGAGTCGGACAGCAGCTTGTGCTCGGCGAGCAGACGCAGAAGTGAGAACACCATCGCCAGCTTGATCGCGGTCGGATACACGTCGTTGGTGCTCTGGCTGCGATTCACGTCGTCGATCGGGTGAAGGTGTGAGTAGTCGCCGCGGGGGTAACCCATCAGCTCGAGCCCACGATTGGCGATGACTTCGTTCGCGTTCATGTTGGTCGAGGTACCCGCGCCGCCCTGGATGACGCCGACGACGAACTGGTCGTGCCACCGGCCGTCGACAATCTCTTCGCAGACGCGATCGATGATCTCGGCCTTATCGGGATCGAGAACACCGATGTCACGGTTTGCCCGAGCGGCCGCCTGCTTCACTCGCGCGAGTGCGGTGATGAGATCCGGGTAGTTGAAGATCGCTCGTCGAGTGATCGGAAAGTTCTCGAGCGCCCGCGCGGTATGGATGCCCCAGTAGACATCCGCGGGGATCTCACGAGAACCAAGGGAATCTGATTCGGTGCGTGTTGCCGGGGCTGCGGCGAGATCTTCGCTGCTGATAGCTGGTCCGTTTGTTGTGGTTTCCGATACAGGCACGAGGTTTTCGTCTCCCGAAATCGATTGTTCGTCGAACGCTTGTGGCGTCGTTTCGTACATCGTTCAATCTCCTTTGATTGGCGAGCCACAAGCTTACTAGCCGCGACCGCGCGGCTCCCGCGACGGACCGGCCTCGATCAGCTTCAGTGGAGAAAGGGAATGATCAGGTAGACGCCATAGGCGATCAACAAACCGCACAGAACGAAGAGTGCGACGCCGAAAACCCGCTTTCGCCCGGTCGTCGCCGGCCCCGCGAAACGAAGTCCGAGCGAGAACAGCAACACAACGCCGCAGCCAGCGACGATGGACGACACCAGAACCAGGAGGAAGTTGGCCCACTCGATCATGCTGCTCCCTCCGCTCCGCGCTTTTGCTTGCGCTTCTTGGGACGCACGAACTGGGTGGGCTCGACGTTCACGTTGTGCGAGTGCACGCTGTCGCGGCGCGAGTAGATGAAGATGCCGACGATGATGGCGGTCGCAACCACCGCATCCGCCACGATCCCCCACGGCCCGAGCCCCGCCGAAAACGCCGCAATCGCGCCGACAACCGCAGACGCCGGGATGGTGATGAGCCAGCCGAGAGCAATGCGGCCAGCAGTGCGCCACCGAACGGAGGCTCCCTTGCGGCCGATTCCCGTTCCGATCACGGAGCCCGACGCGACCTGCGTGGTCGAGAGCGCGAACCCCAGGTGGGTGGAGGCGAGAATGGTCGCGGTCGTCGCTGCCTCGGCGGCGAAACCCTGCCCAGGCTCGATTTCGGTAATTCCTCTGCCAAGGGTTCGGATGATGCGCCATCCGCCCGTGTAGGTGCCGAGGGCGATCGCGATCGCACAGACGACGATGACCCAGAATTCGGGAGACGACCCGACCGCCTGGAATCCGCCGGCGATCAGCGCGAGCGTGATAACTCCCATGGTCTTCTGCGCGTCGTTCGTGCCGTGCGCGAGCGAAACAAGCGACGAGGTGAAGACCTGGCCGTAACGGAAACCCTCTCGCTGCCGCTTCTTTGTCACCGTGTAGGCAATGCGGGTGGCGAGGAACGCGACAAGACCGGCAGTAAGCGGAGCCAGCACGGCGGGCAGGACCACCTTCGAGAGCAGCACAGTCAGGTTGATCGAGTCGAAGCCCATGCCAACGATTGCCGCGCCGATCAGGCCGCCGAACAGGGCGTGACTGGAGCTTGAGGGAAGACCGAGCACCCACGTCACGAGATTCCAGAGAACAGCGCCGATCAGCCCCGCGAAGATCAGGGTGGGCGTGATCTGCACGCCAGAGCCCTCATTGTTGATCAGACCGCCCGAAATGGTGTTTGCGACGGTGGTAGAAAGGAACGCCCCAACGAGGTTCAACACCGCAGCGATCGCAACGGCAACCTTGGGCTTCAGCGCACCCGTGGCGATAGGCGTAGCCATCGCGTTCGCCGTGTCGTGAAACCCGTTCGTGAAGTCGAAAAAGAGTGCCAGTGCGACGACCAGCGCGACCATGAGGGGGATGTTCACTGCCGATGAGTCTTACAGGCACACTCATGCTTGGCAACTCGAACATGAACTCTCGGTGAACTGTGCGGGCGAACGGTTCGAGCAGGAGTATGGTGCGCTCGTTGCCCGGTGAGGATATGCTGGTTTACCGAGTTCTGGTTACTCCTGAACCCCGCGTCCCGCGTTTTGGGGGGCGTGAGCCTCTGTCGCTTTTCCACGCAATTCCCTAGAGTGCTTGAGGGCCGTGCCATGCAAATTACCGGGGGTAACAACAGGTGAACGACGATAACGGGTTCGGCGT
>JAUZFR010000064.1 GCA_030840335.1 Actinomycetota bacterium | reverse complement strand
TCGCGGTGAAGCTTCTGGGTCTGCTCTTCGGTGGGGCGAATCATCACGATCTCCTCGGCTTGGTTAGCTCTCTTAGCCGTAAAGCTAATGTACTTAGCCATCCCTGTCAACTCCCGTGTCGCTGGTTGAGTAGCGGCGCGCGAGGTACGAACCGCGTCTGTGTCGCTGGTTGAGTAGCGGCGCGCGAGGTACGAGCACGACGCGTATCGAAACCCCTGCCACTGCGACAGGGGTGCGGAGGGTTTCGTTACGCGTAGCGCCCCAGAGGGCGCTGCGCTACTCAACCAGCGACTTGCGGCGCCCGAGCGGGCGCTGCGCTACTCAACCAGCGACTCGTCCTCAACCGGCGACAGGGATCGGCGCGTCGGCACCCTCTCGCGGTTTATGGCACGGTTGACGCATGGCAACCAAGCTCCTTCTCGACTGTGATCCAGGCCTCGACGACGCGCTCGCGCTGCTCCTGGCCCACGGAGATCCCGACCTCGAACTCGTTGCCGTCACCACCGTCGGCGGAAATGTCGCGCTGGCGAACACCACCCGAAATGCGCTGCAACTGCGCGAATACCTCGGCTTCTTCGAGGTTCCGGTCGCGGCCGGAGCTGCCGATCCGCTGGTGAAACTGCCGGAAACGGCTGAGCACGTCCACGGCGCGGAAGGCCTTGGCAACGTCTTGCTTCCCGCTCCGACGCTGCCGCTGTCCGAACTTCACGCCGTCGATCTGATCATCTCGACGCTGGCCGCGGCTCCGGGGACCGTGCATCTCGTCGCGACAGGGCCGCTGACCAACATCGCCCTCGCGCTGCAGAAGGAACCGCGCATTGTCGAGTGGGCCGCATCCTTCATCATCATGGGCGGCTCGTATACGCGAGGGAACGTGACTCCCGCCGCCGAATTCAACATCTACGTCGATCCGGATGCTGCAGCGATCGTCTTCGCCGCAGGCTGGGAGGTCGTGATGGTGGGTCTCGATCTCACGCTCCAGGCCGTGGTCAACAACGAGATCGAGAAGCGCATGCGTGCGCTCGGGACGCTGGGTGTCGATCTCGTCGCGCCGCTCGCCACATTCTGGACGAACCCGCACGACAACGAGTGGGATGGGCAAGCCCTGCACGACGTCTGCGCGGTTGCGTATCTCGCTCGGCCCGACCTGTTCACGTCGCAGTCCGCCCGCGTCGAGATCGAGACGAAGGGCGAATTCACCTCGGGCATGACGGTCGTCGATTTCCACGACGAGATGCCCAACGCGCTTGTTCCGCGCAAAGTCGATGTCGACGGCTTCTGGGACTACGTGCTCGGCGCCTGGGCGAACGTCGCGTCGCGGTATCCGCATGCCTGAATCCCTGCTCGATCTGGCGCCCGCACCCTACGATGCCGATGATGCTTACCTCGCATTCGAGGAGTGGGCAGAGTCGCGGGGCCTTGCGCTGTATCCGGCGCAGTCGGAGGCGCTGATTGAGATCGTCTCCGGCAACAACCTGATCCTGAGCACACCAACCGGCACCGGAAAGTCGCTCGTCGCTGTCGGGGCCCACTTCGTCGCCCTAGCCCAGGGCAAGCGCTCGTATTACACCGCGCCAATCAAGGCGCTCGTTTCCGAGAAGTTCTTTGCTCTCGTCGAGATCTTCGGCGCGGCCAACGTGGGAATGGTCACGGGCGACTCATCCGTTAATCCGGATGCGCCGATCATCTGCTGTACTGCAGAAATCCTGGCGAATGTCGCCCTGCGCAACGGGTCAGACAGCGATGTCGACCAGGTGGTCATGGACGAGTTCCATTTCTACTCCGATCCCGAGCGCGGCTGGGCGTGGCAGGTTCCGCTGCTCGAACTGCCCAGGGTGCAGTTCATCGTGATGTCCGCGACGCTCGGTGACGTGACCTGGCTCGTTGACGACCTCGCCGATCGCACCGGCCGCACCACCTCATCCGTCACCGGCGTCGAGCGACCCGTTCCACTGCACTACTACTACGAGACGACGCCCGTTCACGAAACCGTTGAACAGCTTCTCGAGACGAACCAGGCGCCGATCTACATCGTGCACTTTTCCCAGGCTGCCGCTCTCGAGCGGGCGCAGGCGCTGACCAGTGCGAAGGTCGCGACACGCGAGCAGCGGGACGCGATCGCGGAGTTCATCGGCGGGTTCCGCTTCACGACCAGCTTTGGCAAGACGCTCTCGCGACTGCTGCGCATTGGCGTCGGAGTTCATCACGCGGGCATGCTGCCGAAATATCGTCGGCTCGTAGAGCAGCTCGCGCAGAGCGGGATGCTGCGGGTGATCTGCGGAACGGACACCCTCGGAGTCGGCATCAACGTGCCCATCCGCACGGTCCTCCTTACGGCGCTCACCAAGTTCGACGGAACCCGGATGCGACAGCTCAGCGCGCGCGAGTTTCACCAGATCGCGGGTCGCGCAGGACGTGCCGGGTTCGACACCGCGGGCACGGTAGTCGTCGAAGCGCCCGAACACGAGACGGAGAATGCGCGACTTCTCGCTAAGGCCGGCGACGACATCAAGAAGGTGCGCAAAATCGTCCGCAAGAAGGCGCCGGAAGGGTTCGTCTCGTGGGGTGAGCCGAGCTTCACTCGCCTGGTTGCTGCGGAGCCCGAAACCCTGACCTCGAGCATGCAGATGACCTCGGCGATGCTGATCAACATCATCGGCCGCGGCGGCGACGTGTTCGAGAACGTTCGCCGCCTGGTCTTTGACAACCACGAGCCCTGGATCCGGCAACTGGCGCTCGCGCGCCGCGCGCTCGCGATCTACCGCACGCTCCGCACGGCCGAAGTCGTGACACAGGAGTACGACCCCGTGAACGAACGCTGGGACATCCGACTCATGGTCGACCTGCAGCCGAACTTCGCGCTGAACCAGCCTCTGTCGCCGTTTGCGCTCGCCGTCTTCGAGCTCCTCGACCCGGCAGGCGGACCCTACATCGCCGGGACCGGTCACTACGCGCTCGACATGATTTCGGTGATCGAGGCGACGCTGGATGACCCGCGTCCGGTGACATCGCAGCAACAGTTCCTCGCGAGGGGCGAAGCGGTTGCAGCGATGAAGGCGGAGGGCATCGAATACGACCAGCGCATGGAACTGCTCGAAGAAATCACGCACCCGATGCCACTCAAGGAGCTGCTGGATGCCGCATTCGCGACCTACAGCGCCTCGCAGGCCTGGGTGAACGACTTCGAGTTGCATCCGAAGTCGGTCGTTCGCGACATGTATGAGCGCGCGATGACATTCGGCGACTACATCAACTACTACAAGCTCGCCCGCAGCGAGGGACTCGTGCTGCGCTACCTCTCCGACGCCTACCGTGCGGCGCGGCAGACCATCCCGGACGAGGCGAAGACCGAAGACCTGCTGGATCTCATCGAGTGGCTGGGTGAGCTGGTGCGCCAGGTCGATTCGAGCCTGCTCGATGAGTGGGACGAGTTGATCAATCCCGGCGAGATCATCGAAGGCAAGCCGGTGCTTCCGCCCGCCCCGCCGGGGGTCACGACAAATGCCCGCGCATTCCGCGTTCTCGTTCGCAACGAGCTTTTCCGGCGCGTGCAGCTGGCGGCGCTCGAGAAGTGGGACGAACTTGGTGAGTTGGATGGCGCATCCGGCTTCACCGCGGACGCCTGGGCCGACGCCCTGGACCCGTACTTCGAGGAGCACGACGAGATCGGCACTGATGCGGATGCCCGCAGCTCCGCAATGCTGATGATCACCGAGGGACCGACGGAGTGGCTGGCGCAGCAGATCCTCGCCGATCCCGCCGGCGACCACGACTGGACGATCAGCGCCACGATCGATCTCGCGGAGTCCAATGAACAGGGCGTTGCCGTCATCCGTGTGGTGGCCGTAGGCATGGCCTAGCTCCGCGCACCCTTACCCAATAGCGTGGAAGCATGGCCGTCGCGCACGTGGGGATTTCGGGATGGCGATACCCGCCGTGGCGAGGCGTCTGGTATCCAAAAGGACTGCCGCAGCGCAGCGAGTTGGAATACTCGTCGTCAAGGTTGAACTCGATCGAACTGAACGGCTCGTTCTACGCGTTGCAGCGTCCCTCGAGCTATCAGAGTTGGTACGACGCCACGCCCGACGAATTCGTGTTCTCTGTTAAGGGTGGCCGGTTCATTACGCACCTCCTCAAACTGACGAACGTCGAGCAGGCCCTGGCCAACTTCTTCGCATCGGGAGTACTGGCGCTGAGGGACAAGTTGGGGCCAATGCTCTGGCAGCTTCCCGAACGGCACGCTTTCGACGTGGACCAGCTCACGGCGTTTTTCGACCTGATTCCTCGCACGACAGACCAGGCACTCGCGATGGCCAGACGGCACGACGAACGCCTGGACGGGCGCACGTGGCTCACCGAACAGCCGAATCGACCGATTCGTCACGCGCTGGAACCCAGGCACGCCGATTTTGCGGCACCGGCCGCCGCCGAACTGTGCAGATCACACGACATCGGGTTGGTGGTCGCGGATACCGCTGGCAAGTGGCCGCAGATCCGCGAAATTACCTCCGACTTTGTATACGTGCGTCTGCATGGTGCGGAGGAGCTGTATGCGAGCGGGTACACGGATGTCGCCCTCGATCGATGGGCGACCGACATCCGCGGGTGGATGAATGGGTCGGTGGACGGCCGTGCACGTGACGCCTATGTCTATTTTGACAACGACATGAAGGTTCGCGCGCCGTTCGACGCGCTCGAACTGGCGGCGCGCCTGAATTCCTAGAGACCGAGCTTTCGGGCCAGGAATTCATTGTGGAAGACGCCCTTCGGGTCATACTTTTCGACCAAGGCGCGGAAGTCGTCAAACCGCGGGTACAGGGGCACGATCCGATCGGCTTCCGACGTGAACACCTTTCCCCAGTGCGGACGCGCGCCCAGCGGAAGCAGTCGTGCCTCGATCTCGGGGAGCAATGCCAGCACCTCCAACGGCAGCTTCTTCCAGGTGAAATGGATGCCGACAGCGGCGGTCGCGTAGGCGCCACTGAGCCAGAAATTGTCCGCACTCATCGTGCGCAGCTCGGTGACCAGCAGCAGTGGTGTGATTCGATCACCGATCTCTCGCAGCGAATTGATCGCCTCGATCACGTTCGCGCGGGGGACGAGAAACTCACTTTGCACCTCGTCGCCATTGCTCGGCGTGAATCCGAGCTTGAAGTGCGCGAGGCGATCGTTCCACGGCCCCGGCACCCCGCCCTGCTGGGTGGTGTTGCTGGGTGGCTGGTCGGGAAGCATGTGCTCGTCGGTGGTTTCCACAACTGCCCCAAACAGGTCGGTGGGTGGCGCCGCGGCATCCATTCGGGATTTCAGCCATGCGATGCTGATTCCCTTGTCGGTCCAGTCGGTGAACAGGCTCACGCTGTAGGCGCTCGAGGTGATCGCGTCGAAGTTCTCTAGCGCGACATCCCAGGGGATCCGGTTGTAGAGATCCTGTCGAACCTCGAATGTGGGCTCAATGTCGAGGGTGATCCGGGTGATGATGCCAAGAGCACCGATGCTCACGACGGCGCCAGCGAAGTCGGCGTCGGCACGGCCGAGACGCACGAGGTTGCCCGTTCCGTCGACAAATTCGATGGCGGCGACCGCGGTCGCCAGCGTGCCGTTGTTGTCACCAGAGCCGTGTGTGCTCGTGACGACCGCTCCCGCCACGGAGATGTGGGGGAGGGAAGCCAGATTGTGGATGGCCCATCCGCGCTCCTGGAGCACGGTTGCCAGATCGCCGTATCGCAGACCAGCGGAAAACGAGACGGTCTGTGCATCGGCATCCACGACCACATCAGGCTGAAAGCGGTCGATCGACACGAGCTCGCCCGACGTGTCAGCCAGATCGCTGAACGTGTGCCGTGTTCCGAGCGCACGAACTTTGGTTGCTTTCGCAACGATTTGGGCGACTTCGCCTGCGTCGGCGGGATGAAGGAGCCCCGCGGCCCGGTAGTCGTAGATTCCCGCCCAGTTCGATCCAACCGCTTCGCTCGTTGTCATTGCACCATTCTCTCTCTGGCGCGGCTCCTAGAATGACCGAATGGCCAGCCAGCAGAGACGTCTCGCGTCTCGTGGCGAAAGTGAGTACGCCCGCCGAAAGGTGAACGGCGCCGACTACTTCACGAGTCGCATCCTGTACGACGATCTCGCGGTCGTGATCCGCCGGTTTCCGAGCGCGCCGGACGCCCCGGCAGGCGGTCGCCCGTTCGTTCTGGTACACGGGCTTGGCGTGTCCTCGCGGTACTTTCACCCGGCCGCAGCCGAGCTCGCGAAGCTGGGCACAGTATTTCTCGTTGACCTGCCGGGATACGGGTCGGCACCTGATCCGCACAGGGATGTGACGATCGTCGACCACGCTGGCGTGCTGGCGCGGTTTCTCGGCGCGAAAGGAATCCGAGAACCGGTGCTTGTCGGCCATTCCATGGGAACTCAAGTGGTTTCTCAACTGGCAATCGACTTTCCGGACGTGACGGATCGCATCGTCATGATGGCGCCCACCATGGATCCTGCGGCGCGCACGCTCGGGGCGGCGGCGAGCCGTCTCCTCCGAGACATTCTCAAGGAGCCGGTGAGGGTGAAGGTGATTGTCGCCGTTGACTACTTCATTCGCTGCGGAATTCCGTACTTCCTGCGCCAGGTGCCGCATTTGCTGAAGGATCGAATCGAAGAGCGGCTGCCCCGAATTACGGCGAAGTGTCTCGTCATGCGCGGTGATGGCGACGTCATCAGCCCCGATGAGTGGGCGCGCGAAGTCACCAGCCTGTTGCGGGACGGCCGCTTTGTCTCGGTCGAAGGTCCGCACATCGTGATGTTCACAGACCCGGTGTCGGTCGCGGCCGAGATTGCGCGGCACGGACGATCATGAATTGGTTTGAGCGCAACGTCACGACCCGGTGGTTTGACTATGGCTGGGCTTACCGACTGCGCATCGCGGTGCTCCGTCGCAGGCATGATGCCGGTGAGTACCGCGACGGTGGCAATCAGCCCGTGCTCCTGCTACCGGGCGTTTACGAGACGTGGCACTTCCTCGAGCCGGTGGGCGCGCACCTGCACAACCTCGGGCATCCGGTTCATGTCGTGCCCGCCTTTGGCCGCAACATCCTTCCGATCGCCGAGATGGCGGAGCTTGCGCGGCAATACATCGTCGAGCAGGACCTCACGCACATCACGATCGTGGGGCACAGCAAGGGCGGGCTCATTGGCAAGACGCTGATGACCGGTCCCGAGGGTAGACGAATCGACCGGATGATTGCGATCAACTCGCCCTTCGCCGGTTCCGCCTACGCGCGCTACCTGCCGATCAGCACGCTGCGGGAGTTCGTGCCGACTCACGACACGATCATCGGCCTCGCCGAGAACGCGGCGGTGAACGCGCGGATCACCTCGATCTTCAGCGCCTGGGATCCGATCATCCCGAACGGCAGTGTTCTCGACGGCGCGACGAACATCGAGTTGCCGGTCGGCGGGCACTTTCGCATCCTGGATCGCGACGATCTGCTCGAGGCCGTGGCCCGAGCGATAGAGAGCCACCGCTGATCGACCTGAACAGGTCGGCCCGGGACGCGGGTCGGTCGCTGGGTGTTTACTGAACACGTGGCAACGACACCCCTCACCCGTGAACAGCGACTCGTCATCTGGATTGCGATCCTTGCGTCGTTCGTCTCGTTCCTCGATGGCAGCGTGATCAACGTCGCGCTCCCCGCGATCGCTCGCGAACTCGGTGGTGGCCTGACAACCCAGCAGTGGGCGGTGGATGCGTACCTCATCACGCTCGGATCGCTGATCCTGCTCGCCGGATCGCTGTCAGACGTGCTCGGCCGCGTCGTGATCCTGCGCATCGGTCTCATCGGGTTCGGCGTCGCGTCGCTGCTGTGTGCGATCGCGCCGAATCCGCAGATCCTGATCGTTGCGCGAGGGCTTCAGGGAATCGCCGGCGCGCTCCTTGTGCCGAGTTCGCTTGCGCTCATCACCTCGACGTTCAGCGGAATGGCGCGCTCAAAGGCGATCGGCCAGTGGACGGCCGGCACGACCATCGCATTCGTGGCCGGGCCCATCCTCGGCGGGCTCATCGTTGACTCCGTCTTCGGCTGGCGGTTTGTGTTCGTCATCAATGTCATTCCCATCGGCATCACCCTGTACCAACTGGCCATTCTGGGGAGAAAGGATGTGCGCGAAGAGGGGGTACGGATCGACTTCCTCGGCGCCATCCTGTGTGTGATCGGCCTCGGCGGACCCGTGTACGCGCTGATCGAGCAGGGGCACTTCGGCTGGGGGAGTCCGGTCATCCTCATTCCGTTTGTCGTCGGGATCGTGAGTTTTGTCGCATTCATCTGGCGGCAGCGCGTGGCGAAGAGTCCGCTCATGCCGCTCAGCCTGTTCACGGTGAGAAACTTCGCCGTCGGTAACGTCGCGACCGCGTTCATCTATGGCGCGCTCTCGCTCGGCGGCTTCCTCATCGTGGTATTCCTGCAACAGGTTGCCGGCTGGAGTGCGACCTATGCCGCGCTGGCCACCCTGCCGCTCAGCATCCTGAATATCGCGCTTTCGTCGTGGTTCGGAATGCTGTCGGGTCGGTACGGCGCGCGCTGGTTCATGGGCTTCGGGCCGATCCTTGGCGGCATCGGATTCCTGTTGATGCTGTCAGCGGAGGCGAACGTGGACCAGACCTCGTACTGGTACGAGCTGCTCCCCGGCATCCTGCTGTTCGGTCTCGGGCTCTCGGCCACCGTGGCGCCGCTCACCGCCGCGATCCTTGGTGCCATCTCCGAGCAGCAGTCGGGCATCGGATCAGCAGTCAACAATGCGGTGAGCCGAGTCGCCGGTCTTATCGCGATCGCCTTCGTCGGCCTGATCGTTGGTCAGCAGCTCGACGTTGACGGATTCCATCGCGGCCTGATCGTCACCGCGACGCTGCTCATCACCGGCGGTGTTGTGTCGGTCATCGGCATTCAGAACATGAGGCAAGCAAAGACCGACCAGGTGAACTAGCCAGCCGAAATCTCATAGCGATCGCCATACACGTGCAAGACCACGTGGCAAGTTCCTTCTTCGCGGGCACGTCGAGTCCGGGCGGAACCGCCCCGCCAGGGCGATGGCTTTCACGATTCCAACTCCTTTCGGGCGCGCTCGACGGCGCCACGGCCGGCCCCCGCGCTCTCGAGAGCCAGAAGCGCGGCTCCCACGATCGGAGGCGCGGCCACGTGATGGATGGCCGCAAACGGTGCGCGCGCGGCGAGCTCGGCCTCGATGGTCGCCATCAATCGCGGGTGCATCGACGCGATCACCCCGCCCCCCAGCACGACGGGAACCACGTCCCGCGAAAGGTCGAGTCGATCAATGCAGGACGCGGCCATCACGGCCACCTCGGTGCCTTGCCGATCAACGAGCTCGCGCGCAATCGTGTCGCCCGCGTCGGAATGGGCGAACACTACCGGAGACAGCAGGCCGAGGTCGCTGTACTCCAAGTCGCCCACGTGCAGGGCATGGATGAATTCGTCGAGGGTATCGAGTCCGTACACGCCGGGGATTGCGGCCGTGAGGCTCGTCGCCCGCCCGCGGGAGTCTGCGTGGCGTGCGGCGTGCCAGAGGGCGGATTCGCCGATTCCGGTTCCTCCACCCCAGTCGCCCGAGATGTTGCCGAGTGCGGCAAACCGAGCGACGGCACCATCCGCTCGGCGCCCGAGTGCGTTGATTCCCGTGCCGCAGACGACGGCGACAGCGTCCCGGGCGGATGTCCCGGCTCGCAGCAGCGCATACAGGTCGTTCTCGATGGTCGTCGTCGCGCTCGCCCAGTTGAGGTGGGCGATCGCAGTCGTGAAAGCGGCGATCTCGCTCGGAAAGTCCAGGCCCGACAGGTACAGGTTGGCGGAAGCCACGGTCGCCGACCCGGCCACCTGTCTGACGAGCGCATCGATCTGCTTCACCGAAGCGTCGACGCCGATGAAGTGCGGGCTCGAACCGCCACCCGTCGTCCGTGCGACGACGGCGCCCTCGAGGGAGAGCGCGACGGCATCCGTTTTCGAGCCCCCGCCGTCGATGGCGACGACGAGGGGTCCTGTCATTTCGCCCATGCGAGGTGCTGTCGATTGGCTGCCAGCAGCAGGTCGGTCAACTTGTCGGCGCGATCGAACTGCAGGACGAGCGGATGCGCCTGCATGGCTCGAAGCACGCGATCGCGCCCGCCGTGCACGGCAGCGTCGAGGGCAAGTCGTTCGTAGCCCGCGACCGCACTGATCAGCCCACGGATGTCGTCGGGCAGCGGCGCAATCGGCTCCGCGACCACACCGCCCGCACCGACCGTCGCAGGCACCTCGATCACGTGGTCGTCGGGCAGGAACGGCAGGCTTCCGTTGTTGCGGAGATTGACCACCTGAACGTCGCCTCGATTTGCTGTCAGGGAAGCGAGCAAGTCGACGGCCGCCTCTGAGTAGAAGGCGCCGCCGCGCCTGCTCAGCTCTTCCGGCTTCTCATTGACGGTCTCGTCCGCGTACTTGACGAGCAGAAGTCGTTCGACTTCCTGCACTTCGTCGGCGCGCGTCGGGGCTCCCAACTGCTCGCGCAGCACCTCGTCGTGGGCGTAGTAGTACCGCAGGTAGTACGACGGGATGACGCCGAGCAACTGGAGCAGGTGCGCCGGAAGTTCGACGTCGGCGGCCAGCTCGTCGAGCTGCCCGGAAAGTATGCCGGGCAACGCATCCACGCCGTCGACGGAGACGCTGCGTTCCCAGGTTAGATGGTTGAGCCCGACGTGGCCGAGGCTCACGCGACTCGGTTCGACCCCGAACATTCCGGCGAACCGGCGTTGAAACCCGATCGCGACGTTGCACAGGCCGACGGCGCGATGACCCGCCTGCAGCAGGGCCCTCGTGACTATTCCAACCGGGTTCGTGAAGTCCACGATCCACGCGTTCGGGCTGGCGTGTTTGCGAACCAGTTCTGCGATCTCCAGTACGACGGGGACGGTGCGGAGCGCCTTCGCGAAACCGCCTGGCCCCGTCGTTTCCTGCCCAATACAGCCGACTTCGTGAGGCCAGGTTTCGTCGCCGCGGCGGGCGTCCTGTCCGCCGATCCGAAGCTGGAACAGCACGGCGTCGGCGTCTCGGACTCCCTCGATGACGTCGCTCGTCGCGAACACCTGAGCCGGATGCCCGGAGTGCGCGAGCATTCGCCGGGATACTCCGGCGACCAGGTCGCGGCGGGTCGGGTCGGGGTCCACGAGCCAAACCTGGTCGATGGGAAGCAAGTCTCGCATCCGCGCGAAGCCGTCAATGAGTTCGGGCGTGTAGGTCGAGCCGCCCCCGATGATGGTGAGTTTCATGGTCAGCCCTTGACTCCGGTGAGTGTGATTCCTTCGACGAAGATCTTCTGCGCGAAGAAGAAGATGAGCACGACGGGCACCATGACGAGCATCGTGATGGCCATGGTGAGACCCCAGTCCGTGCCGTGGATGCCCCTGAACGTTGCGAGACCGTAGGCGACCGGCCACCACTGCGGGTTTTCGGAGGTGTACAGCAACGGTCCGTAGTAGTCGTTCCACGAGTTGAAGAACATGAAGATTGCCGTCGCCGCGATTCCGGGCTTCGCCATCGGGAGGATCACCCGAACGAGCACTCCCCACTCGCCATTGCCGTCGATGCGGCCGGCATCCGCGTATTCCTTCGGAATGGTGAGGAAGAACTGGCGCAGCAGGAAGATTGAGAAGGCGTCTCCGAGGGCGTTCGGCAGGATGAGCGGCAGCAGCGTGCCCGTCAGCCCCAGCTTCGACCACATGAGGTAGACCGGCACTGCAGTGACCTGCGGGGGAAGCAACATGGCGATGATAATCGCGACGAAGATGACGTTCGCCCCGCGAAACTTGATCCTCGCCAGCACATACGCAGCCGGAATGGATGACAGCAGCATCAGCAGCGTCGCGCTGGTCGCGTAGATCGCCGAGTTGCCGAACCATCGCGCGAGCGGCACGCGCTGGAATGCCTCGACGTAGTTGTTCCAGGTCCAGGGATCGGGCCAGAGGGTCGCCGACAGGGTCTGGTTGCTGGTCATCACCGAGGTCAGGAACACGAAGACGATCGGCGAGATGAACAGGATGGCGAGGGCAACGAGTACGACGTGCTCGGCGACCCAGGCCAGCGGACGCCGACCGCGTCGGCGAGGTGCCCTGGCCACAACCGCGGTCGTCGCGACAACTTGTCGAAGGGGGAGAGACGTCACGAGGTTGCCTCCTCGGGCATGAAGGCCTTGACCTTGCGAAGGAACAGCACGAGAAACGCTGCAGCCACGATGAACAGCAGCACGGCGAGTGCCGAGGCGTATCCAAACTGGAAGTTGCTGAACCCGCGCACATACAGCCATTCGGTATATGTCAGCAGCGAGTTGTCGGGATAGCCGAGCGTCGCGCCGATGCCTTCACCGACTGAGGCCTTTCCGAGCGCGACCGTTGAGGCGACCGCCGCCTCGGTGAAGTACTGCAAGGCGGCGATGACGCCGGTGACGAGCGAGAAGATCAGCACGGGGATCATCGCCGGAAACGTGACGTACCGCAGCTTCTGCGGTCCGTTGGCGCCGTCGAGGGAGGATGCCTCGTACAGCTCCCGCGGGACATCCAGCAGCCCCGCAAGGAAGATGATCATCACGTCGCCCATGACCCACACCGCGAGCAGCAGCAGCGATGGCTTCGACAGGTTCGGATCGTTGAACCAGAGCGGACCCTGTTTCACCCCGAAGAACGACAGGATGAGGTTGATCGGTCCGGTTCCGGGGTTGAACAGGAAGACGAACGCGACAACGGATGCGACGGGCGGAACGAGCGCGGGCAGGTAGAACAGCGTGCGCCAGACCCCGCTGGACCGACGCGCTCGAGTGAGTAACCCGGCAACAGCGAAGGCGAATGCGAGCTTCACCGGCACCATGATGACGACGAACCAGAGCGTGTTGCCCGCCGCGACCCAGACGTTCGGGTCCTCGGTGAACAGGTACTGGTAGTTGCGTAGACCGATCCACTGTGGATCCGACAGGCCGTCGTACCGCGTGAGGCTGAAGAAAATGGATGCGAGCAGCGGGTAGACGAAAAACACCGCGAGCCCGAGGAGTGCCGGCAGCAACATGCCGAAGACCACGAGAAGTCGGCGACGGCGCGCTCGCTGCTGGCCCGGGCGGGCCGCGATCACGGCCCGTCCGGTCGTCCGTTCAGCGAGAGTGGTCACGGACCGCTGACCAGTGCGAGGGACGCGTTGATCTGCTTATCGACCTTCGTGAGTCCGGCGGCGAGATCGCCTGCCCCGGTCTCCTGGTACTTGTCCCAGTACTGCTCGAACGTCTGCTGGTAACCGGCGCCGACCGGGCTTGGCGGCGTTGTGCTCGAGTTGGCATTTTGGGCGACATCGACGAACGTCTTGTACTGCGCGCTGACGACGAGGTCCGGCGACTTGAGCGCAGACGTGAGGTGAGGGATGTTCTTGAGTCCGTTGGCCAGTTTCACCACTGCCGCGGTGTCAGTCGTCATGTACTTCAACAGCGCCCACGCCAGCTCCGGATTCTGCGAACCCTTCGAGATGCCCATGATGTTTCCGGTGATGTAGCCACCGCCGTACAGGTCTGTGTGATCGTCGGCCGTGGGGAAGGGAGCGGTCGCGTACTTGAGGTCGGGAGCCTGGTCGGCGATGAATGCCGTGCGGTACTCACCATCCATGTTCATGGCGAGCTTGCCCTTCTGGAACGAGTTCTGGGCCGTGAATTCCTGCCCAAGGCTCGCGCTGAAGCGCTTGAGCTTCGCATAACCGATCTTCTTCACGAACGCGGTCTGCCACTTCATCAGCTCCGGCCATCCGGCATCCGATCCGATGACCGACTTGCCGTCGGAGCCCAGCCACTTGGCGCCGGCAGCGGGTCCGTAGTGAGCCGCAGCGTTCTCGTAGTAGCCCATCAGCGGGTCGTAGCCGAGCACCTTGATCGAGCCGTCAGCGTTGTAGGTCGTCATCTTGAGGGCATCGGTCTCGAGCTCGCTCAGAGTCCTTGGCGGCGAGGTGATTCCGGCAGCCGTCATCAGATCGGTGTTGTAGTACAGCGCGTAGTCGTCGGTGAGGGCGGGCATGGCGCACCGCTTGCCGTTGAACTCGGTGTAGCTCCTGGTCACGGGCGTCAGCGCGGAGATGTCGACTTTGTCGCGCTTGATATACGGCGCAAGGTCGCGGAAAGCGCCGCTCGTGCAAAAACTGCCGACGATGTCGGTTGAGTACGACATCCCGAGATCGACGTTGTTACCGGCGGAGATGGCCTGCTGCAACTTGGTGTCATCCTGGCCGGAGTGCACGCTCACGTGCACCTTGGGATTGGCCTTCTCGAAGTCGTCGACGACCGACTGGATCACCTTCGCTTCACGATCGGTAAAGAAGTGCCAGAACGACACATTGCCCGAGAGAACCTTGGGTGCGGCCTTGTCGACCTTCTGGTTTGCGCTGCCAGAACATCCGCTCAGGATGAGTGCGGTGGCCGCGGCGACGGCGACGGCGCCAACAAGCTGGCGACGCAGTGCTGTGGATCTGATCACGGTGCGTGTCCTTTCGGTGTGAGTTGGAGCGGGTCGCGCTCGAGGGTGTTACGACCAGGGTCTGGGGCGCCTATGTGGCGAGGGAGCTGACGTCGTTGTGAAGTCGGGAGCGGATTTCACCGACCAGCAGCTCGCGGGCGCCGGAGAGCACGGGGTGCGCCAGCACGCCCGACGCGACGACCGACGGTCGCCAGCGCGAGAGAGTGATGATCTGCTCCTGCACCAGTTCGGCGAGGGCGACGCCACCCGCGAGACCGGTTGGGCCTCCGAGAACGACCACCTCCGGGTCGAGCACGGCGAGCACGGGAATCACTCCGAGGGCGATTCGGGGAGCGAGCACGGCGAGAACCTCGTGGTTGTCGGCAATCCCGTACAACAGTTCCGAGAGGTGTTCGCCTGTGGCTCCGTGTGCGCGCGCAATCGCTGCGACGGCTCCACCGCCGATCAGGTCCGTGAGGTCATCGGCGTCGGGCGCGATGGCGGCCGCTTCGCGCGACACTGACAGGTAGCCGATCTCGCCCGCGCCTCCCGCCGCACCACGATGCACGGTTCCGGCGAGATCGAACGAAACGCCGAGGCCATCGCCCATCCACAGCAGGGCGAAGCTGCCAACATCGCGGGTCGCGCCGACGGAACGCTCGGCGATGGCTGCCAGATTGACGTCATTGTCGATGATCACGTCGAGGCCGAGCGCGGTTTCGAGCCTGCCCCGTGCGCCGATCGCTGGCCAGCCCGGAAGGGTATCGGTGAATGACAGGCGGTCGCCCGCAGCGGATGTCGCGGCCTGGACGCCGACGCAGACGATGCCGACACTGTCGCGGTCGACGCCGGCGGCGGCTACTGCCGCGCTGACTGCTCCACGCACATCGTTCTCCGGTGAGCGTCCATGCTGGGGAAGGCTTCTCTCGACAGTCGGATGCTGGGTCCCGGTCGCATCGACGACGGTCGAGGTAATCACGGTCTCGGTGATGTCGATGGCGACTCCGCGCACCCGGTCGCTGCGCACTCCGTAGAGGGCCGCATTGGGGCCACGACCGTTGGATGCTTCGCCGACGACACGGATGAGGCCCGCGTTCTCGAGGCGGGTTACCATCTGCGCTGCCGTCGGCTTCGACAGTCCGGAGAGCTCACCGATGCGATTGCGGGTGAGAGGCCCGTGGTCGAGCAGCAGGTCGAGTGCTACTCGATCGTTGCGAGTGCGGAGCCAGCCGGGCGTGCCGGGCTGGGTGGTCATCGACACGGGACTCCCTTCTTGCAGTTGCTCTGGTGTGAGGCGGCGCAAATGCGACCCTGCATTGCCGAGGAATGTATCAGGAAAGTTTCTTTATAGAAAGATCTGAAACAGAATCTTCACACCCAGCTTTGGGGCATCCTCCGGCGGTAGGCGCAGCTAGCCCGCGAGCAAACGGGTGCCGGCGAGGGCGAGTACGGCAACGTCGACGATCGCCGCGAGAATGATCAGCCGGAAGTGCCAGCGCGTCGGCAGCGCGATCATGGCGATTCCGATAATCGCGATGATGACGTTGAGCGCGAGGCCGATCGTTGCGGGCACGAAGGCGGGTGCGCCGGTTCCGACGAACTCGAGCACGGCCGCGGCCAACAGAACGACATAGGTCAGGATGCTCACCACCCGTCTGCCAAGTCGGTGCGGAAGCCCGCGTACGCCGGTCACGCGATCGTCTTCGAGATCCGGCAGGACGTTGGCGAAATGCGCAGCGATGCCGAGCAGCGCTCCGACCCCGAGAGCCCAGGGCGCGGCGAAGCGAGGATCGCTTCGAGCCAGAGTAACCACGGCGGGCAGAAGCCCGAAGCTGACGATGTAGGGGACAACCGAGAACGGCGTCTTCTTGAGGCCGGCGTTGTAGCTCCACGCGGATGCGATGAACACGGCGTGCGCGATCGTCGCTGCGATGCCGAGCGGCAGGGTCAAAAGGATGCTGAGCCCCGCCGCGATCCACGCTCCCGTGCGAACGGCGCCAACGCTGATGCGCCCCAGCGCAACGGGTTTGTCGGTGCGGCCAACCGCACGATCGCGATCGGCGTCGATCCAGTCATTCGAAAGCCCGACCGAAACCTGGTTCGCAAGCACCGCGAGGCCCAGAAGGAGCAGTCGGAGCGGCTCCAGCCCAACACCGAAACCGAGGACGACCGCCATTACCGTGACCGCGAGAGCGGGGCCGGGGTGGGTCGACAGGGCGAGTGCGACCACTTTTCTGGACATCCGGCCATCGTATCTTGGCGATTACGCAATTTCTTGCGTGATTTGCGTATACTTGCGCGCATGTCAAAGAGGTTGGCCGAAGTTGCCCGCAAGGTCGGAGTGAGCGAAGCGACAGTCAGTCGTGTTCTGAACGAGAAGCCTGGGGTATCGCAGGCCACACGAACTGCCGTACTCACCGCCCTGGACGTTCTCGGGTACGAGCGTCCAACGAAGTTGCGCGGAGAGCGCGCGAGACTGGTGGGCCTGTTCCTGCCCGAGCTGCAGAATCCGATCTTCCCCGCTTTCGGCGAAGTACTCGGGGGAGCGCTTGCGCAGAACGGCTACACCCCCGTGCTCTGCACGCAGACCGTCGGCGGTATCTCCGAGGCCGACTATGTCGAGCTACTCCTGCAGCAGCAGGTCTCGGGCGTCGTCTTCGTCGGCGGCCAGTACAGCCAGCAGGGGTCAAGCCACGAGCACTATGCGCGGCTGACCGACCTCAATCTCCCGACGGTTCTCGTCAACGCGCCCATCTCATCGCTGGGCTTTTCAACGGTTTCAACGGATGACGCGGTCGCAACACAGCAGGCATGGAGCCACCTCAAGCAACTGGGGCACTCACGAATCGGGCTCGTGCTCGGGCCCGCAGACCACATTCCGTCCCAGCGCAAGCTTGCCGCCGCGCTCGGTGTCGCCGACGGCACTTTGCCCCCGGAGTTCATCGCCCACTCCCACTATTCGCTCGAGGCCGGGCAGGCCGCGGCGACCAAGCTGATCCAGCTCGGGGTGACCGCGATGATCTGCGCCTCTGACCCCATCGCACTCGGTGCGGTTCGTGCCGTTCGCCGTGCGGGGCTCCGGGTTCCGGAAGACGTATCGGTGATCGGTTTCGACGATTCGGCGCTAATGAACTGCGTCGAACCGCCGCTGACCACGGTTCGCCAGCCAATCGAGACCATGGGCCGAATGGTGATCGAACTCCTCGTGAGCCAGATCAACGGCACGGCCTCCGCACCAGACGAGTTCCTGTTCGAGCCCGAACTCGTCGTGCGTGGGTCGACCGGCCCGGTTTCCGCGCGGGCGGCATCCGCGGGGTAGTCGCAAAGAGCAAGGGACTGCAATTTCACGCAACTTGCTTGCGTTTTGTTTAGTTCTTGCATCATTCTGTCAATATCGCTACATTCTGAGAAGCCAACCCTGGCATCGAAAGAATTGAGCCCGAGTGGACACAGCCGTCCTCAGCACCGGAACCGATCAGCACGTCGGTTCGGAATCCGTGCTGGTCAGCCCGAGCGCCGTGGATCCCCTGTGGTGGCGCAGTGCCGTCATCTACCAGATCTACATCCGCAGTTTTGCTGACGGCAATGGCGACGGCACGGGCGACCTTGCCGGTGTTCGGTCGCAGCTCGGATACTTGCGAGACCTCGGAGTCGACGCCATCTGGTTCACCCCGTGGTACGCGTCCCCGCTGGCCGACGGCGGCTACGACGTCGAGGACTACCTCACCATCCACCCGTCTTTCGGGGAACTGGCGGAAGCCGAAGCGTTGATCCGAGAGGCACTCGCCCTCGGCATCCGCACAATCATCGACGTGGTGCCCAATCACATCTCAGACCAGCACCCCTGGTTCAAGGCGGCACTCGCGGCGGAGCCGGGGTCGCCCGAGCGCGAGCGATTCTGGTTCCGGCCGGGTCGTGGCACCAACGGCGACGAGATGCCAAACCACTGGGTATCGAACTTTTCCGGCGATACCTGGACTCGCACCACGGGCGCCGACGGAACCCCTGGCGAGTGGTATCTCCACCTGTTCACGCCCGAGCAGCCGGATCTCAACTGGAATCACCCCGACGTGCGCCGGATGCACGAGGACGTGCTGCGCTTCTGGTTCGATCGTGGTGTCGCGGGTGTCCGCATCGACTCAGCCGCGCTCCTCGTCAAGGACCCGGCGCTTCCCGAGGTTCCGGATGTCGTGGCACCGGGTGAACATCCGAACACCGACCGCGACGAGCTCCACGACATCTACCGCGGCTGGCGCGCCGTCGCCGACTCGTACGATGGCACTCGCATTCTCGTCGGCGAGATCTGGCTGCCAGACGTCGAGCGCTTCGCCAAGTACCTGCGGGCCGACGAGATGCACACGGCCTTCAACTTCGATTTCATGAGCAGGCCGTGGAGAGCGGGGGAGTTGCGCGAGTCGATCGATTCCATGCTCGCGGCACACGCGCCCGTCGGCGCGCCGAGCACCTGGGTGCTGTCGAACCACGACGTCACACGCCCGGTCACGCGGTATGGGCGTGACGACACGTCGTTCGCGTTCGCGACGAAGCGCTTCCACACCCCGACGGATCGCGCGCTCGGAACCCGACGCGCCCGTGCCGCAGCTTTGCTGACGGCGGCACTGCCGGGATCGCTCTACGTGTACCAGGGCGATGAACTCGGACTGCCAGAAGCCGAAGAGCTGCCTCTCGACCTGTTGCAGGATCCCATGTACTTCCGCTCGGATGGCATCGACCCCGGTCGCGACGGATGTCGTGTGCCGATGCCGTGGAGCGGCGACAAACCGCCATATGGCTTCACTCCATCGGGTGCCGCGAGCGCACCCTGGCTCCCGCAGCCGGACGACTGGGCCGATCTCACCGTCGAGGCACAGGTCAGGGACTCCGGATCGATGCTCTCGCTCTACCGCACGGCGCTTGGCATCCGGCGCAGCCATCCGGCCCTCGGCGACGGGCCTTTCACCTGGCTCGACAGCGAAGAAGATGAGCGCAACAGCGGCGTCCTGGCGTTCTCTCGCGGCCTCGGATTCGTGAGCATCACCAACTTCTCGGACGCGCCCGTGACGCTCCCCGACTACACCCGACTCCTTCTCTCGAGCGTCCCGTTGGAAAACGGATTGCTCCCCCCAGACTCCACGGCGTGGCTACGGACACAGCACTAGCCGCCGGAGAAAACGAACCACACAGTTCCACCCCGCACCACCACCCAACAGATCAAAGAAAGGCAAGACAATGAAGTCACCAAGAAGGGTTGTGATCGCCAGCGTTGCTGCTTTCGCCACCGTCATTGGTCTTGCTGCCTGTTCTCCCGGCAGCACGACCTCTGAAAACGGGAAGGTCACGATCACCGTGGCCAGCCTCGTTCCCGGTAGCTCGAAAGATGCTTTCGCTGCGTTCTACGCTCGCGTCCAGGCATTCGAGAAGGTCAACAAGAACATCACCCTGAAGCCCGTCGAGTACCAGTGGACCGGCCCGACGTTCGCGTCGCAGCTGGCCGGTGGAACTCTGCCCGACGTCTTCAACGTTCCCTTCACGGACAGCCAGTCGTTGCTCCAGGCCGGTCAGCTCGCCGACATCACCTCAGATGTCAACAAGCTGTCGTATGCGTCGAAGTTCAACAAGAGCCTGTTCGCGGTTGCCTCGAAGAGTGGTCATATCTATGGCGTGCCCTACGGCCCATACGCCTACGGCCTCTCGTACAACCGGGATCTGTTCACCAAGGCTGGTCTCGACCCGAACAAGCCACCGACGACCTGGGATGAAGTTCGCGCAGACGCCAAGACGATCTCCGACAAGCTCGGAATCGCGGGCTACATGCAGTTCACTTCGGGAAACACGGGCGGCTGGGCTCTCACCGAGCAGACCTACTCCCGTGGCGGCCGCATGGAGGTCAAGGGTTCTGACGGCAAGTACACCGTGACCGCCGACAACCCGCAGACCGAAGCAGCGCTCGCCTGGTTGAAGGAGTTGCGCTGGACGGACAACTCGGTCGGCCACAACTTCATCAAGGACTGGAGCGGCATGAACCAGTACTTCGGTTCGGGCCAGACCGCGATGTTCCCGAGTGGTTCGGACGTGCTGACCTCGCTCGTTCAGACGGATGGTGTCGACCCGGCCAACTACGGCCTCGCGCTCATCCCGACGGAAGGCGCCAACTCCGGAGTACTTTCCGGTGGAAACGTCGCGACAGTCAACACGAAGACCGACGCAGCGCAGAAGGCTGCCGCCGTCAAGTGGATCGACTTCTACTACATCCAGAAGCTGGTCAACAAGACACAGTCGGTCGCTGACGCGAAGACGCTGATCGCAAGCAAGCAGCCCGTGGGCGTTCCACAGCTGCCGATCTTCGACAAGGCCACCCTCGACACGTCGCTGAGCTGGATTGACCAGTACATCAACGTTCCGAAGGCCAATGTCGCTCCGTTCCAGGATGGCATCTTCAACCAGAACATCATCGCCGAGCCCCCGCGCCACACGCAGGAGCTGTACGCGGCGCTGGACACGGTTGTCCAGGCTGTCCTGACCGACAAGAATGCTGACGCCGACGCGCTTCTCAAGGCTGTCAACAAGAAGGTCCAGGCGCTGATCGACGCGGACACGTTCTAAGGATCCACAGGGCTGGCGGGGAAGGGATTCCCCGCCAGCCCATCCGCACGTTCCTCCCACTCCTACCAGCCTCACTCCTGCAAGCTCACCCGACAGACTCAACGAAGAATCGAATCGACATGGCTACGTCTACCGCGCCACCCACCGTGCGCCTGCGGCCGCGCCGCACCCCGGGAACGTGGTTCCGCGGCGGCGGTCTCTCCAACCTGCTCTTCATGTTGCCGCTGCTCTTCATCTTCGGAATCTTCTCGTGGACTCCGATCGTGCAGGCCATCGTGATGAGCGTGCAGCACACCAATTTCCTCGCGCCGCCGAGTTTCGTGGGCTGGGCGAATTTCAATCAGGTCTTCCACGATCCCGAATTCTTCGTCGCGGTAAAGAACACCGGATACTTCGCCGTGCTCGCCCTCGTGTTCGGGTACCCGATACCCCTCGTGGCCGCGGTCCTGATGTCTGAGGTGAAGCGCGCGAAGGGCCTCTACAGCGCTCTCGCCTACCTTCCCGTCGTGATCCCGCCAGTGGTTGCCGTGCTTCTCTGGCTCACGTTCTACGACGCCAGTCCGCACGGCGCCTTCAACACAGTGCTCAGCTGGGTGGGCATCCCGCCACAGCCCTGGATCCAGAGTGCGGCGACCGCGATGCCGTCGCTGGTGCTCGAGGCCACCTGGGCCGCTGCCGGCGGAACGATCATCATCTATCTCGCGGCCCTCACTTCCGTTGCACCCGAGCTATACGACGCAGCAGAGGTGGATGGAGCCGGCATCTGGAAGAAGATCTGGCACGTCACGCTTCCCCAGCTGAGGGGGGTGCTCCTCGTCACCCTCATCCTGCAGATCATTGGAACATCGCAGGTGTTCCTTGAACCGTATCTCTTTACCAAAGGTGGTCCGGCAGACGCCACGATCACCGTGCTCCTGCTGATCTATCGCTACGCGTTCGGTAGCCCAACGGGCGGTAATTACGGAACGGCGACCGCGCTCAGCATCCTTCTTGCGTTGTTCCTTGCCGTGCTCTCGTTCGTCTATTTCCGTATCACCAAGGCCTGGAGCGACAGTTGACCAGCGTTACGCAACCCGCAGCTACACCCGAGGTGATCAGTGCCACGGGCGGAGCCGCCGCGCCCGAGGTTCGTTCGCGCCGTTTTCTCTCGCGAGCACCGAAGGAGGCAGAAGCGCAGGACCGCGGCATCATCTCCTCGATGGATTGGCGACGGCCCGGTGTGCGGGCGGCAATGCGGCCGATCCACGTGATCCTGTTGATCATTCTCATCATCGTCGGTATCGGCCCGCTGTTGTGGCTCGCGAAATCGGCCATCACCCCCACGCAGGACACGCTTCGCGAGCCGATGGCGCTGTTCCCCAACGGCGTCGACTGGACTGCACTCTCCCGCGCATGGAGCGACCCGCAGGTCGGGATCGGAACGCAGTTCCTGAACACGTTGTGGGTGGCGGTCGGCTCATGGGGCGTCCAGCTTCTCGTCGCGACGACCGGTGGATACGCATTGGCGGTGCTTCGGCCGAAGTACGCGAAGATCGTCAACGGGCTGGTGCTCGGCACCCTCTTCGTGCCCGCCGTCGTGCTTCTGGTTCCGCTCTACCTGATCGTGCTTCATCCACCAGTGATCGGCGCACCGATCATCAACACATTCTGGGCAGTCTGGTTGCCCGCCGGAGCGAACGCCTTCAACATCCTGCTCATGACGCGGTTCTTCAACAACCTTCCGCGGGAAGTGTTCGAGGCGGCGAAGACGGATGGCGCGGGGCCGTTCCGGCTGTTCTGGTCGATCGTTCTTCCGATGTCGCGGCCGATTCTCGGGGTGGTATCGGTGTTTGCGATTATCAATGCGTGGAAGGACTATCTCTGGCCGTCGCTGGTGCTGGCGAATCCCGCCGTACAACCGCTTTCGGTGCGGCTGCCACTGATCCAGCCGCAAATAGAGCTGGATGTGTTCCTGGCCGCGCTTGCGATATCCACCCTCATTCCGATCGTGCTGTTCCTGATCTTCCAGGGCGCGTTCCTGCGCAGCGCGGGGCTCGGAGGAGCGGTCAAAGGTTAGCGATCCAGACTCGGCGCGCCGGAGTTCTGCCGTTCAGGAGCCCTCCGCCGCTAGATTGGGAGCATGTCGACGGATGACGCGGTACTCGCTCGGCTGCTTCCGGGTGGTTGGCTCGTTGCCGCCACAAACATTCCCGCCTGGCTGACCGCTGATCGCGTCGGCGCTCGCTACACGTGGGAGGTGCTGTCGAAGGATCCGCTCGTACTTGCCGATGACGTCTCGTACGATAATCCACACGGCGCAACCCAGCACATCCTGGGAATCGACACCGAGGTGGACGGTGGCTTCGTCTGGCGCGGTCGCGGGCTGCAGCGCTTCTCGTCCGCCCACTGGTCGGTCATCGGCGTCAGTGACGACTCAACCCTCCTCACGCTGCGATTCTCCCGGTCGCGCGCGACACAGGCAGGGGTGAGCGTGTTGCTGCGGGTGGGAACGCGTCCGCGCGAACTGCGCGCCATGATTGCGCACGACACCGCGCGCTTCGGATTGACGCCGGAGGATTTCGCGACGCTCACCTGGATCGATCGCCACGCCTCAACAGTCGGGCACTGACCGAAGCCTCGCGGCAGGTGTCGCGCTGACGATCAGTCGATGGTGAATCCGAGCTCCCGAAGCACCGCGACCGGCTGTTCGATCAACGCGAAGTGACCGCACTCGGCGATGATCGCGCGGTGGCTCTCCGGCAGGGCTTGCGCGAGCAACGACAGGTCGGACGGTCGCGAGAACACGTCGTGGTCGCCCACCACGGCGCGAACCGGGCAATCGATCGTCGCCCAGATGCTCGACGCTGAGTAGCCGCCGGCAATTCGCGAGGCGATAGTGAACGCCCGGGGCCGCACTTCGTCGGCGAGCGCGGCGATGACGCTGTCGGAGACGAGGAACGGATGACGAAACAGCGGACTTGCCGCCACTCGCAGCAGACCGATCGCCCTGATGAGTCGCACGGCTGCGGAGCCGGCGGTGCCGAGGTGGGAGAGACCGCGCAGCGCCCACCACAGCAGGACGAACCCGGGAAGACTCCAGAATCGCCGTATCGGATGCTCGATCGCATCGATCACCGACCACGCCGTCCCTGACAACGTACCGACCGACAGCACGGTGTCGGGCCAGATCGCACCCATGTGCATCGCCAGGAACCCGCCCATCGAATGTCCGACGAGGTCCCATTCCGTGTATCCGAGGCTCTCCGCGGCAGCTCTCGTGAGGGAACACACGGCTTCGAGGGCATTGGCTTCGCCCTCGGCAGTCAGAGTCCCTTCACCCCAGCCGGGAAGATCCAGAAGCACCGGGTTCGGGATGGCGATACCCAGGGCATCCGCCGCGCCGAGCAGCGGGG
>JAUZFR010000161.1 GCA_030840335.1 Actinomycetota bacterium | reverse complement strand
TCGAGCGACATGATGCCGGAGTAGATCAGCTTTCCCACGATTCAGACCTCGATTTCTCCACCCACGTCGCGCAGGTGCTCTCTCAACGTCAGCGACGGCTCGGTACTGCGTCGCGCCAGAAAGTCATCGAATCTGACCTGGCTACGGAGCGAGACGCCGTTGCGAATCTGCTCGGCCTGCTTCCGCTCGGTGTTCCGAATCGTCTCCGCAAATGCCAGGACCTCCTCGACGCGCGCCACGGGCACGAAAAGCACACCATCGTCGTCCCCAAAAGCCACGTCGTTGCTGCCCACGGTCCACTCACCGACGCTCGCCGAGATCAGGGCATCCGGATGTCGCGGCTCGAGTCGCTGTGGCCCGGTCGGCAGTGCCCCGAGGCTGAAGACCGGCAGGCCGATCGCGCGGATCTCGGCGGTGTCGCGATGCAGCCCCCAGATCACGATCGCACTCAGTCCAGCCGTTTGCGCCTCGATCGTCGCGAGGTCGCCAACGCAGCTCTCATCGAGTCGCCCGTCGTTGTCGACAACGAGAACGTCGCCGGGCGAAGCGCTGTCGAAGGCCTCGAGGAATACATCAACACTGCCGACATGGCGAGCGGGGGAGACGCGCCCGGCGATGCGGTCGCCCGGGGACACCGCGTGGATGCCCGAAGGAGCGCAACGAACGAGGACATTGGCGCGAATGCATCCGTCCGCAATGTGCGCGGCGGTCAATGCGGCGAACCGACGTTGCAGCTCATCGTTCTGCACGGAACTCCTCACTCACGGACGCGTCGCGGCGCCTGAATCAGGCTACGCTCGTCGATTTCGGAGCGCTACAACGAACGCCGCCCGCGCCATCGGGTCTGGGTCGGCGCGGGCGGCAGTTATCGCAGGACGATGGTCATACCTCGACCGAGAGCTCGTACACCTCCGCAGTCGGATGTCCCGCTCGGTCGTGCACTCTCATCACAGCTTCCTTCGACGGCCCGGTCGACAGGCAAAATACCTTGCCCGATTCCTGGTCGAGCCAGGCCCGCTCGAAATGGACGCCCTCTTCCGCCTCGATGGCGAGGTCAGCGTTGTGCGCTTCGGATAGCTGTTGCTCGGATACGCCTTGGAAACCATCGTGAATATCCATGAATCGCGCCATGATGGCACCTCTTTCTCTCTCTGTTCATCAAGAGTCGTCGAGGCGAGAAGACCCAGCATCGGTCATCCGACCTATCAAGGGAATGACGTCCTTATACTTGCGCCATGATCCGGACGCAAAACCATTCGGGCGCATCGACGACGATTTCCTCGGCACTCGTCGGGAGAGACGAACAGCTTGCTCTCGCGCTTCGCCGGTGGGAGAGCGCGCTCAAGGGCGCCGGCCATCTCCTGTTGCTCGCCGGAGAAGCGGGAATTGGCAAAACGCGCCTGCTCGCCGAGATCGCGAATCACGTGGGTGAAGGCGCTCGCGTCGTCACCGCGGCGGCTTTTCCTCGGGATGGCGACACGGCAGGCGGTGTCCTGCTCAACCTGTCCGACGAGCTTCGTCGCGGCGGCGATGCGGACGTGGCGCGCGCCCTCCGGGACAGAATCCTCAACAGTGTCCCGTCCCAGGGCGACCCGACCCATCGTCGCCGAGTGCTGGTCGGCGACCTCGCCGACCTCGTTGCTCGGCTTATCACCGAAGTGCCGACACTGTTTCTGGTTGAGGACCTGCACTGGGCCGATGAACTCAGTCTCGACGTCTTCGAGCGGCTTCCAGAAGCGCTGCGCGCCGCGTCCAGCATGGTTGTCATGACCTACCGAAGCGACGAGCTGTATCCGCAAACGGTATTGCGACAGTGGCGCGCTCGCCTGCTCGAACGCCGCCTCGCCGAGGAAGTCAGGCTTACCCGGCTCGACCTGGACGACACCGCCCGAATGAGCGAGGGCATCACCGGCGTGGTTGCGGCCGCCACCTGGATCGAATCGCTCCACGGACGCAGCGATGGCATTCCCCTGCACGTGGAGGAACTCATCGCTGGTGGTTCGCAAAATGGCGTGCCCGAAACGGTCGCCGAGGCGGTCGTGACCCGCGCCGGCCTGCTCAGCGCGGAAACGCGGTCTGTTGTCGCAGTGGCAGCAGTAATTGGGCGGTCATTTGATATCGACCTCCTTGCGTCAATCACGTCATCATCCCCTGCCTCGATCGACGCCGCGTTGCGTGAGCTGATGGCGCGCCATTTCATTCGCGCACGCAGTGACGGTTCGAACTTCGATTTTCGGCACACACTCATCCGTGAGGCCATCTATGACGACATCCCCCCGAACCGCAAGCGCGAGTTGCACGGTTCCGTAGCCCGCGCGGCGATTGCGGCGGGTTTTCGGGATGCGTACGTCTCCGACCATTTCGAGCGAGCGCACGAATACGCGGATGCATATCGGCACTCGATGGCCGCAGCTGTCGATGCGAGGCGGATGTCGGCGCATCGGGAGGCGTCGGAGCTGTACGCGCGAGCCCTGCGCACCGAAACCGCAGACATTCCCAATAGTGAACGCGCCTGGACGCGCACGACTCTCGGACTCGAACTTGCCGCAATCGACGACAACGATGGCGCGGAAGCGCAGTGGATGTCGGCGATCGAGCTGTTCCGTGCCGCGGGCGACGAGCAGACAATCGCGTCCCTGACGACCAACTTGATGGCAGTGCGTCACCTTCTTGGCGCCGACCTGGAGTCGCGCACGAGGCTTGGGCGGGAGGCGCTGGCGCGAATGGATGCGTTGCCGGGCGGCGGGGATCGACTGGTCCGCGCTGATGTTCTCGGCGCAATTGCCGCGGCCTACATGCTCGACCGGCGGCTGGATGACGCAGTTGAGTTCGGCGAGCAGGCGGCGGCCTTCGCCACCGGCCCGGACGGCCTGTGCGAGAGGCTCAACATCGAACTCACACTGGGGTCGGTGCTGACGTTCGCGGGCCGAGGCGACGAAGGCTGGGCACGTCTCGAACGCGCAATAGAGACAGGCGCAGCAGCCTCAATGGAAGTCGAGACCGCCCGCGCATACCGGATGATCGGAACGTCCGCATCGGTTCAGCTCGACTACGACCGGTCAGAGCGATGGATTTCTGAGGGCCTCGAGTACACAGCCCGAACTGAGCGCTGGAACGACCATTACTACCTGATGGCACACCTCAGTCACGTCAATTGGGCGACGGGGGACTGGCAGGGTGCCCAAATTGTCGCGCGAAAGTCGCTGGCGAACGGGCGCGGAATCACGACCCGCATCACCGCCCTCATCGTGCTCGGATACGTTGCCCTCGGGCAGGGCAATGTCGTCGAGGCCCGCACACACCTCGATGAGGCCCTCGAACTGGCTGAGGGTATGGGCGAACTACAGCGAATCTCGCCAGCGTTGTGGGGACTAGTCGAACTTGCGCTACTTCAGAAGGACACTGCGGTAGCGGTCGAGCTGAGCGAACGAGGGTTCGCTGAATCCGAAGCACGCGCGGATGCGGCGCACCTTTTCCCCTTTGTGGTCTCGGGCGTGCGCGCGTACCTCGGTACTCGCAAGGTGGGTGCCGCTCATGACTGGCTCGAGCGATGTGAGCGGCTGATCGTCAATCGCAGTATTCCTGGAACCCTCGTCGCACTCGATCACGCTCGCGGCTTGATCCATCTTGCGGAGGGCCAGACGGGCAAAGCACGCGAGCTGCTCGAGCGGGCGAGCGACGGATGGTTCGACCGCCGACGTTTTTGGGAAAGCGCTCACACGCTCATCGACCTCGCGCATTGCGCGGTGCGCTCGAAACGACCTTCGGAAGCTCTGCGGCTGGCACATCACGCTCGCGAACTGGCGACGGGTGCTGGAGCGTCCACGATCATTGCACTGGCCGACACGATCATTGTCGACACTGACTCGATCATCGGCGACGGGCTGTTGTCGTCTCGCGAATTTGAGGTAGCGAAGCTCATCGCTCTGGGCGAAACGAACAAAGAGATTGCGTTGGATCTGACGATCTCACCGAAGACGGTTTCAGCGCACGTCGAACACATTCTCACCAAGCTTGGAGCAGCACGAAGGAGTGAGATTGCGGCCTGGGTGGCGCGGATGATCTAGCGGGCTGAACCGACCGGCTCAGGAGAGCGCGGTGACCGCGCTCCAAATTCCGTACCCGATGGCTGCCCAGAGGCCCACCGAAACGGCGATGGCAATACCGAAACCGTGAACCCGGTTGCGGCCGCGTTCGATCGCGATGTCGGTGGCAAGGCCTGTGGCGGTTTCCGCACCATCGGAAAAGGCCGGCGAGAACGTCGTGATTACGTTCGTCATGATGATTCCCCCAATACCAAACGCCCCCGCGTTTGCGATAACTGTACGCCTGGAAGGGCCGAAAATTACTGCATTCCCCGCGAACTGGGGGTGCGCGGTGGGGGATCAAATCAGGCGGGCAAGCTCGCGTTCTTCGTGTCGATATCCGATCGTCTCGTATCCAATGACGATAGCGACGGGCGCAAGGGTCACGATGACCAGGCAGACGCCCATAGACACTCCGGCAACGGCGAGCACAATTGCCATCCCGAGCAGAACGAGCACCACGGCCAGAAGCAGAAGATGGAACAGGTCGACGGCGTGCAGGAGGTACGCATAGAGCACGAGTACGACGACGATGAACAGAAGGACAGCGACCGCCACGATCGCTACCGCTGCGATCGAACCGACTTCAGCTTGCTTATCGATGACGTCGGCGGCGACGTGGAGCCCGGCGCCGACGCCGGTGATCGAGATGTACAGCGGGATGTGGAGGTAGCCCCAGGTGAGTCCGCGCGAGCGATGGTGCTCGAGCACCCGCCCCGACGGCACCATAAAGTAGATCCACCAGAGCGAGAAAGTGAGGCCGGTGCCCGTGACGACGATGAGGACGGCCTCGCCCGACCAGCCGGAGTGTTCGATGGCAGCCGACACAGAGGCGATGGTGCCGACGATTCCCTCGCCAAGGGCAATGATCGTCAGCAGGCCGTAGCGCTCGGCGATGTGGTGCGGGTGCCAGGGCGTACCGCCATCCTTCTTCTCGGCGAAGATCGGACCAAACGAGTCGACTACGAAGACGACGATGGCGACGGGGATCAGCACGGCAAGTGAGGGAAGGAACAGCAGAGCAACCCATCCGACCTGTGCCACGAAAATGATGGTGGCGTAGCTGAGGGCGATCCGGCGCCTGGTCGGATCCTGATGCGCTGCGCGCAGCCACTGGGCAACCATCGCGACACGCATCACGACGTAACCGGCGACCATAACGCTGTTGTCAATGCCGCGACCGGCGTCGAGTGAGGCGAAGAACGCCGGCAGTCCGAGCGACAGGATCAGGACTCCGACCATCTGCACCATCGTCGTGATGCGGAAGAACCAGTCGTCGGTGTCGAACGCGGATGCGAACCAGCTGAAGTTGACCCACGCCCAACAGACAGCAAACATGGCGAACCCGAGGCCCCCAAGCGCCGGGACCACGTGTCCCTCGGCGAGGAGGCCGGCAGTGAGCGACGCGGCCTGGCCGAAACCGACGACGAACGTCAGGTCAAACAGCAACTCCAGCGGGGTGGCTGTGCGATGTCGCTCGGCGGTGTCGCGGCCCGTCATCCTTCTGAGACGGTGCTGCAGGCCGCTGTCGACCTCAGGGGCGCGGGGAGTGCTCACGAAAACAAGAGTGGCACTTCTCCCGCTTAGTCGGCGAGGATCGCGTAGAGCGCACGCCGGGTTTCATCCAGCCTTTCGACCGCCTGGGCGCGCTGGGCGTCGGTTGCGGCGAACCGGAACTGGTGGACGACGCCCATCAGTTTCGCGATGCTTTCGTGCAGTCCGGCGTCGGCTTCCACCCGCGCCTCCGAGCTCTCCCACACGCGGGCGAGCTCCTCCGCGTGGTCGGCGACCCAGGTGCGCCCGAGCTCGGAGAGCTGGAATTCGGTGCGCTTTCCCTCGCCGCTCGATTCGATGAGCTCTTCATCGACGAGCTGCTGGAGTGTCGGGTAAACCGAACCGGGGCTGGGGTGCCAGGTGCCGCCGGAGCGCTCCGTTATTTCTTTGATCAGTCCGTACCCGTTGTGCGGCTCGTCCGCGAGGAGGGACAGGATTGCCGCGCGCACGTCTCCGCGACGTTTGCGCTGGGGGCCAGGGGGCATGAATCCACGGGGGCCAAAGCCTCCGAAACCTGGGCCACCCATGCCGGGTCCGCCAAAGCCAAAGCCGCGAGAGCGCCCTCTGCCGTGATCTTCCGGGTTGTGATGGTGTCGTGCAATGAATTCGCTGTTCATGGCGTATTCGTCCTTTCAAGTATTGTGAACCGACGAGCGCCAATCGCTCGCCGATGTAGTAACGATATATCGGTAACCGACCATTGTCAACGACTGAATTCAGCGCCGGGCAAAATCGTTCGCAATCATCTCGGCCGGTCCAGTCAACAAAAGTGAGCCACGCCCGTAGAATTTCGCCATGGCAGACGAAGACGACGCTCGGGGAAATGTCGGGCCGGACGAGTTTTTCGCTCCGTCCGGACCGCGACGCTCCAGTTACACGCCCCCGTCGAACGACCCAGAGTCGCTCGAAGCCGCGGCAAGCGTGTTTGATGACGACGACATCGCTGCTGCGATGGCCGCCGAGCTGGCGAAGGTGGCATCGGGCCCGATCCCGATTGTTCGACCCAATACGGGGGCGCAGTCCGAGCCGTCCGAACCATCGGAACCTGTTGTTCCGGTTGAACCTGAAATCTCGGTTGAACCTGACGTTCCGGTTGCAGAGGTTGAGCCTGTTATTCCGGTGACTGATGGCTTCGCACCTGAGCTGGCCTCCGTGTCGGAGCCGAGCTTCACACCCGCGCCGGACTTCGCCGCCGAGCAAGCCTTTGCAGCCGAGCCCGGGTTCGAGCCGCAAACCGTCACGGCCGACGCGGCTGACGAAGTGCCGCCGCCCTACATCGGGGCCCCCGCGCCAACTGTGCCGCCGGCGTACGCGCCGCCGCCGCCCGGTTACGAGTCGACCGACGCGTATTTCCCGCCCGCACCGCCGGAGCCGGTTCACCCCGCCGAAACTCCCGCAGACCTGACTCCGCCGCCCCCACGCCGATCGGCTCTCGACGACGAAGAACTCTTCCGCTCGCTGCACGAAGACGGACTTTCCCCCGCCGCAACACTGGAGGTCATCGGGCAGTTGCAGGCGCAGCTCGAACTCCGTCAACGCGAGGCGAAGGAATTCTCGGAGTGGGAAGAGACCACTCTGAGGGTCGGAACTCCGGATGCCGTCGCCGCCGTAGAGCGGGCCCGTGCGGAATTCAGCGCACCAACCAGGCCGGCAGCCGAACCGATAGAGGAGCAGGCGGATCCGGCCGATGCGGTGTCGACGACCCCACCGACGTCCGTCTCCGAGCCCGCGCCACCCGTGCCGTCGGCGTTTGCCCCGGAGTCGCCCTCGGCGCCGGAGCCCGGCTACGCACCGACACCGCAACCGGAACCCGCTCCCGAACCCAGCACCGACGAGTCCTGGCTCGCGCGCTGGGCGCCGTCCGCTGAGCCGACCCCTTCCATCGACCTGTCCCCGACCACGAGCGAGAGTAGCGACACCGGCCTCCCGCCAGCGTGGGAGCCGAACGACACCGCAAGTGGCGAGCCTCTCGAGGACGGCTCCTTCGTACTCCCCGTGATCACTGACCCTCCGGTGGTGCCCGCAGCTCCGGAAACCCCGTCTTCGACTATCTGGTCGGATGAGCCCGTGTTCCGTTTCGCCCAGTCGGAGCAAGGTGCGCCATCCGTGCCCGAAGCGGCAGCTGTGCCGTTCGCAATCGACGAGCCATTGGTCGACGAACCGTCGCTCGAAGGCACGGCATTTGCCGATCTGCTCGCCTCCGCGCCGCCACCCGACCCGCAGCCGGTTCCCGAGCCGCAGGTTGGGCCAGGTTCCGCAGGGACGTCGTTCGCCGACTTCGGGACGACCCCGGAGACATCCTTCACCTCATTCGACGAGCCGGTAGTTCCTCCCGTTGACGAACCTGCTCCGACGCCCGTCGAGGCGCCGTCGGATCCACCACCTTTTGATTCCCTGTTCGACTCTCCCGCCGCGGGCGGCGATACAGTCGCCGACCCGTTCATCGCACCCCCCTTCCTCGCACCACCCGCTTACCTGGAGCCCGAAGCTCCATCGGCGTCAGAGCAGCCGACGTTTGTCGACCCCCTCACCTTCAACGGGCCGCCAACGTTTGCGCCGCACTTCGACGCTCCGCCACCTCCGGATTCAGAGGCCGCCCAGCCCGGCGAGGCTCCGGTCGCCGAGGCGCCGCCGCCCGCTCCTCCCTACTCGCCGCCGCCTTTGGTCGAGCCGCCTACACCCAGCGAAATTCCGCCGGAGTTCTCCTCGCAGGTTGGCGTCGTGCCGGACTTCGGTACCCCGTCAGCGGCGCCCGCATCGACTTTCGACGCAACGCCAGCTCCGCCGACTCCGTTCGCCGAGCCGACACCGATTGGCGAGACTGCACAGCCCGCGCCGTTCACTCCGCCGGCCGAAGTGCCGGACGCGCCGCCACCGCCACCCGCTAATTTTGACGCGCTGCTCGCTGGGGGCGGGGACGAAGGTAGTCCACCTCCACCGGATGGTGCAGCGCAGGCCGCCACTCCGGATCCGTTCGCGGAACCAGCGCCCGATGCGCCGACGGCGGCCCCCGTCCCTTTTGGAGAAGGGGTCGCTCGCGATGAAGCGGTTGACCCCTCAGACAGCATTTTCGGTTCGTCACTCGGACCGGTAGCAGTAGACCCCACCGGAGTTGCAGTAATTCCGGAAACCGTCGCCGTCGAGCCACAGGTCGCGGCAGTCCCCTGGGACGAACCGATCACAGGAGACGCACCCGTTGAGGCTGCGGTTCCTGTGATCGCGGCCGCGCCGAAGGTGTTCAAAGCCGAACTCAGTGGCGAAGAACCCACTCCGGTCGATCAGCGCGTCGGGCGAGCCGCTCGACTGTTCTGGTTATGGTTCGCATCCAATTCTTCGATAGTCGCCGTGGCGTTTGGTGGTGTGATCTTCGCTCTGGGAATGAGCCTTCGACAGGCGATCGTGGCGACGCTGGTCGGCATCGCCCTGTCGTTTGTGCCGCTCGGACTCGCCACCCTTGCGGGCAAACGCAGCGGCCAGCCGACGATGGTCATCTCCCGTGCGACGTTCGGAGTCGTGGGGAACGTGGTCCCGGCGATCATCGGCCTCGTCAGCCGCCTGTTCTGGGGTGCCGCGCTGTTATGGCTGATCGGCGCCGGTGCAGCAAGCATCCTGACCACTGCAAAGGCAACCGACGGCTTCAACGAACAAGAGCTCACCTTCATCATGATGGTGTTCGCATTCATCATCGCGATCGTGATCGCCTACTTCGGGTACGCACTGATCGCGAGAGTCCAGTTGGTGATCAGCATCATTTCGGGGATCTTCCTGGTCGGATTCATTGCTCTCACAGCGCAATACATTGACATGCGAACGGCGCTGACGACCGGTGACGGGTCATGGGTCCTGGCGGTGACCGGAGCCGTGCTCGTCTTCAGTTTCGTGGGATTGGTGTGGGCAAACAGCGGGTCGGATCTCGCGCGCTACCAGCGTCCGGGCTCGCTTGGAGCGACTTCGATGCTGTGGGCCACCTTCGGCACCGCGCTGCCCAGCTTCGTCCTGATCGCGTACGGTGCGCTCCTGGCCGCATCGAGCCCAAGGATCGCGGCGGGAATCGTCGCTCATCCGCTCACGACGCTCGGCACGCTGCTTCCGGGCTGGTATCCGGGGCCTCTCCTGCTTGCGACGGCGTTGAGCCTTGTCTCGGGCGCAGTTGTCGCGATCTACTCGGCAGGGTTTGGCCTGCAGTCTGTCGGGGTGCGCCTTCGGCGCCCCGCCGCGGCCATCGTCGCTGGAATCCTCGTGCTCGTCATCGCACTCGTGCTCACCATCTCGGTTTCCAACTTCTCCGATCTGTTCCGCGACTTCGCAACAACGATTGCGGTTCCGGTCGCGGCGTGGGCTGGCCTGTTCGCATCCGAGATCATGATTCGCAACCGCAGGTTCGATTCCGGGTCGCTCCTGCGTCGCGGCGGCGTGTACGCGGATGTGCGCTGGAGCAATTTGGGCGCGCTCATCGTCATCACTGCGCTTGGCCTGGGCCTCACGAGCGCCACTGTGTCTTGGCTGGGCTGGGAAGGCTACCTGTTCGGTGCGTTTGGTGTCTCGAGCTCGAGCGATCTTGCGGCTACCGACCTCGGGGTCGTCGTTGCGCTCATCCTCGGCATCATCTTCCCGATCGTGGCTGGAGTTCCGGCGATACGCCGGCAGGAGAGCACCACACTTACAGCCGAATAGACTGGGCTCGTGACAGCCACTCTCGCCGATGTTCTTGCCGTCACGGAAGAACTCTGGCCGGCTTCTGGTGCGGAAAGCTGGGATGCCTCCGGGCTGATTTCCGGTGATCTGGCCGCTCCCATCTCCCGCATCCATCTCACGGTGGATGCCGTTGCCGACACGGTCGATGAGGCGATCTCGCAGGGAGCCGACCTGCTGATCGCGCACCATCCGCTGCTGCTGCGTGGGGTGACCAGCGTCGCGGAAGACCGCTACAAGGGCGCGCTCCTCGCCCGCCTGATCCGTGCGTCCTGCGGCCTTCTCGCCGCGCACACCAACGCGGATGTCGTCGAGACCGGAACCTCCGCCAGCCTCGCCGAAAAGCTGGGGCTGGTGGATTCACGACCCATCGTCGCGGGGGAGACCTCGTCGCGGGGCATCGGTCGGGTAGGCGTTCTCGCCGAGCCGACCACTGTCGGGCGGCTGGCACGACTCCTCGGCGAGATTCTTCCAGCGACGGCCGGAGGCATCCGTGTCTCCGGCGGGTTCGACGACCCCGTTTCCGCGGTTGCGATTTGCGCAGGCGCGGGAGACGCGTATCTCGGTGAGCCTGCGGTCATCTCGGCAGACGTGTACATCACCTCTGACCTGCGGCATCACCCGGCGTCAGAATTTCGCGAGAATGCGCTCCTCTCCGGCGGGCCCGCACTCATCGACGTGTCCCACTGGGCAAGCGAATGGCTGTGGCTGGATGTCGCAGCCGAACAACTTCGCACCGCACTCGACGGGGTTACGGTCACGGTGAGCGACCTGCGCACCGATCCGTGGGACTTCGTGGTGGTTCAATGAGAGCTTCACAAATTAATTGGGGAACGAACGTATGGCATTGAAAGCTAGCCAGGAAGACCAGGCCCTGCTGCTCGATCTTCAGGCCATCGACACGAAGCTGGCTCAATTGCAGCACCGCGCCAAGAGCCTGCCGCAGCACGCGACTTTGCAACAGCTTGCTGTCGAGAATTCCGAACTTCTCGTGACTCTCGCTGAACAGAAGGGTGTACTTGAGGATGCCCGCCTCGAACTCAGCCGGGTTGAGTCGGATGTCGCGGTCGTCGAGGCCCGTATCACCCGCGACAGCGCGAGACTGCAGGCATCCTCGTCGGTGAAGGATGTCGCGGCTCTCGAGCAGGAGCTCGCCGCCCTGAAGAAGCGCCAGTTCGATCTCGAGGAGATCGAGCTCTCGGTGATGGAGCGGGTCGAAGAGCAGGGAGCCGTCGTCGGACGCCAGGCCGACCAGGCGGGCGCACTGCAGGGCCGGATGGCTGACATCGAAGGCGAGCGCGACGAAGCGATGAAGGCCATCGACGCTGAGCGCAACAACGCGACGGCAAACCGGCTGACGATCGCGGGCAAGGTCCCAGCCGATCTGCTCGCGCTGTACGAAAAGCAGCGCGAGCGCTACGGTACGGGCGCATCGCACCTTCGCGGCGGAGTCTCGAGCGCGAGCGGCGTCAAACTGAATGAGAACGACATGGTCGCGATCCGCAACTCCGCGCCCGATGATGTGCTGATGTGCCCGGACTCCAACGCCATCCTCGTGCGCACGTCGGAGTCCGGACTGTAATGGCCCGTGAACTGATCGTCGAAGCCGATGGCGGATCCCGCGGCAATCCCGGTATCTCTGGCGGCGGGGCGATCGTCATCGATGCGGCCACCGGCGAGATTCTTGCGGAGATCGGCACGTACACCGGCATCGCATCCAACAACGTGGCCGAATACACGGGCATGATTTCGGGCATCCGCAAGGCACTTGAGATCGATCCGAATGCCAACCTGCACATCCGCATGGACTCGAAGCTCGTCGTCGAACAGATGAGTGGTCGATGGAAGATCAAGCATCCGGCCATGGCCGACCTCGCCGCGGAAGCGCGCCGACTTCTGACCGGCACCCCGGTCAGTTTCGAGTGGATGCCCCGCGCCGAGAATTCCCGCGCCGACCGCATCGCGAACGAGACGATGGATAAGAAGCTCTCGTTCGTGCGCGGGCCAGCCGGGCATCAGAAGCGAACCGTCGCGTTCGAGTAGACGGTATCCTTCAAAAGCAAACGGGTCGACGAGACGGTCGCGTTGTTCTTCTTAGGGAGAGCACCGAGGAACGTCCGGGCTCCATAGAGCAGGGCGGTGGGTAACACCCACCCGGAGCAATCCGCGAGACAGTGCAACAGAAAGCAGACCGCCACCGGCCTGTGCCTTCGGGCATATGCCGGGGGTAAGGGTGAAACGGCGGTGTAAGAGACCACCAGGAGCCCGAGTGATCGGGTTCGCTATGTAAACCTCGCCCGGAGCAAGGTCAGACAGGAAGCGTTACGGGCTGCTCGCCCAGTTTCCGGGTAGACCGCTAGAGGTGTGCGGCAACGCACATCGTAGATAGATGGCCGTCGAAGGCGCCTTCGGGCGCCGGGACAGAACCCGGCGTACGGTCGGCCCGTTTGCCCCTCAGGCCTCGTCGGACACGCGCGTCACGCGCTGGCCTTGTCGAGCGCGGCCTGCAGCGAGGTGAGATAACCCTCGGTCGTGTAGGTAGCCCCACTGACGACATTGACACTGGCGGATTGGGCCGCCAGCACCTCCGAGCGAAGAATTGGCGCGGCCTGGTTGCTGATATCGACGGATCGCTGCTCGGCATCCGTCAGATGGAGCGCGGTGACGTCGGTGATCTTTCCGCTGGAGACGGTGATCTGTACCTGCACCGTGCCAAAGCGTGTCTGCACGCTGGAGCCGGCGTACGTGCCGTCAGTCAGCTTCCCCGTCGTGGATGTGCCGGTGATGGTGGGCGATGCCGAGCCGATGCCCCAGGCGATTCCCAGCACGGCGGCCGAGGCGAGGACACTTCCGACCACGACTCTGGTTCTCATTCGCGGAACCTCACCAGTCGAATCGCTCGGTGTGGATCTGATGGGCGGGGAGACCGGCGGCGCGGGCGTCCTCTACGACGAGATCAGTCCAGGACTGCGGGCCGCAGACGTACAGGTCCGAAACCAATAGGTCAGGGAACGCCGATCGGAGGCTCACTCCCCGCGCGAGATCCCGCTCAGACAGCCATGTGTCGACCCCAGCGGGTCGAGCGCCGACGGCGGTGTAGAGCGCGGCCCCGCTTCGATCCGCGAGCTGCTGCATCTCATCCCACAGGTAGCGGTCGCTCTCGCTTGAGGCGCGGAGCATGATCGTTGCCTCGTCGGGAGCGAGGCGCGAGTCCTCGAGCAGGGCGCGCACCGGAGTGATGCCGATTCCCGCCGCGACAATCGCGAGCTTCGGTGCCGTTCGCGCAGCATCCGTGAACAGCCCGTAGGGACCCTCGATCCACACCCGAGTGCCCACGGGCAGCATCCCGAGACGGGTAGAGCCGTTGCCGAGTGCTCGAACCGTGATTCTCACCTCGCTGCCGGTGGGGATCGACGACATCGAGATGGGATGCGAGTGCCACCAGGTCTTCCCTGTCCAGAAGCGCCAGATGAAGAATTGTCCTCCGCTCGACCGCAGGGACTCCAGATGCCGGCCGGAGAGATGCAGCGAGACCACGTTAGGGCCGACGACCTCGATGGCTGCGACTCGGATGTCGTGACGAAGGCTCTTGACGAGCGGTTCGCCAAATCGAAACACCGCGATCGCCCCGAATGCGACGACGTAGAGCGCGATCCAGTACACGCGCTCTGCGCTTCCCTCGGCGAGCACTCCACCTTCGCTGAGTTCGTGGGGGAGCGCGAAAAGCACGGCGAAATAGCTCAGCAAATGGATGACATGCCAAAACTCGTAAGGGAACCGGCGACGAACCGCGACGACCGACGTGACCACGACGACCAGAAAGAGGCCGAGCGCCACAAATGCGAGTGGGAGATCCGGCAGCGCCCACATCGCGCCCACTTCGGCGACCGGGTCGACCTTGGCGGCGAGAGCATATCCGATGAGGAGAACGACGCCGTGGCCCAGCAGGAGATATAGGGCTGGCTTTCCGAGCTTGCGGTGAAGCGCCATTGCGCGATCGTTGCCCACGGTGTGGTCGATGAACGGAATACGCGCGGCCAGCACCAGCATGATCAGCACGAGGTCGGTACCGATCAGCCCGGCGATGATGCCGAGGCTGGTGACGCTCGCCGCGACCGTGCCGAACTGTCGTGGACCGCCTGTGGCGAGGAACAACGCGACCGCAATCGCGATGGAGACGACGGCAACGATCGCCATGGTGTCGGATGCCGCGGTGCGGCGTTTGAAGCGCATCTGCCTATTGTGCGACTGCGAAGTGGAGCCGGGGCGCACTCCTGTCGAAGTCGTCACTCTGGCCACCTCCGGTTCGGCTCTGGAGATCTCCACAGTGAACGCTCAACCTATGAAATGGCCATGCGGCGCCTCAGTGGCACCTGTGGGTCTTTTCCGGGTGCGCTGGACGGTGAGTGGTTAGACCATGCCGCTCGCGCCGAGGAGGTGGCCGATGACATAGGTCGCGGCGAGGGCGAGCGCGCCGCCGATGACAACACGGATGGTCGCGCGGAGCACCGGGCTTCCGCCGATGCGCGCGCTCGTCGCGCCGGTCAGAGCGAGGGCGATGAGAACAGCGACGAATGTGACAGGGATTCGAACGGCGGACGGCAGCAGCAGAATCGCCAGCAGCGGCAGCACACCGCCGACGATGAACGCGACAGCGGATGCGAGGGCGGCGTGCCAGGGGCTGGCCACATCATCCTCGTCGATGTGAAGTTTGGCCTCGAGATGCGCGCCCAGCGCATCCTGTTCGGTCAGTTCGACGGCAACTGCGTGCGCGGTCTTCGACGTCAGGCCCTTTGCCTCGTACAGGCTCGCGAGCTGATCGAGTTTGGTTTCGGGGTCGCTCTCGAGTTCGAGACGCTCCCGAGTGATCAGCGTGCGCTGCGTGTCGCGCTGGCTGCTCACCGACACGTACTCGCCGAGTGCCATCGAAATGGCGCCTCCGACGAGGCCTGCGAGACCGGCGGTGAGGATCGGCGCGCTCGCGGCGGTGGCGCCGGCGACGCCGACCACGATTGCCGCGACCGAGACGATGCCGTCGTTGGCGCCCAGCACGCCGGCGCGAAGCCAGTTGAGCCGGCTCGCCAAACCTTCGGGTTGGCGTGAGCGCATCCCCGGAATCAGGTCGGCAACTGAGGTCATGTTCCTACCAAAGCACTCCGGCCGCGCAGTTTCCAGCAAGGATAGGCGACCCTATCCAGCCGTGACGGAACTCCTGAATTTGCGAAAGGTCAGGCGCGAACGTCGATGATCTGTTTGCCGCGGGTGCCGCTCTCGAGCGCGGCGTGGGCGGCAGCCGTCTCGGCGAGCGGATGAACGCCTCCGACGACTGGCACGATGCGCCCGGAGTCGACGAGCTCCGCGAGGTCTGCGAAATATCTCGTGCGAGGCATAGCCGTGAAGGCGCGCACTCGGCGGGGGCCAAGAAGCTGGGACGCCAGGAAGAAGCCCACGTTGTTAACAGCGGTCGTCACCATCCGTCCGCCGCGCGCGAGCAGCCGGTGATAGTCGGGAACCTGCGTGCCGCTGAGGTCGAGGATGACGTCGAACGCGCTGAGATCGCTCGGCCGGGTAGTGCGATAGTCGAACGCCTCAGTCGCCCCGAGCGACCGCACGAAATCGAGGTTGGTCGCGCTGGCGGTTGCGGTTACTCGCGCCCCGAGCGCCACCCCGAGCTGCACTGCGACGGATCCGACACCACCGCTCGCTCCCCGGACAAGCAGCCGTTCGCCAGCGACCAGCTTCGCGTGGTGTCGCAACGCGATGATCGCTGTCGACCCGACCATCGGCATGCCGCCCGCGGTTACGAGGTCGATGCTCGTTGCGGCGCGGGAGATCCATTTGGGCTTCACCGAGAGGAGCTCGGCAGCAGCGCCGATCCTGCCAAGCGGCAGCCCGCCGGTGAATCCCCAGACGCGATCGCCGACCGTCCAGCCGGAAACTCCGTCGCCGAGCGAGACGATCTCGCCCGCAAAGTCCATTCCGACGTTCTTCGGAAACTTCGATCCCGTCACGAAGCGGAACGCTCCGCTGCGTACGCGTGCTTCGACCGGGTTGACACTCGAGCCGTGCACGGCGACAAGAATGCGCCCGCTGCGAGCCGCAGGAGTGGGTGCCTCGGCGAGATGGATGACGTCGGGGCCTCCGTAGCGGTCGTACTGCGCCGCCCTCATGGGCTACTCGTGAACCGCCAGTGCCGCCGCGCCGAGGATGCCCGCGTTGTTCCGCAGTTGGGCCGGAACGATTGGCGCACGGAGTTTGAGCAGTGGCAGGAAGTCCTCGTAGCTCTTTGAAACTCCGCCGCCGACGATGATGAGATCGGGCGAGAACAGCGCCTCGACGACTTCGTAATACTTCTGCAATCGCTTCGCCCACTTCTCCCACGACAGGTTTTCCCGTTCCTTGGCCATGTACGACGCCTTCTTTTCCGCGTCTGTGCCGTCGACTTCGAGGTGGCCGAGCTCGGTGTTGGGCACAAGCACGCCGTTGTAGATGAGCGCGCTTCCGATGCCTGTTCCGAGTGTTGTGAGGATGACCACGCCATCCACGTTCTTCGCCGCGCCAAACCGCACCTCAGCGACGCCCGCTGCATCCGCGTCGTTGACAAACCGGATGTCGCGCTTGAGCGCCTGTTCGAACAGCTTCTCCGCCTCCAGGCCGATCCACTTCTTCGAGACGTTCGCAGCGGACATAGTCCGGCCCTTGATGACCACGGCGGGGAAGCACACCCCGACCTTGACATCGCTTCCCGGGTTCAGCTGCTCGATGATCTTGACCACGACCTGGACGATGTCTTCGGGCCGCCCGCCGTCGGGGGTGTCCACCTTGATCCGGTCGGTCAGCAGTTCACCGGTCTCGACGTTGACGAGCGCTCCCTTGATTCCTGTGCCGCCGATGTCGATGCCTACTGCTTTGGTCATGCGCTCGTCCTTCGTCGTCGTTGTCGTTAGGTGAGATCTTGGGGGAACGGCGCCCTACGGCAGCGTCAGGATTTCGGCGCCGCGCTCTGTTACCACCAGCGTATGTTCGAACTGGGCGGTCAGGCTCTTGTCTTTGGTGGTTGCGGTCCAGCCGTCCGGCCACATGTCCCACGCCGTAGTGCCGAGGGTGAGCATCGGTTCGATGGTGAACACCATTCCCACCTCGATGATGTCGCTGAATCGTGGTGCGGCGTCGTAGTGCGGGATGACCAGCCCGGAATGAAACGCCTCACCGACGCCATGCCCGGTGAAGTCGCGGACGACACCGTAGCCGAACCGCTTCGCATAAGACTCGATCGCTCGCCCGATCACATTGATCTCGCGTCCGGGCGCGACAGCCTTGATTCCGCGGTTGAGTGCCTCGCGAGTGCGTTCGATGAGGTCGAGTGCTTCCTGGCTGGCGGTACCCGCTGTGAAGGTCTTGTTGAGGTCGCCGTGCACACCGTTCTTGAACGCGGTGACATCGACATTGACGATGTCACCGCCTTCGATGACTGTGTTATCGGGGATGCCGTGGCAGATCACCTCGTTGATCGAGATGCAGCTCGATTTGGGAAAGCCGCGATAGCCGAGCGTCGACGGGTACGCTCCGTTGCCGACCATGTACTCGTGCGCGACCCGATCGAGCTCGTCGGTCGTCACCCCTGGCCGGATGGCGGCACCGACCGCCTCGACGGCGCCTGCCGCGATCGTTCCCGATTCGCGAATGCGCTCAACCGCCTCGGCGGAATAGACATCCGACCCGGTGAACACGCGGGGCCCGGGCCTGCCGACATACTCGGGGCGCGGGATGGATGCGGGCACGCTGCGCTGCGGGGAAATGACGCCGGGAACGAGGTGGCCGTGCAAATCCCGAGGCATAGAATCGATTTTATCTTTGTCGAAGGAGCGCGTGATGACCGACTGGTATTACAACCGCAAGACCGGCGAGGTCGAGGAGGGCGCCCAGTCGCTGAGGTCGGAACTTGATGGTCCGTTCAAGACTCGCGAGGACGCGTCCCGTGCTCCGGAGATCATCGCGGAACGGGCGCGCCAGTGGGCCGCCGAGGATGCAGCCGAGGACAACTAGAGCGAGAGACTATCGCTCGTTCGGATCGCTGGTCGCGTAGCTGACCAGCCCGACGGTGTTGCCTTCGGAGTCCTTGATGAAGGCCATCCACTCGTCTTCTCCGGCCGGGCCGAGGGTGTCGTCCTCGTGCTGAAAGATGATGTGGGGCTCGGTGTCGATCTCGATGCCCTTCGCCCTGAGGCTGTCGACGCTTGCATTGACGTCGTCCACGGCGAGGTAGATGAGGCTGGATGGCGCGACTTTGTCGAGCAGGAGCCGTGTGCCGCCCAGCATGAAAAAGGCCAGGCCAGGCGGGTCAAACCGTGCACTGACGGAAATCCCGAGGAGATCCTCGTAGAACGCGACGGCGCGATCGAGATCGACTGCGCGCTGGGCGATCTGGACGATTTCCATGGTTCTCCTCAGTCTTCGTAGGAGTGCTCTGGGCCGGGGTAGGCGCCCGAGTCGACATCTTCGCGGTAGGCGATGACGGCATCCGTGAGCGTCTTTCGAAGGTTCGCGTATTGCTTGACAAACTTGGGGATGCGGCCGCCCGTGAAACCCGCCCAGTCGGTCCAGACCAGCAACTGGCCGTTGGTGTGCGGACCTGCTCCGACGCTGATGGTCGGAATGCGCAGCTCGTCGGTGACCTGCCTGGCAGCCTCCGCCGGCACCATCTCAAGCACCACGGCGAATGCGCCTGCGTCTTCGACAGCGTGCGCGTCCGCGAGCAACTGCGCGACCTGGTCGCCACGCCCCTGAATGACGTGTCCGCCGAGACCATGCTCACTCTGCGGCGTGAAACCGATGTGCGCCATGACCGGGATGCCCGCGGAGACGATTCGCCGGATCTGCTCGGCTGAGCGAACGCCACCCTCGAGCTTGACCGCGTGTGCGCCGGTCTCCTTCATGAATCGAAATGCCGTGTGCAGGGCTTCGTCGGGCCCGGTCTCGTATGAACCAAACGGCATGTCGGCGACGACGAAGGCGCGTTTGACTGCACCGGCAACGGCTCGGGTCAGCGGGATCAGTTCGTCGATCGTCACCGGAAGTGTCGTGTCGTAGCCGAGAACGTTGTTCGCCGCCGAATCACCGACGAGCAGGAAGTCGATGCCTGCCTCGTCGAATATGGATGCTGTGAGCATGTCGTAGCTCGTGAGTCCGGTGATTTTGATCCCGGATTCCTTCGCATTCTGGAAATGCCGGGTGCGCACCTTTTTGGGAGCCGAAGCTGCCTGCTCTGCCATGGTGCCAGTGTACTGGGCGCGCTTGGCGAAGCGCCTTAGACGTCGTTGGGGCGGTACGTGATCGGCAGCCGCCGGTCGCGTCCGAACGCCATACCGCTGATCTTCGGGCCGATCGCGCCCTGGCGTCGCTTCCACTCCGCGCGGTCCACCAGTCGCGTAACGAAATCGACCGTTTCGGCGTCAAAGCCGAGAGCAATGACGTCTTCGCGCCCAAGGTTTCGTGAGACATACGCATCAAGGATCGCGTCGAGCACGTCGTACGGCGGCAGCGTGTCCTGGTCGGTCTGATCTGGCCGAAGCTCGGCACTGGGCGGCTTCTCGATCGAGTTCGCCGGAATCGGGGGAGTCTCTCCGTGTCTCGTTGCGAATTCGTTGCGCCAGCGCGCGAGCTCCCAGACCAGGAGCTTCGGAACATCCTTGATGGGCGCGAAACCGCCGGCCGAGTCGCCGTAGATGGTCGAGTATCCGACCGAAAGCTCTGTCTTGTTTCCGGTCGTCAGCACGAGATGGCCGCGCATGTTCGAGAGCCCCATCAGGATGATGCCCCGGATGCGCGCCTGCAGGTTTTCGGCAGCGGTCCCGTCGAGAGCGAGCTGCGTCTCAACCGGCAGAACGAGGTCCGCGATCGCCTCAACCGAGTAGTGGAAACCGATGTTTTCGGCCAACACCTCTGCGTCGCCGCGAGAGTGCTCCGAGCTGTATCGGCTCGGCATGCTGACGCCCCAGACGCGGTCGGGGCCGAGTGCGTCCGCGGCGATCGCAGCGCACACCGCAGAGTCGATTCCGCCGGAGACGCCGAGGATTACCGAGGGAAATTCGTTCTTCTCGACGTAGTCACGTAAGCCGAGCACGAGCGCGTTCCACAGTTGCTCGCGATCGTCGGGCAGAACGGCAATGTCGGCCGAAATCGCCTCGGTCGGCGGATGGGCATCCGCGAGCTCGACGCGAACAACGTTGTCGGGGAGCTCCGCGTTGGTTGCTGCCGCCGGATCGACGTCGACCACCAGCAGATGGGGCTCGAACTGGGGCGCACGAGCCAGGATCGTGCCGTTTCCGTCGACCACGACACTGTCGCCGTCGAAGACGAGATCGTCCTGTCCGCCGACGATGTTGACGTATGCGACGATCGTGTCCGTCTCGACGGCGCGACGGGTGACAAGGGGAAGCCGAACCTCGTCTTTGTCCCGTTCGAACGGCGAGGCGTTGATCACGAGAAGGAGGCCGGCGTCGGCCGTGAGCACTCGCTCGACCGGCCCGCCGTCGCGCCAGAGGTCTTCGCAGATCAGGAGGGCGACATCCACGCCCTTGATGCGCAGCACGAGCAGTTCATCGCCGGCGATAAAAGTTCGATATTCGTCGAACACAGAGTAGTTGGGCAGGTGATGCTTGGTGTAGCCAGCCTTGACGTGTCCGTGCTGAAGCACGCTCGCGCGATTCTGCGCTATCGCGGTCGGTGCGTTGCTGCTGCCGAGCAGGCGTGGTTCATACGGGCCGTCCGGATGCCCGACCACGACCACGAGATCGCCGAGACCCGCATCCTGGAGGCTCTTGGCAAGCGTGTTGACAGCGATGCGGGAGTTGGTCAGAAAGCTCGGGCGGGCCGCAAGATCTTCGATGGGATACCCGGTCAGGGCCATCTCACCGAGGGCGAGAATGTCGGCGCCAGCGAGGGCGGCCTTCCACGCCGCGTTGAGAATCTGTGCGGAGTTGCCGGTCAGATCCCCAAGAATGGGGTTCGTCTGGGCGAGTGCCAAGCGAAGTCGGGGCATAGCCACTAGCCTAATAGCGCGGCGGAAAGCCGGTGAAATAGCCCTCAGAGGAGCCCAGTGGACAAGCAGCGCGACTTCGTTCTTCGCACCATTGAAGAGCGTGGCATCAAGTTCATTCGACTCTGGTTTACGGATGTTGTCGGCACGCTCAAGTCGGTCGCAATCGCTCCTGCCGAGGTCGAAGGCGCATTCGCTGAGGGGCTGGGATTCGACGGTTCCGCAATAGAGGGACTCACGCGCTCCTACGAGGCGGATGTGCTCGCCCACCCAGATCCCACAACCTTCCAGATCCTGCCGTGGCGCGGCGAGATCGACCCCACTGCGCGGATGTTCTGCGATATCACGACGCCTGACGGGCAGCCCGCAGTCGCCGACCCGCGCAATGTTCTGAAGCGCACGCTCGCGAAGGCGGCGGAGCGCGGATTCACCTTCTACACGCATCCGGAGATCGAGTTCTACCTGCTCAAGTCGAGCAAGTTCGGCAAGAAGGGTCCCACGCCAGTCGATTCGGCCGGCTACTTCGACAACGTTCCCGGCGGAACTGCCCACGACTTCCGTCGCCGTTCGGTGCGGATGCTCGAAGACCTCGGCATTTCCGTGGAGTTCAGCCACCACGAAGCCGGCCCGGGCCAGAACGAGATTGATCTTCGTTACGCCGACGCGCTGACGACCGCCGACAACATCATGACCTTCCGCACGGTGGTCAAAGAGGTCGCCATCGAGCAGGGCGTCTACGCGACATTTATGCCGAAGCCGCTTTCGGGTCATCCGGGCTCAGGCATGCACACCCACCTCTCGCTTTTCGAGGGCGATGTCAACGCCTTCTTCGACGCGAGTAACCAGTACCAGCTCTCGAAGATCGGCCGTCAGTTCGTCGCTGGGCTGCTGCGCCACGCACCCGAGATCACAGCCGTGACAAACCAGTTCGTGAATTCGTACAAGCGCCTCTGGGGCGGCGACGAAGCGCCGAGCTTCGTCACCTGGGGCCACAACAACCGGTCGGCGCTCGTTCGCGTTCCGCTGTACAAGCCGAACAAGGGGCAGAGTTCGCGCGTCGAATACCGCGCGCTCGACTCCGCCGCGAACCCGTATCTCGCGTACTCGCTGCTTCTCGCAGCGGGACTCAAGGGCATCGAAGAGGGCTACGAGCTTCCGCCCGAGGCCGAAGACAATGTCTGGACGCTCACGGATGCTGAGCGTCGCGCGCTCGGCTACAACCAGCTGCCAGCCAGCCTCGACCACGCGCTGTCGCTGATGGAAGACTCCGAACTCGTCGCCGAGACGCTGGGGGAGCAGGTCTTCAACTTCGTGCTGCTCAACAAGCGCCGCGAATGGCAGGAATACCGCGCCCAGGTCACGCCGTACGAGTTGGAGAGCAACCTCGAGATCCTGTAGTCGCTACGGGAAATACGAAACGCACTATGCCCCGCCTTCAGACGACGCTGACTGATCTGGCCAGACTCGGCTTCACCGAGTTGGGCTCCACGCGCGAGCTTCTCGAAGCCTTTCCGGAGGAGCTCGTGCCGTTGTTCGCGCACGCCGCGGATGCCGATCAGGCGCTTCTCCTGCTGGGCCAGCTTCGGGAAACGGCGCCGACTGAGCTCGCACGCGTTCTCGCGTCCGACATCGCCGCACGGAGTCTCGTGCGCATTCTCGGCGCATCCGTGGGTCTGGCCGAGTTCTTCCTCAGACACCCGGACCAGCTCGACGCGCTGCTGACTCCGCTCGAGGTGCTGCCTGCTGCCGACGAACTCCGCTGTGAGCTGCTCGCTTCCGTCGAGGGGCTCACTGACGACGCGGCCTTCGCTGCCCTGCGGGTTCGATATCGTCGGTCGGTTGCGCAACTGGCGGCCTGGGATCTCTCGCATCCGGATCCGCTCGAAGCGGTGTCCTCCGTTACGGCCATGCTCGCCGATCTGGCCGGCGCAGCGCTCGACGCCTCGTTGGATGTCGCCCGGCGCTCGGTAAGATTTCCGGCCGCCGATGTCGCGCGAACCAAACTCGCGATCATCGGGATGGGCAAATCCGGGGCGCGTGAGCTCAACTATGTGAGCGATGTGGATGTCATTTTTGTGACAGAACCCACGGAGGAGCTTGGCGCGGATCGAGCCGTGGAGATCGCGACGCGACTTGCGATGCAGACGGCCCGCGGCATCCAGGAACTCGCGGCGGAGCCGGCGCTGTGGGAGGTCGATGCAAACCTGCGGCCCGAAGGCAAGGATGGCGCGCTCGTGCGCACGCTCGAGTCGCATCTGGCGTATTACGATCGCTGGGCGAAAAGCTGGGAATTCCAGGCGCTGCTGAAGGCTCGTCCTCTTGCGGGCGATCTCGATCTGGGTGAGCGATATGTCGCCGGAGTCGCGCCGCTCGTCTGGTCGAGCGCCTCTCGTGAGAATTTCGTCGAGTCCGTGCAACGGATGCGCGAACGAGTGACCGACAACATCCCTGCGGATGAGCGCGACGTTCAGCTCAAGCTTGGTCCGGGCGGGCTGCGCGACATCGAATTCACGATCCAGCTGCTCCAGCTCGTGCATGGACAACTCGATCCGGAGGTTCGGCAGGAGGCGACGCTCCCCGCCTTGGTGGCGCTGGCGGCCCAGGGCTACATCGGCAGGGTCGAGGCGAGCGAGTTTTCGCGGGACTACCGGTTCCTGCGCCTGCTCGAGCATCGACTGCAACTCGCCCGGCTCAGCCGTACCCACCTGATGCCGCGCGATCCCGAGCACGTTCGAGTACTCGCTCGGGCTACCGGCCTGTACTCGAGCGCGACCGACCTCACCGAGGCCTGGCAGCACACCAAGCACGAGGTACGAAGCCTTCACGAGCGGTTGTTCTACCGGCCGCTTCTCAGCGCGGTTGCGGCGCTTCCCGAGGGGCTCACGCTTTCGCCCGAACAGGCCGCCGCGCGACTCGCCGCGATCGGGTTCCGCGATCCGAAGGGCGCCCTGCATCACATTGCCGCGCTCACCGGCGGAGTCTCGAGGCGCGCGACCATCCAGCGCACCCTTCTGCCCGTGATGCTCGGCTGGTTCGCCGAAGGGGCTGACCCCGACCATGGACTGCTCGCGTTCCGGCGATTGAGCGACGACCTCGGTGAGGCTTACTGGTTTCTGCGGATGCTGAGGGACTCATCCGGTGCCGCCCAGCGCCTCACGAGTGTGCTGTCGGGCTCGCGGTTCGTCAGCAACCTGCTCGAGCGCATCCCCGAGGGCGCCGCCTGGCTCGAAAACGAAGACGAACTTCGCCCGCGCAGCCTCGCGGTTCTGCTGGACGAGAGTCGAGCCACGGTTGCCCGCCATCGTGACGATGTGGATGCTGCGGCTCTCGCACTACGCACCGCTCGCCGTCGGGAGATCCTGCGGCTGGCGATCTCGGCCATCCTCGGTTTCGTCCGGGTCGAAGAGCTGGGCGTCGCGCTCAGCGCCATCACAACGGCGCTGTTGACGGGCATCCTCTCGCTCGCTCGCCCGGAGCCAGATGGCATCGAGTTCGCGATCATCGCGATGGGTCGGTACGGGGGAGAGGAGCTCGGCTTCGGCTCCGACGCCGACGTGATGTACGTGTACCGGTCGCTGACGGTGAGCGGCGAGGCCGCCCAGGCTCGGTCCGAGCAGATCGTGCAGACGTTCAATCGACTCACCGAAGATCTTCGGCTGCCGCTCGACCTCGACATCGGACTGCGTCCCGAGGGCAAGAACGGAGCGGTTGTGCGGTCGCTCGACAGCTATCGCGCCTACTACGAGCGCTGGTCGCTCACCTGGGAGGCCCAGGCTCTGCTGCGTGCCAGGGGAGCGATCGGCGATTCTGACCTCTTACGCGACTTCGAGGCGCTTGCTGATGAGGTGCGGTATCCGGTCAAGATCAGCGAGCAGAACGTGCGTGAGGTGAAGCGAATCAAGGCGCGCGTCGAGTCGGAGCGGCTGCCGCAGGGGGCCGATCCGTCGCGACACCTGAAGCTGGGGCGCGGGTCGCTGAGCGATGTCGAGTGGTTTGTGCAGCTGCTCCAATTGCAGCACGGCGCGCGAATTTCCGGCCTGCGAACCACGTCAACACTGCGTGCGCTGAGTGCGGCGGTATCGGAGAAGCTGATCACCGAAGCGGATGCCGCGCGCCTGCGTGACGCGTGGATCATGGCGTCACGGGCTCGCTCGGCCATGACCCTCTGGACCGCGAAGACGGCCGACGTTCTGCCCACGGATCGGCAGGCTCTCGAGGGCGTGGCGCGACTGCTTGAATACCCACCGGGCTCCGCAAACCAGCTCGATGACGACTACCTGCGTATTACGCGTCAGGCGCGCGCGGTGTTCGAGCGCCGCTTCTACGGAGTGAGCAAAGGCCCAAGGCCCACCACCGCCTGACTCGCCGCCTCCGCCTCCTCCTCCTGCCGACTTGACGCAAATGGTCGTCAAAAACCTCCCCAACCAGCCATTTGCGTCAACTCGAATGTCGTCACGTGGGCCGATTTCCCCACTTGAGGAATGTATTTTTTCCCAGTTTTTCTGTACCCCCTTTCAGGGACGGCGTACCCCGGGTGCTTGAATCGCATTCACTTCTCCTATCGGACTTTCGCGAGCGAGAACCACTCGGCGACTCGGAGGGTAGACCGATCAGAACCCCGCGTGATCAGGTCTTTTCTGCAATTCGGTTGTCGGCCCGGTTCCGCGATCAGATGGCGTCTGCCCCGGTGCCGGTGTCCGCAAAATGGCTGACAGCATTTCGACCCACCAGCGCCTGACACCCGCGTGGCACGACACGCCCGGGCCGCACTGGGGTTGATTGCATTCCCGCTTGAATCGTGGGAATAATCAACCAACCCGAAGCTCCCATCGAGTTCCCCAACGTTGCGGAAGTCTCCATCCCCCACATTCCGCTTAGGGGCAACTGTGTTCATTTTCATACTTCAGCTGCGTCACATCGCCGAGGGCCATCCTCAGATCTACCTCTTTGCGGTCTACTCGGCGATCATCTGGGGACTCTGGATCACCAAGGTCGTACTGTCTCGCCGTTATCGTCCGTTCACCGGCGAGTACCACGGCACGACGAGCGTTGTTGTGCCCGTCGTCGACGAGCCGGAGGATCTGTTCCGCGACGTGCTTGGTCGCATGGTCGAACAGAAGCCGGGCGAGATCATCGTGGTCATCAATGGCAAGCCAAACCCCACGCTTCAAACCATCTCAGAGGAATTCGCTCCGCTGGTGCGGTGGGTGCACACGCCGATCCCTGGCAAGCGCAACGCGGTCATGATCGGCACCGAGATGTCGAGCGGCGACATCACCGTGCTGGTCGACTCCGACACCGTCTGGACCGACGACACCCTGTCAGAACTCGTGCGACCGTTCGCCGACGAGCGCGTCGGGGGAGTGACGACGCGACAGCGCATCCTCGAGCCCGAGCGCAGCTGGATAACCCGCTGGGCCGACTGGCTCGAGAACTCGCGTTCGCTGTACTCGATGCCGACCCAAAGCGTTCTGGGCCAGGTCGGCTGCCTTCCCGGGCGAACGATCGCCTTTCGTCGTTCGATCATGATCCGAGTGATGGAGAAGTTCATGACCGAGAAGTTCATGGGCGTGTTCCTCGAGGTCTCGGACGATCGCACGCTGACCAACCTCACTCTCAAGGAGGGTTTTCGCACGGTCTACCAGCACACGAGCCTCGTGTACACCGACGCACCGCTAGAGGTCAGGAAGCTCTACAAACAGCAGTTGCGGTGGGCGCGCGGCAGCCAGTACAACACGCTGCGGATGCTCCCGTGGATGATCGGACACGCGCCACTGCTCGCGTTGTTCTTCGTCATGGACATCCTGCTTCCGTTCATCCTCGCCGGCGTCGTCGGTGGCTGGATCTATCGCTCGCTGACCGGACAGGGCTACGACTTCTATCAGGGGATCCTCAAGGAATATGGCATCGGGAGCGGGCTCGCGACGGTGGTCGGGCTCATGGTCGTCTCGTCCGTGCTGAGCATGGCCATCCGACAGATGCGACACCTCTCCGAGAAGCCCTCGGACTTTCTCCGGTTGCCCATCTTCATCCTCACCTCCACGGCGTTCCTCATGCCGATCCGCCTCATCGGATTCTTCCGGATGGGTCACGCGAGCGGCTGGGGGACGCGAACGGGCGCCTACGGGGGCGGGGCACAGAACGATGAAGTCCTGCGGCGTCTTGACGGCGGTGCGCTGGTCGATTCGGCGGGCGAGTCGACCTCTGACAGCGAAGCCAGTCTTTCCCCCGGCTCGGTGCTCGTTCGCGAGCGCATACGTGTAACACCGGTGAAGCAGACGCGTCGCCGGCTCAACCCCAAAGCGGCCCTTCCCTATCTGATCGGTTTCGCAATCTTCGCGGTGGAGGCGATGTTCCTTGTCTAGTATTACCGGAGTCTGGTGGGCACATACCCCACGCAAAGCCCGTAGGACGGCTGTTGCCGCAATCGCCATCGGTGTGGCGCTGCTGCTGGTGAGCGCCTTTGTTTGGTACTCGCCCGCGAATCCCGTCGGTCCGATCCACATCAGTGCGGCGGTGGCGCGCGCTGAGGCGCTCGCCAAGCAGAAGGCCCTGCAACAGCGTCAGCTGCTCAGCTCGGTATCCGCGCTCAAGCAGAAGCTCGCACTCGCGGAGAGTCGCGCTGCGACCGCACAACAGGCCCTCGACAAGGCAACGAATCGCGCAACCGAATCGCAGCGACAGCTCACGGCTCTGAAGCGGAGCGCCGCCGCCGCTGCCGCCGCAAGCGCCGCCGCCCAGCATTCGTCATCGATCACGACGAGCTCCCCTCTATCGGTGGCGTCAACACCCGTTTCGACCCCGTCGCTCTCATCGATCGTGCATCCTGCGACCCGCCTGTTCGGCATGTACACCGCCCAGGCGCCCTTCAATTTCGCGACCTTCGATGACACCTCGGCAAAGATTGGTTCCAGCCCCAACGTCGTCGGCTACTTCGGTGGATGGGACCAGACCTATCGCGCCGATGCGGTAAAGGCTGCATGGAAACGCCACACGCTGCCGATCCTCACCTGGGAGTCTCGTCCTATCGACGCAGGGAACAACACCGTCAGCGAGCCTGAATACACCGTTCCGAAGATCCTGTCGGGCAAGTACGACACCTACCTGCGCCAATATGCAAGGGCAATCGTCAAGGCGAAACTGCCTCTCGGCATCCGATTCGACCACGAAATGAATGGCGTCTGGTATCCGTGGTCGGAAACCGACGGCCAGGGCAACTCGATCAACTCCAACAGCCCCGGTGACTACGTGAAGATGTGGAAGTACGTTCACGACATTTTCCAGTCGGAAGGCGCCAACAAGTACGTCTTCTGGATTTGGTCACCGAACATCATCAACAACCTCCCCACAACGCACAAGTCACTTGACTACCTCAAGAGCCTGTATCCGGGCGACGCGTACGTTGACTGGGTCGGGTTGTCGGGCTACCTGCGTCCGGCGTACAAGCCGGACAACGACTTCAGCTTCAACTACACCTTCGGCTCGAGCATCGATCAGCTTCGACAACTCACCAGCAAGCCGATCTTCCTGTCCGAGATTGGCGCCTCTGAGGTCGGCGGGCACAAGAGTGCCTGGATCACGAGCCTGTTTGACGCGCTGGCGAAACCCGAAAACGCCGACATCCTCGGGTTCTCCTGGTTCGACATGGCGGTGACGAGTTACACGGAAGGGCAACTTGCCACAAACGACTGGCGAATTGATTCGAGACCCGATTCGCTCGCCGCGTTCAAAGCGGGGATCAACACGCCTGGTGACGGCTTCAAACTGAGGCGGGCCTCATGACCACTCGCAAGCACAAAATGAGGGAGAGCGAAGTGTCACGCAATACTGAGAAGACCCCACCCCGTATCAGCGTCGTGGGCACGGGGTATCTGGGAGCAACACACGCTGCGGCCATGGCAGAAATGGGATTCGAGGTGATCGGGGTCGACTCCGATCCGGCGAAGGTGGCCGCACTGAGCATTGGGGACGTGCCGTTCTTCGAACCTGGACTGCCCGAGCTGCTACGCAAGCACGTTGCATCCGGACGCTTGAGATTCACCACTGATCTTGCGGATGCGACAGCGCTCTCAGACGTGCACTTCATCTGTGTCGGTACGCCGCAGCAGCGGGGGAGCAACGCGGCGAACACCTCATATGTCGAAGCGGCAACGCTCGACGTTGCTCGCAACCTGACACACGACGGGCTGATCGTCGGTAAGTCGACAGTGCCAGTGGGCACGGGCGCGCGGCTTCGGGATCTCATCAGGGACCACGTGCCGGAGGGCGTTCGGGCGGAGGTCGTGTGGAACCCCGAGTTTCTTCGCGAGGGCAAAGCGGTCGCGGACACACTTGCTCCTGATCGCATCGTCATCGGCGGCACGACGAAGCTCTCCGAGGCCATTTTGCGTGAGGTCTATGCGCTCCCGATTGCAGCCGGCGCGCCCGTCATTGTGTGCGACCTGCCGACGGCGGAATTGGTCAAGGTGAGTGCCAATGCCTTTCTCGCGACCAAGATCTCGTTCATCAACGCGATCGCCGAGGTCTGCGTTGCGGCCGGCGCCGATGTATCGGTGCTTGCCGACGCGCTCGGGCACGATTCCCGCATCGGGCGCCAGTTCCTGAACGCCGGGCTGGGTTTCGGCGGCGGATGTCTGCCAAAGGACATCCGGGCCCTCATGCATCGCGCGACGGAACTCGGAGCGTTCTCCGCTGCGTCGCTCATGCAGCAGGTCGACGAGATCAACATGAGCCAGCGCCAGCGAGTCGTCGACCTCGCGATCGAAGCCTGCGGCGGGTCCGTGCTGAACAAGCGCATCGGCATCCTCGGCGCAGCATTCAAGCCGGACACCGACGATGTGCGCGACTCGCCGGCCCTTAACGTTGCCGCAGCACTCCACCTTCGTGGCGCGCAGTCGATCGTATTCGATCCTGAGGCGAACGACACCGCCCGCAGAAGCTTTCCCACCCTCAGTTACGCGGACTCCGTCACGGATGCCGTGACAGGCGCGGATGTCATCCTGGTTCTCACCGAGTGGCCCGAATTTGTGAACGCGGATGCCGCGGAACTCGCGGAACTGAGCAACCGGGCGATCGTCATCGATGCCCGCAACTGTCTCAATACGAGTGCATGGACGGCGGCGGGCTGGGACGTTCGTGCGCTGGGCCGGTCCTCGCGCGCGGTTTCCACGGACGTGTACGAGCGGGAGTCGCTGCTGTCAGTTGCCTGACCGGAACTCGCCCAGGTAAGTAGGAGTGGAGTACAGGCGGATGCGGGGAAACGCCGGGGAACGCAAACGCAGAACGGGCCGCACCCCCGAGGGAGTGCGGCCCGTTCTGACGTGAAACCTAGACCGAGAAGTACAGCTCGTACTCGAACGGCGTCGGGCGCTGCGCTGCCGGGATGATCTCTTTCTCGCGCTTGTACGCGATCCAGGTCGAGATCAGGTCGGGCGAGAAGACACCGCCCGCGGTCAGGAACTCGTTGTCGGCCTCGAGCGCCTGAAGTGCCTCTTCGAGTGAGCCGGGAACCTGCGGGATGTTCTTGGCTTCCTCGGGCGGCAGCTCGTACAGGTCCTTGTCGACAGGCTCGTGCGGCTCGATCTTGTTCTTGATACCGTCGAGGCCGGCCATCAGCTGGGCCGCGAAGGCGAGGTACGGGTTGCCGGAGGCATCCGGCGCGCGGAACTCGATGCGCTTGGCCTTCGGGTTCGTTCCCGTGATGGGGATTCGGATGGATGCCGAGCGGTTTCCGGCCGAGTACACGAGGTTGACGGGCGCCTCGAATCCGGGGATGAGCCGGCGGTAGGAGTTGAGCGTCGGGTTCGTGAACGCGAGAACTGCCGGGGCGTGCTTGAGCAGGCCGCCGATGTACCAGCGCGCGATGTCCGACAGTCCGCCGTAGCCACTCTCGTCGTAGAACAGCGGGGTGCTGCCATTCCACAGCGACTGGTGGGTGTGCATGCCCGAGCCGTTGTCGCCGAAGAGCGGCTTCGGCATGAAGGTGGCTGCCTTGCCCCACTCGAGTGCGGTGTTCTTGACGATGTACTTGAACTTCAGGATGTCGTCTGCCGCGTGCACCATCGTGTCGAAGCGGTAGTTGATCTCGGCCTGGCCGCCCGTTCCGACCTCGTGGTGGGCGCGCTCAAGGATCAGACCGGCGTCGATCAGCTTGAGGCTGATGTCGTCGCGAAGGTCGGCCTGCTTATCGACGGGGCTGACCGGGAAATAACCGCCCTTGTACGGCGTCTTGTTGGCGAGGTTTCCGCCTTCTTCGACGCGTCCGCTGTTCCAGGCGCCCTCATCCGAGTCGACCGCGTAAAAGCTCGCGTTCTGCTTCACCTCGTAGCGCACGTCGTCGAATATGTAGAACTCGGCCTCGGGCGCGAAGTAAGCGGTGTCGGCGATGCCGGTGGAGGCGAGGTACTTCTCAGCCTTCTTGGCGACCTGGCGCGGGTCGCGGTGGTAGATCTCGCCGTTGCGCGGGTTGTAGATGTCGAAAATCATGATCAGCGTCTTCTCGACGCGGAAGGGGTCCACGTAGGCGGTCGAGACATCCGGAATCAACTGCATGTCAGATTCGTGGATGTTCGCGAACCCGCGAATCGAGGAACCGTCGAAGAGCTGGCCGACGGAGAAGAACTCTTCGTCGACGGTCGAGGCGGGGATGTTGAAGTGCTGCTGGACACCGGGAAGATCGGTGAACCGAATATCAAGGAACTTGATGTCCTCGTCCTTGATGAACTTGAGCACCTCGGAAGAATCTTTGAACATGCGGAGGACTCCAATGAGCTTGCTACCTAAGCGACTGCAGGCGCAGCCTCAGTCGAGGTTACGGGGAAGGGATTTCGCCACGGTGACGCGATTGTTTCCGTGATGTTACGAGAGTAGACGCTGGATAGAATTACCGGATGCCCGAAGCCGCACCCGCATCCGTCGACTGGCCGGGTAAACGGCTCTCGCTTCCCGCCGCGGGTCCGCGTTCGATTGCCCGAATTGGCCGACGAATCGCGGCAATTGCGATCGATTGGGCGGTCGCCAGCCTGCTGTCCCTCGCGTTCTTCCGCCCTGATCCCAATGGACTGTGGACGTTGGCGATTTTTCTCGTGTTGCAGATCCTGTTCCTGGTGACCTTTAACGGAAGCCTCGGGCACCTTGTGCTCGGCATGCGAGTTGTTCCGCTTGTACCCGGCTACCTGGGTCTCTGGCGCCCGGTCGTTCGCACGCTGCTGCTGGGCATCGTGGTGCCCGCGGTGATTTACGACCGCGATCAGCGCGGCATCCATGACCGCTGGGCCGGGACGGTGCTGGTCAGGCGCTGACCGGCGTGCCGCGCTAGCGAGGTCGCTGAGCGCGCGCCTTGAACGGGTCAATGCCCTTCGGGATGCCCATCGGCGGCTTGCTCAGAGACGCCAGCCGATTGCCGACGGCAAGCACCTCGTTCTTGCGAAGCACTGGCTTGAACCGACGCAGGCTCCCAGCGAGCTTGTAGAGCGGCACCGAATCCGAGTCGGGGCCGACGTAGAGAAAGTTGATCGGCACGTTGGGAAGAACTCGCGCGACGCTTCTGCGTTCGTCTTCGAGCATCCGCTGGGTGCGCGACTTCGGACCCTCGCCGATGAGCACGACTCCACCGCGGCCGATCGCGCGGTAGACCGCGTCCTGGGTTCGCGGGCTGACGTTGACGGGCATTTCGCTGGCCTGCCAGCCACGGCGCACCGAGCTCTTGAGCACGGCTCCGACGGCACCGGGTTGTCCGGCAATCTGGGAGTAGGCGGCCCGTTCGGCGCGGCGTCCGAGCACGATCAGAACGATCAGAACGCCGGCGAGTACGCCAGAGATGATGTACAGAACGAAGCCGAAGACCTGATCGCTCGACAGAACGAACGCGAGAACGACACCGACGACGGTCGGGCCAAGCAGGCTTACGAGCAGCAGCAGCACGATCTTGGAGTCGTACCGGCGGGTCATCTGGAAGACGTCCCACATCTGCTTCAGCCGGTTGGGCTCCTTGACCTTCTTGGGATCTTTTTCGCGTGCCATGGTACTTAGGATACGGCCCTTCGCTACGGCCGTGGACGGCTGCTCAGGACACGGCCTGAGCGAACCCGAGGCTCGCATCGGCAAGAGAGGCGAGCTCTGTCGGGATCTCGCGTCCCTTGGCGACCATCGACTTAGCCCACAGGCGTCCGGCGCGGTAGCTGGAGCGTACGAGTGGTCCCGCGAGCACTCCGAGGAAGCCGATCTCTTCGGCCTCCTCCTTGATCTCGACGAACTCCTCCGGACGCACCCAGCGGGCGACCGGCAGGTGTCGCGGTGTGGGGCGCAGGTACTGCGTCACCGTGATGATGTCGGTGCCCGCGTCGTGCAGGTCGCGCAGCGCCTGGCTGATCTCTTCGCGTTCCTCGCCCATGCCCAGGATCAGGTTCGACTTGGTGATGAGCCCGTAGTTGCGCGCTTGCGTGATCACGTCAAGTGAACGCTCGTAGCGGAACGCGGGCCGGATGCGCTTGAAGATTCGCGGGACTGTCTCGACATTGTGCGCGAACACTTCCGGTCGCGACGAAAAGACCTCCTGCAGAAGGGTTGGATTCCCGGAGAAGTCCGTGGCCAGGATCTCAACTCCGGTGCCGGGGTTCTGCGTGTGGATCTGACGCACAGTTTCGGCGTGCAGCCATGCGCCCTCATCCGGCAGGTCGTCGCGAGCGACACCCGTCACGGTGGCGTACCGCAGGTTCATCGCCGTGACCGACTCGGCGACGCGACGCGGCTCATCCGTGTCATAGTCGGCCGGTTTGCCGGTGTCGATCTGGCAGAAATCGCAGCGGCGGGTGCACTGCGAGCCGCCGATCAGGAAGGTCGCCTCACGATCTTCCCAGCACTCGAAGATATTGGGGCATCCGGCTTCCTGGCACACAGTGTGCAGGCCCTCGCTCTTCACGAGCTCCTGAAGCTGGCGGTATTCCGGGCCCATTTTTGCTTTGGTCTTGATCCACTCGGGCTTGCGCTCGATCGGGGTCTCGGCGTTGCGGACTTCGAGGCGCAGAAGTTTGCGGCCTTCGATCGGATGCGTCATTTGGCTACTCCAAGAGAGTCGAACTCGAGCGCTCGGGCGAGCTGCTCGGAAATCAGCGGAACGACGTCTTCGGGCGTGACTGTGTGTCCGAGTTCGCGAGAAATACTGGTGACACCGGCATCCGCGATGCCGCACGCGATGATGTGCTCGTACGCGTCGAATGAGTTGGAGCAGTTCAGGGCGAAGCCGTGCATGGTCACGCCCTCTGCAACCCGGATGCCGATTGCGCCGATCTTGTCGGTGCCGCGCAGCCACACACCGGATCGACCCTCCACCCGGCCGGCATCGACGCCGAGTTCGGCGAGAACAGCGATCATCACGCCTTCAAGTCGTCGCACGTAGGCGACGACGTCGATCGGATCGGGGAGGTGCACAATCGGATACCCGACCAGCTGGCCGGGCCCGTGCCACGTGATCTTGCCGCCCCGATCGACGTTGAGAACGGGTGTTCCGTCGGTCGGTCTCTCGGAGTCCTCGGTGCGTTTCCCCGCGGTATATACCGACGGGTGCTCGAGGAGAAGAACAGTGTCTGGCGCCCGCCCTGCGACCACATCAGCGTGTGTTGACCGCTGAAGGTCCA
>JAUZFR010000138.1 GCA_030840335.1 Actinomycetota bacterium | reverse complement strand
GTTGTGGCGGCGGTTTCGTTACGCGGGCTCGTGCCTCGCGCGCTACTCAACCAGCGACATGGGTGGCGGGCTCGCGCCTCGGGCGCTACTCAACCAGCGACATGGGTGCCGTGCTCGTGCCTCGCGCGCTACTCAACCAGCGACATGGGTGCCGTGCTCGTGCCTCGCGCGCTACTCAACCAACGACATGGGTGCCGTGCTCGCGCCTCGGGCGGTACTCAACCGGCGACATGAGTCGCGATTGCACCGCTACTCGTCGAACGTGTTGACCATCGCGAACGCCGCTCGCTCGAGGTAGCCCCACAGCATCGCATCCTGCAGCGGCGCCAGTTCGATGCCGTCCAGCGCTGCACGCATGTGTTTCAGCCAGCGATCCCGCGCATCCGGATTCACTTTGAAGGGCTGGTGGCGCATCCGGAGTCGGGGATGCCCGCGCTGCTCGCTATAGGTACCCGGGCCGCCCCAATACTGCTCTAGGAAACCGGTGAGACGCTGGATGGCGCCCTCCAGATCTTCTTCCGGGTACAGCGGGCGCAGCACTTCGTCGTCTGCAACGCCGACATAGAACGCCCGCACAAGCTTCTCGAAGGTCGGTCTCCCACCGATCTCGCGCCAGAAATTGCCGGTCGCCGCCTCGCCGTTCTCGCTCGACCGAAGGGTGATGGGGCTCTGCGCGCCCGTCGGTTGTGTTGCGTCAGTCGGTTGCGTTGCGTCAGTCACTAGGTGGCCTCTTCGGAAGCGGGACGGCGCGGGGATCCTTCGCCGCGGGCTTGCGTGAACCGCGCACCGGCTTCGGGTCTTCGGTCGTCACGACGGGGTTAGGTGTTGTGCGGGGCGGGCGTGTTCCCGTCACGCTCTCGGCGCCATCGAAGCCGGTCAGCACGACGCTGTTAAGCGACGGAAGCTTGATGTCCATGTCGTCGAGCGTCGCCTTGAGACGGGCGCGCAGTTCGCGAGCAACGTCATCCTTGCTGCCCGGTCGCGTCTTCATCACGAGCCGGATCACGATCGCCTCGGACGAAATCGACTCGATACCCCAGATCTCGGGCTTGTCGACGATGCGCGACCGCCACTTGGAATTGGTGGCCATATCGACCGCTGTTGCGAGCATCCGCTTCTGCACCTCGTCGATGTCCACGTCGTACGGCACCGCAAGATCCATGATGACGCGGGACCAGCCCTGCGACATGTTTCCGACGCGCAGGATCTCGCCGTTTCGAACGAACCAGACGGTTCCGTTGACGTCGCGGATCTGGGTCACCCGGATGCCGACCGACTCGACTACTCCGGTGGCGGGCCCGAGGTCGACGATGTCACCAACCCCATACTGGTCTTCGGCCACCATGAACAGGCCGTTCAGGACGTCTTTGACGATGTTCTGCGCGCCAAAGCCGAGGCCTGCGCCGAGGGCGCCCGTGATCAGGGCGAAGGATGCGGTGATGTCCTTGTTCAGCGAGCTCACGATGAGCAACAGGGCGACGATGACGACCACCGTCGACACGATGTTATTGAAGACGCTGCCCAGCGTGCGAGTGCGCTGAACCACGCGCACGGCGTTGAGCGGCGAAGCCAGCACCGCTTGCGTGTCCTGCAGCCCCTGACGCTTCTTGACGCCGTTCACGATGCGGTTCACGACACGGTTGATGACGAAACGCAGGATGATCCGCACGATCACGGCCACCACCAGGATGACGAGAACGTTGGCGAGCGCTTGCCAGGGGTGGATGAAGTTCAGGAAGGCGTCCCACCATGACTGGGGGATCGCGGTAATGGCTGTTGGAATCAAAGTCATATCCCCACCAGTCTATTTGGGGACTTCCTGTGGCTATCCGGCGTCGCGAGCCTGGGCGAGCAGCGCTCGCTCGACCCCGGCCAGGTTCTCGGTCACCATGCGGCGAAGGGCCGGGACATCCGGATTCGCAGTCAGCCAGGCCTTCGTCGCGTCGACGAGCTGCTGCGACGCGAGCGGCGACGGGTAGAGCCCGAGCACTATGTATTCCGCGATCTTGTAGCTTCGTGACTTCCAGACGTCGTTCAACGCCGCGAAGTATGGCTCGACGAGCGTCTCGAGCGACGAGGGATCATTCGTGTGCGTGAAGCCGAGACCGACGTTGCGCACGATCACGTTGGGCAACTCGTCGGAGCCCACCAGCGAGTCGAAGGCGGCCTTCTTGCCTGCAGCCGTGGGAATGGTCGCGGATGCGCGCGCCGCGGCCTGCTGGCCGTTTGCAGTGTTGTCCTTTGCGAGCGCGGCATCGATCTCGGCCTTCCCGGCGGCGCCGTTGAGCACGAGGCCCTCGAGCACCTCCCAGTCGAGATCGGTGTCGATTTCGAGGCCGGCAAGTGGTGAGGAACCGTCGCGGAGGCCCTTGAGGGTGGCGACGTGCGCATCGGTCGACGCGATGTTCGCGAAGAACTTCACAAACTGGAACTGCGCATCCGACCCCGCTTCGGCGCCGAGCGCGAGCGACCAGAGGGCGTCTCCGATCGACTCGATCGTCGCGGCCCGGTCGGCCGGAGCCACGTAGGCGCGGGCGACCTGCAGCAGCTGGGACAGCGTCGTGCGGATCGTTGTCGATTCGGTTTCGCTCGCGATATTGCCGAGTACGAGCTTGACGTAGTCACGCGGAGCCGTCTCGGCGTCTCGCGTCGCATCCCACGCGGCGCCCCAGACGAGGCTTCGCGCCAACGGGTTCTCGATCGCGGCAAGGTGCTCGATCGCGACGGCCAGCGACTCCTCGTCGAGACGGATCTTCGCATAGGCGAGGTCGTCGTCGTTGAGCAGCACCAGTGACGGCTTCTTCTGGCCCACGAGTTCGTCGACGGTAGTGCGCTCGCCCGCGACATCCAGCTCGACGCGATGAACGCGATTGAGCTTCGCGCCGTCGAAGTCGTAGAAGCCGATGGCCAGCCGGTGCGGACGGATGGTCGGGTAGTCGGGAGCCGCCGTCTGGACGATTGCGAACGACGTGATCACGCCATCCGCATCAGTCTCGATCTCGGGGCGGAGCGTGTTGACGCCTGCGGTCTCGAGCCAGAGCTGCGACCACTCGCCGAGCGTTCGCCCGGAGGTGACCTCGAGTTCGGCCAAGAGGTCGCTGAGCTCGGTGTTGCCGTATTCGTGCTTCTTGAAGTACGCGGCGACACCCGCGAAGAATGCTTCGATGCCGACCCACGCAGCGAGCTGCTTAAGCACCGACCCGCCCTTGGCGTAGGTGATGCCGTCGAAGTTGACCTGCACGTCTTCGAGGTCGTTGATGGTCGCGACGACCGGATGCGTCGACGGAAGCTGGTCCTGGCGGTAGGCCCAGGTCTTCTCCATGGCGGCGAACGTCGTCCAGGCTTCGGTCCACTCGGTCGCCTCAGCGGTCGCGATGGTCGACGCCCACTCGGCGAACGACTCATTCAGCCAGAGGTCGTTCCACCACTTCATGGTCACGAGATCGCCGAACCACATGTGTGCGAGCTCGTGAAGGATCGTGACGACGCGGCGTTCCTTGATGGCATCCGTCACCTTCGAGCGGAACACATAGGTCTCGGTGAAGGTGATCGCTCCGGCGTTCTCCATGGCCCCGGCGTTGAATTCGGGCACGAACAGCTGGTCGTACTTTTCGAACGGGTAGGCGTAGTCGAACTTCTCCTCGTAATACGCGAAACCCTGGCGGGTCTTCTCGAAGATGTAGTCAGCGTCGAGGAACTGGCTGAGGGACTTGCGGGAGAAGATTCCAAGCGGAACGATCCGACCATCGCGGGAGGTGAGCGTGTCGCGAACCACGGCGTACGGGCCCGCGACGAGGGCGGTCACGTAGCTCGAGAGCACCGGTGTCGGGGCGAACGTCCACGTCGACGCGTCAGTGCCTGGGCCCGTCGAAGGGGTCGGCTCGGGCGTCGGGGAGTTGCTGACGACCTCCCACGCTGATGGCGCGGTGACGGTGAACTGAAATGTTGCCTTCAAGTCGGGCTGCTCGAATACCGCGAACACGCGCCGGCTGTCCGGAACCTCGAACTGTGTGTACAGGTACACCTCGCCGTCGACGGGGTCGACGAAGCGGTGCAGGCCCTCGCCCGTGTTCGTGTATTCGGCATCTGCGACGACGACGAGAACGTTCTGCTCCGCGAGACCAGCGAGCTGGATGCGCACGCCATCGCTCACCACGGCCGGGTCGAGCGACTGGCCGTTGAGCGTGACCGAGTGCACGGTGCGGGTGAAAGCGTCGATGAAAGTGGATGCGCCGGCCTTGGCCGAGAAAGTCACGGTCGTCGTACTGGCGAATGTCTCGTCGCCAGTCGTGAGGTCAAGGGCGACGACGTAGCTCGCTACATCGACGATCGCCTTTCGCTCCTGGGCTTCGACTCTGGTGAGGTTCTCTCCTGGCACTGGCTGCTCCTTCGCGCTGCGGATTGTGTCCGACTAAGGAGTCTAGTTCGGCGGGCTGGTACCCCAAATCCGCGGTGGCTCAGGCGTCGACCAGTACTTCCCGGTCGACGGGAGCAGCCGCCTGCTCTGATGTCGAGAGCAGCAGTGCACACTCGTCGATCGCCGAGACAAGCAGGTTCTCGAGGCGCGCATCCGAATCTTGAACACAGGCATCGGCAATGCCGATGACCGAAGTGCGAAGGATCGCGTCGTCGGCGAGTTGCAGCGGTACCGGGACCCGCAGGGCGGCTTCTCCGAGGAAGTTGCGCGCCCAGTCTTCGACGCCCGGCGTCATCAGGAAGGCCACACGCGTGCGCAGACGCGCCCGGTCGATGTCCGGTCCGCTCCAACGGTCGAGCAACTGGTCGCAGCGCAGCAGCGCGGTTGCGAGCGCTCGCTGTCGGGTCTGACTTGCAACGGGAAGGGCGGCTGCGGCGGCGAGCGCCGAGAGGATGACGGGGATTCGTGGATCGTCGCCTGTGAGCCCTACTACCGAGACGATGTGCGGGCTCAGGCGATGACGTGCGCTGTCGGAAGTAAGGTCGTTCACCAGTCGGGCAAGCGAGGCGAGAGTCGGATGAGTGCACGATGGATGATCACTCCAGCGTTGCCCGGCAAGGTACGACGCGAACTCCATGAAACAGGCGCCCCTGCGGGAGTTGCGATGCCGGCCGGCGCTGAGCACGGGCATCCCGCCCTCGATCGGTGGGAAATCCGGCGCGGCGGCGCTGGGGCCACTCGCGGGCGCGTGAGTCATGAGGTCCTCCTCTGTGAACCCGAGCAGAACAGCGACTGCACTCGTTCGCCGGCGCTGTCCTTCAGGACCAGTCTGCTCTTAGGAATCAATCGTGTCGAGATCGAATATCCAGTCGTTACAGTGAGTCCATGGCCAGCATCGTCTTCGAGCGGACCCACCCCGACCCGCGCATCGTCCAGTCATCGCTTGCGAATTCGAGGCTGTCGCCGTTCTGGCTCGAGGGTCTCGGATCGCCTGCGTTTCCGCGATTTGCGGGCACGGCACACTACGACCTCGTCGTGGTCGGTGGAGGCTACACCGGTCTCTGGACCGCGCTGCAGGCGAAACAGCGGGATCCGGATGCGCGGGTCGCCGTCGTGGAGGCGCGAACCATCGGCTGGGCGGCATCCGGTCGCAACGGAGGCTTCTGCGAATCCACGCTGACGCACGGCGAGGTGAACGGCGAGACGCGGTTTCCGAACGAACTCGCGCAACTCGATCGCCTCGGTGCGGAGAACCTGGATGAGATCGAAGCCATCGTTGCGAGCGAACGGTGGGACTGCGACTTCGAGCGATCCGGGTCGCTGGCAGTCGCAACCGAGGAGTATCAGGTCGAGGAGCTGCGGGCCGCTCACGACGGCGACGCAGAGGTATTTCTCGACGAGTCGGCGATTCGTAACGAGCTGAATTCGCCCACCTACCTTGCGGGACTCTGGAGCAAGCGCGCGACGGCCATGGTGCATCCGGGCAAGCTCGCGCGAGAGCTCGCGCGAGCGTGTGTCAACGCGGGGGTGGACCTGTTCGAGAAGTCGCCGGTCACCGGACTGCGGGCATCCGGATCGATCGAACTGGCGACCGCTCACGGCACGCTGGAGGCGACGCGGGTGGCGCTCGCGACCAATGCTTTCCCATCGCTGCTCAAGCGGTTTCAGCTGCACACCGTGCCCGTCTACGACTACGTGCTCATGACTGAGCCGCTCACTGACGAGCAACTCGCGAGTATCGGGTGGTTCAACCGGCAGGGCGTCGCCGATTCGGGCAACCAGTTCCACTACTACCGGCTAAGTGCGGACAACCGCATACTCTGGGGCGGATACGACGCGATCTATCACTACGGAGGCCACATCCGGCGCTCCTACGACGATCGACCAGAGACGTTTGCGAAGCTCGCGGGGCACTTCTTTACGACCTTCCCGCAACTGGAAGGCGTGCGGTTCAGCCACCGGTGGGCGGGCGTGATCGACACGAGCACCCGGTTCTGCGCGTTTTTCGGCCGCGCTCATGAAGGCAGGGTGTCGTACGCCGCAGGGTTCACGGGTCTCGGCGTCGCGGCGACCCGATTCGCCGCGAATGTGATGCTCGACCACCTCGCTGGTCTCACAACCGAGCGCACTTCGCTCGAAATGGTGCGATCGCTGCCTTTGCCGTTCCCGCCGGAGCCCGCCGCTTATCTCGGCGTGCAGGCGACCCGTTGGGCGCTCAATAGGGCAGACCACAACGGCGGTCGGCGAAATCTGCTGCTCAAGACCTTGGATGCTGCCGGTCTGGGGTTCGACTCGTGATCGCTGTAGCGTCGTTCCCATGAGCGCTTCCCGATTTCGGATCGTGCGTGGCACGGCTCCCGCGGACGTGCCCGACGAGGTTCTTGGGTTGCAGCATCGGGCCTACGCGATCGAGGCGCAACTGATCGGTGACGACCGCATCCCGCCGTTGCACGAGGACATCGATGAGCTCCGGGCCAAGCCACTGGTGTGGGCTTTCGCGACCAGCGACGACACGATCGTCGGGGCGATCGCCTGGACGAGGTCCGTCACCGAACTCGACATAGACCGGTTGATGGTCGACGTGGCTGTGGCACGGCAGGGAATCGCAACAGAACTGGTTCGCGCAGCCATCGCAACGGCCGGGCCTCACACGGTTCGCGTGACAACTGGCTCGGACAACGTTCCGGCGATCGCCCTTTACCGAAAGCTCGGCTTCGTGCGGGTGGGGGAGCACGTCGTCCTCGATGGTTTGCGCATTACCTCGCTGCGACGCGACCCGACGCAGGTGATCACGTGATCACACGGACTCCCGGGCCCAGCGACGGCGGCTCCTCATAAACTGAAGGCATGCGCATCCACATCGCGACCGATCACGCCGGCCTCGAGTTCAGCAAAGACCTTCAGCAGCACCTTCGGGACAACGGTCACGAAGTGGTCGACCACGGTCCGACGAGCTATGAACCGCTCGATGACTATCCCAGCTTCTGCATCAATGCCGCACGCGCAGTAGTTCGCGACCAGACGGCAGGCATCGAGACTCTCGGCATCGTTTTCGGTGGTTCTGGCAATGGCGAACAGATTGCAGCGAACAAGGTAGCCGGCGCCCGCGCGGCCCTTGTCTGGAATATCTCGACCGCCGAGCTCGCGCGCCAGCACAATGATGCGAATCTGATCTCGATTGGCGCCCGCCAGCACACCGTCGACGAAGCCATATCGTTCATCGACACTTTCATCGCCACACCGTTCAGCGGCGAAGCACGGCACGCGCGCCGCATCGCGCAGCTCAGTGAATTCGAGAGAACCGGCGCAATCGCTGGCCATCAGGTCGACGCGAAGTAAGGGCGAGTCGCATGCCAGAAGGTCATTCCGTTCACCGCATCGCCCGTCAGTTCGCCCTCCACTTCGTTGGCCGCAACGTCGCGGCATCCTCACCGCAGGGCCGTTTCGCCCCTGGCGCCAGGCAGATTGACGGCGTGGAGATGACCGATGCAAAGGCCGTCGGCAAGCAGATGTTCCTCGAGTTCAACCATGACCGGTGGCTGCGCGTACACCTCGGCATGTACGGCGCCTGGGACTTTGCGGGCGACATCACCGCCGACGCGACCACGGCATCGGCAAACGGTCGAATGGGGCAGACGAACCAGCGAGGCACGCTTCTCGAAGGTCGGTCCGGCCGTGCCGCGGACAACGAAGACTCCCTCACGAGCATCGGCGCGCCCCGCGTCACACGCCTGCGAATGGCTGAACAGGAGAAGATCGGCGAAGGCAGCGATGTCTTTCCGCCTGAGCCGATCGGCGCGGTGCGAGTTCGACTTCTGACCGAGAGAACCGTCGCCGACCTCCGTGGGCCGACCACCTGCGAGGTGCTCCAGCCGGAAGAAGTGCAGGCCATCATCAACAAGCTGGGTCCGGACCCGCTCGTCGACTCGCCACGACGGGGCGAGGAGCGATTTGTCGCCGCAGTTCGTTCGAAGTCAACGCCAATCGGTCTCCTGCTGATGGACCAGTCCGTGGTCAGCGGCATCGGTAACGTCTACCGAGCAGAGCTGCTGTTCCGGGCGCGCCTCAATCCGCACACTCCCGGCAAGCTGGTGCCCGAGGAGACAGTGCGCGCGCTCTGGAAAGACTGGACGAAACTACTGAAACTCGGCGTCAAGCTGGGCCAGATGATGACGATGGATGGGCTGAGCAAGAAGAAATACGAGGCTGCGCTCGCGAGCCGGGATGACCGCCACTGGGTCTATCACCGCACAGGTGAACCGTGCCGAATCTGCGGAACGCCCATCGTCATGGAAATTGCCGCGGGCCGAAAGCTGTACTACTGCCCGGTCGACCAGGCATAGGCGAGTAACGATTCCATGCGCTACACGCCAGATTACGTGATCACTGACCCCGACGAGATTCGGCGCCTGATTCGCGAGAATCCGTGGGCCACGATGGTTTCGAGCACGGCGAAGGGGCTCGTCGCGTCGCATTACCCGGTTGTTCTCGAGGAAGATGCCGAAGGCATCAGCATCGTCAGCCATGTCGGGCGACCGGATGAGCGCAGTCACGAGCTCGGCCAGCACGAAATGCTGGTGATCATCCAGGGTCCGCACGGCTATGTCTCGCCCGGCTGGTATGCGGACGAGGCCGAGTTCGTACCGACCTGGAACCACGTGACGGCGCATCTGTACGGTACCCCTCAGATCCTGAGCGACGAGGAGAACTTCGGTGTACTTGGCAACCTTGTCGATCACTTCGAGAGGCTGTTGCCTGCGCCGGTTTCCCTGTCGATCGATGAGGATGCCGCGCGGCACCTGGCAACCGGAACTGTTGGTATCCGGCTCGTCGTGACTCGGTTCGACGCGCGGCTCAAGCTCAGCCAGAACAAGTCGCCGCAAGTCATCGAGCGTGTGATCACCGCGCTCGAGTCCGACGGACCGTACGCATCGAAAGCCCTGGCCGAAGAGATGCGCCGTGCTCGCGCATCCGGCCTGCACGGCGACGACCACGGCGAAGCCGCCCCGGAAGATGCAGCTCTCTAACGCGAGAGTCGATGGCCTCGTCGTCGACCTGGCCGTGCGCGACGGTCGCATCGCCGCAATCGCCCCATCTGGCAGGCTCGACGCGGTCCCGGCAGAACTCACCATCGATCTCGGAGGCCGATGGCTCATCCCGGGACTGTGGGACAACCATGTTCATTTCGGCCAGTGGGCGCTGCACTCGCACCGGCTGGATGTTTCGAGCGCTCGGTCGGCGGCCGAAACGGCGAAGCGGGTGGCCGATGCAGTCACCGACCGAAGCCTCTTCGTCGCGGTCGGATTCCGCGATGCCCTCTGGCCGGATGTCCCGACTCGCGAACTGCTGGACGAGGCGTCGGGCGCACCGATCGTGGTCGTGAGCGGCGACCTGCACTCCGCCTGGCTGAACAGCGCCGCACTTCAGCTCTACGGTTTTGAATCACACCCGACCGGCCTGCTCCGCGAGGACGACTCTTTCGATGTCGTCGCCCGCGTCAATACTCTTTCGCAGAGCGAGCTCGACGGCTGGGCGGCGGAAGCCGCGACCTCCGCTGCAGCCAGGGGGCTGGTCGGAATCGTCGACTACGAAATGGCCGACAACGCCGAAGCATGGATGCGCCGCGCTCACGCAGGCGCCGGCACCGACTCATTGCGCGTCGAGTTCGGCATCTACGAAGAGCATCTCGACGCCGCGATCGACCGCGGATTCCACACTGGCGACCGGCTGAGCGACCTCGTGACGGTCGGCAACCTGAAAGTTCTCACTGACGGCTCACTCAATACGCGCACGGCGTACTGCTACGACGAGTATCCCGGCCTGTCGCGTAATGCGAACGGGCTGCTCACGGTGGCGCCGGACCGACTCGAAGAGCTGATACGGAGGGCAGCGGATGCGGGAATCCACTCGTCGGTGCACGCGATCGGCGACCACGCGAACACCCTCGCGCTCGACGCGTTCGAACGCGTTGGCACGGCCGGCCGCATCGAGCACGCGCAGCTGCTGGCAACGGCCGACATTCCGCGGTTCGCGAGACTTGGCGTAGTGGCAAGCGTGCAGCCCGATCACGCGATGGACGATCAGGATGTCGCTGAACACTACTGGCCGGGTCGAACTGACCGTGCGTTTCCCCTTCGATCGCTTCTCGATGCGGGCGCCTCGCTGGTATTCGGTTCCGATGCGCCGGTTTCGCCACTTGATCCCTGGTCTGCAATCGCTGCCGCGGTCACCCGAACGCGCGATGGTCGTCAGCCGTGGCATCCGGAACAGTGCATCAGCGTGGAGGAGGCCATCCGTGCGTCCGTGCGCACGCGCATCCGAGTCGGGGAGCCAGCCGATCTGGTGGTGCTCGACCGCGACCCGTTGGCCGCTTCGTCAGCCGAGCTTCGCGGGATGCCGGTCGCGGCAACGATTCTGGCTGGCCGATTCACCCACAACGTGATGTGACTCGGGCAGACTGACCAACATGAAAGCAGAACAGCGCTTTGACCAAATCGTTGAGGACCTGAGGATGCTCGGAGTCACGGCCGGGTCCATGTTCGGGGCTCGCGGCGCGAAAGCCGACGGCAAGGTCTTCGCGTGCCTGGTGGACGGCGCGATGTCGTTCAAGCTCGGCGCGGAGTCGTCGGCGCATGCGAGGGCACTGGCGCTCTCGGGCGCCGAGCTTTGGGACCCGTCGGGCATGCACAGGCCGTTCAAGGACTGGGTTGCGGTGCCGTTCGAGCACTCAGACGAATGGGGGCACCTCGCTGAGGCGGCCCTTCATCGTCTGCGTCAGAAGCTTTAGTACGCCGTCGGCTTCGGGTACCGGTGCTGGCCGTAGCCAGCAGTCGGCGGAGGTGATTGGAGCTGGGCGGTCCACAAGGCACCGTCCCACCAACGGAGTAGTCCACTGCCTGCTGGGTCGGGGTACCAACCTGCGGGCGCAAGGTTTGCTTGCACTGCAATAGTCATGATGAGGCTGTCTGCCCTGCCGTTGGGCATTTCGGGATACGGCATGTGGCCAACCGCGGTGGCCAGTTCGGGTTACGGTGTCCTCATTTTAGAGGACACGACCGGGGGGCAGGAGAGCCCCAATCGGGGGGCCAAGCGCGCTCACTTTTTGACGGGCGAAGGGGGGTTAGCCCCACGCAGATTTCGGGCGGACGCCGGATGGGCGCATCCGGTGCCCGTCGTCAGACTGGGGCTCACATGATTCGATCCCGCTATCGTGTTGCTACCTCTGAAGGAGATCACCGTGTCGATCGACACCCAGCGCCGCGAGCGCCCGCTGTACTGGCGGTTGTGGGCTTCAGTTCCGCGAGAGCTCGGATTCCTGCTCGTCGCCTTTCCGATCGGGCTGGCCGGATTCGTCACAACAATCGCCCTCTTCTCCTCCAGCCTCGGCACGTTCGTCACGTTCTTCATCGGTGTCTTCATCTTGATCGCCGCCCTCTATGTTGCGCGCGGATTCGCCACCCTCGTCCTGGTTCTGCTCGCCTGGACGGGCCGGCCGCGAATCGAACGGCCCGAATGGCAGGACGCGCGTGCTCGCCAGGGATTCTGGGCGTGGCTTCGCGCGGTGGTGGGCAATGGTCACTACTGGCTGGCCCTCCTGCACACACTCATCGTCAACTTCCCGCTTTCCCTGTTCAGCTGGATCGTTACGGTGGTGTGGCTGAGCGTCGGGCTCGGGG
>JAUZFR010000081.1 GCA_030840335.1 Actinomycetota bacterium | reverse complement strand
GGCACCCTGTTCAAGAACACGCCGCTCCTTATGGTGTTGTTCGGCTCTGTCCTGGGCTTCGGCCGCTTGATCGTGCAGGCGGGTGGCGCGGTGTTCGTGATCATCGCCTACGCGAATGAGGGCCTGTTCACACTCATCGGCGCGGCGATAATCGCCGGCCTCGTGATCGCATCCTTTCTGACCCCGCTGCTGCTCCGGCGGACAACCGGCAGGTTGCTCGCCGTGTGGAGTTCCGTCGTCGGGGCCGCGCTGTACCTCTGCCTCTACCTTGTCGGCTTCGAAAACATCATCGCCGTCATGGTGTTCATCTTCCTCACCGGGCTGACGCTTGGCGTGTTCCTCGTGGTGCAGGCCACCCTCATCGCGGATTCAGTCGATGACGTCGAGAAGCGCACCGGTCTTCGCAACGACGGCATCTCGTTCGCGACCCTGACGTTCGTCTCCAAAATCATGTCCGCAGTCGCCGTGCTGGTCTTCGGCTTGTTCATCGTGCTGGCGGGGTATCACGATGGCGTGCACGTTACCCCGCAGATGCAGCAGACGGTGTGGCTCTCGATCACGCTCGTACCGGCGGTCAGCTGCCTGATCTCAGCTGTGCCCTTCCTCTTCTATCGGCTGGGCGGCCCCCGCTAATTTCCGCGAGTCCGGAGTTTTCGTCCTTACGAGCGCGCGGGAAGGACGAAAACTCCGGACTCGCGTCAATGAGGAACCTGCACGGCTCGGATGCGCTCGATGTCGAACTTGGGATTGCGGTCGAAGTCGTAGATCCCGTTCTCTTCTTGGAAGGTGTCGGTCAGCTGCGTGTAGCAGTATCCAAACATTCCGGGATCGCCGAGGAGCACCCGTGTGAGCCCCTCGAACCGCTCGTGCCACGCCTCGAGGCTGTCCACGCGTTGCCCGTAGCCCCACGACGTGTCGCGGTTGGGATCGTCGGACGACGCCTGCTCCTCGGCGAGACGGGCAGCATTCCACCAGATTCCGCCGTACTCCGAAACGAAAAAGGGCTGCCCGGCATAGCCGTACGAGATGGGGAGGCCGTCGTGATCGTTGACGTACGGTCGGCCCTCCGACAGGCCGGCCTGCTGAGCGCGAAACGCTTCCGGATCCTGCTCGTAGGAGTGCGAGTCGTACACGTCGGCTCCGCGCACGCGGTGCGAGTACCCGGAGGCGTCGACCACCGGACGCGTCGGGTCGGCCGCCTTCGTCGCCAGGTACATTCCGACGGTCACGTCGTCGAGCTGGGTGACCCGGTCGTGCAGGAGCTGATGGGTCTCGTTGAGCGGGCACCATCCGATGATCGATGGATGATTGCGGTCCCGCGTGAGCACCTCGAGCCACTGCGCAATGAACGAGGCCGTGGGTTGCTGGTTGTCTCCTGCGGGGCCTTTGCCCGAGACTCCCCAGTCTCCGAACTCGCCCCAAACCAGATAGCCGAGGCGATCGGCGTGAAAGTAGAAGCGCTCCTCGAACACCTTCTGGTGAAGGCGTGCACCGTTGAAGCCGGCCGCCATCGACAACTCGATGTCGCGGCGCAGTGATTCGTCATCCGGCGAAGTCATCAGGGTGTCGGGCCAGTAGCCCTGATCGAGGACCAGCCGCTGGAAGACCGGTTCACCGTTCAGCAGGATGCGGTTGCCACTGATTGCGACCGACCGCAGCCCCGCGTACGACTCGACCTGGTCGACCACGTCGCCGTCCGAGGTGAGCCTCACCGTCAGCCCGTAGAGATGGGGATCCTGTGGTCCCCACAGGCGAACTCGGTCGGCCGGCACAGTCAGTGTGAGATGCGGCGCGAGGTCTTCGGCACCGACCGACACCGACGCGACCTCGCCCCGATCATCCGTCAGTGTTGCCTCGAGCCGGTGGCCGTCGGCCAGGTGAGTAATGTCCGCCGTGACCAGGAAGCTGCTGTCGGCGCGCTGGGGCACGACGTTCAGCGATCGGATGTGCGCGGGCGGAACCGGCTCGAGCCAGACCGACTGCCAGATTCCGGTGGTGCGCGTGTAGTTGCATCCGGTGTTCTGATACCAGGTCGACTGTTTGCCGCGAGCCTGGGCCTCCGTGGGGGTGTCACGAGCGCGCACGACGATCGTGACCTCGTCTCCGGCGATCGCGATACCGGCCAGCGATGCGGTGAACGAACTGAAGCCACCGCGGTGGCGCGCCACCTCGGTGTCGTTGACCCAGACTGTGGCGTCATGGTCGACGGCCCCGAAGTGCAGCAGCACGTCGCGGCCCGCCCAATCCGCGGGGATCCGCACGATCCGTCGGTACCAGACCGCGTGAAGGAAGTCTGTGTTCTCGACCTCGGAAGCGCGCGACTCCGGGGCAAAAGGCACCAAAATCTGTCCAACGAGCTCACGATCGCGCAGCCCGCGCTCGATTCCGGTATCTCCCTGGTCGATCTCGAACTGCCAGTACCCGTTGAGGGTCAGCCAGTCCGGTCGCACGAATTGCGGCCGAGGATATTCGGGCTTGGGGATGGTCATTGGTGCAAATCCGTTCTTCTGTGCCTCGATGCACACGCGGCGTCCTCAAACCTAGCGAGCGTTTTGCCTCGATGCAAGAATTCGCTCTACGCGGGAAGATATGGTTATCGCGGAGGACGAGATGGGGAGTCGGCGTGACGTGGCGAAGGCTGCAAATGTCTCGGTGAGAACGGTCAGCAACGTCGTCAACGGATTTGCGCACGTGTCCGAGTCGACGCGACTCCGGGTGCTGCGGGCCGTCGCCGAGCTGGACTACCGCCCAAGCGAACTGGCTCGCAGCCTGAAGCGCGGCCGCTCCGGATTGATCGCCCTGGTTCTGCCCGAACTGGACACGCCGTATTTCGCCGAGCTGACGCGAGCGTTTGTCGAGGAAGGTCACAAGCGTGGCCTCACCGTCGTCATCGATCAGACAGACGGCGACCTCGAGCGCGAGCGCTACCTCATCGACAGGACCGAGTATGGATCGCTATTCGACGCACTCGTAATCAGCCCCCTCGCACTCACCCCCGCTCACCTCGACGGGATCGCCGAGAGTCGCCCACTGGTCTTCCTCGGCGAGAGCCTGTTCCCGCGTTTCGATCAGGTGATGATCGACAACCGGCTGGCGGCACGAGAAGCAGTCACTCATCTCATCAACACCGGCAGACGCCGAGTCGCGGCGATCGGTGCGGAACGAGACATCCGCGGCTCGAGTTCCCAGCGCCTGGCCGGTTATCTCGAAGCGCTCAACGATGCCGGCCGCGACGTGGGACTGTCGTATGTCGAGTACGTCGACACGTTCCGACGTTCGTCGGGTGCCGCAGCCATGGACCGACTGCTCGATCGCGCAGATCCTCCCGACGCGGTGTTCTGCTTCTCCGACCCACTTGCGCTTGGTGCGATGCGCGCGCTTCTCGCTCGTGGCGTTCGCGTACCCGACGATGTCGCCATCATCGGGTTCGATGACATCGAGGATGGCGCGTTCAGCACCCCCACGCTGTCCACCGTTACGCCGGACCGGCGATTCATCGCCCGGGTCGCTCTCGACCGAGTCGAGCAGAAGCTCGGCGGGGCACAAACGCCGGGGCCCACCGTGACGATCGCGCCCCACCACCTGACCATCCGGGAGAGCAGCAGTCCCGCCTGACTACTCCTCCCCGCCCACTTCACAAAGGCGTGAGGGGGTGTGGGCGGAGATCTCGCCACCGGGCGGCGTAATTTGTCCGCCCGCCAGCAACGTCTCCGCCCGCAGGCGCGAGTGGGAGAATCACGAGATGAGCAGTCTTCCCACCATCGCCGTCACCGGATCGACGGGCGGCCTCGGACGCCTCGTTGCCGCGAACCTCGCCGAAGCGAACATCCAGCAGCGCCTCCTCGTGCGTAACCCGGCAAAAGCACCCGAGTTCCCGGGCTCGGTCGTGTTGCCGTTCAGCTATTTAGACCGGGCGGCCAGCACCGAAGCCCTCGACGGCGTCGACGTGCTCTTCATGGTCTCCGGCTCGGAGAGCGTCGATCGAGTCGACCAGCACCGAGCGTTCATCGACTCCGCAAAGACGGCAGGCGTTGGCCACATCGTGTACACGTCATTCTTCGGTGCGAGCCCGACCTCAACGTTCACGCTTGGGCGCGATCACGACGCGACCGAGCGTTACATCGAGTCCACCGGCATCCCTCACACGTTCCTCCGTGACAACCTGTACATCGACTTCATGGATGCGCTGGTCGGCGAGGACGGCGTCATCCGCGGTCCGGCTGCAGACGGTCGCGTCGCCGCGGTCGCTCGCGAGGACATCGCTCGCGTCGCCTCCACTGTGATTCAGGACCCGGGTTCCCACCGCGACGCCACGTATCTCCTGACCGGCAGCGAAGCTCTCACCCTCGACGAAGTCGCGAAGATCCTGTCCGCCCACCGCCCCACTCCGGTCACCTTCCACAACGAGACGCTCGACGAGGCGTACGCGTCGCGGGCTCGATACGGCGCACCCGACTGGCAGAACGACGCCTGGGTCTCGACCTACACGTCGATCGCGGCGGGCGAGATGGCCGAACTCAGCGACGATGTGAAGAGGATCACCGGCCGAACCCCGATCACGCTCGACCAGTTCCTGTCTCAGTAGGTTGCGCACGGATCGTGGTGCGACCTCTGAGATAGCCTCTGAGCGGCGGCAACTAACGATAAGGATCGTCTTGTGAAGGTCGTAGCGGTCTACAGCACCAAGGGTGGGGTCGGCAAGACAACCGCTGCCGTGAACCTGGCGTCCGAAGCGGCGGTCGACTTCCGGGTGCTGCTGTGGGATCTGGACCCGCAAGGTGCTGCTACGTTCCTGCTGCAGGTCAAGCCGAAGCTCAAGGGTGGAATTGGCGCCGTTGTCGCGGGCGAGCGCAACGCAAAACGGGCGATTCGATCGACCAGCATCGAGCACCTCGATGTTCTGCCCGCCGACGCAAGCTATCGGGATCTCGACCTGGTGTTTGATCACGCCAAGACTTCGCGACAGCGAGTGTCAAAAATACTCGAGCAAATAGCGGATGACTACGACGTGGTCTTTTTGGACTGCCCGCCTGGCTCTTCGCTCGTTGCAGAGAACGCCGTAGTTTCTGCGGACCTGATCGTGGTCCCGCTTGTTCCGTCACCCCTCGCGTTGCGCTCTCTCGAGCAAGTCGTCGAGCTGGTCGCGGCATCCGCGTCGAAGGCTCCGGTTCTTGGCTTCTTCTCGATGGTCGATCGCCGAAAGAAGTTCCACCGGGAAACCGTGATCGATCTGCCCCGCGGCAATCGGATGGTGACGAACATTGTTGTTCCGGCCACTGTGCTCATCGAGCGCATGGGAACCGAGCGTGCCCCCGTCGCAACCTATGCGCCCAACACCGAAGCGGCACGCTCCTATAGCGAACTATGGGTGCGGGTGCAGTCCACTGTCAAAGCCAAGGGTCGCAAACACAGACGCTGACTGCGGCGGGCGAAAAGGTCAGTTCGCGAGCGGGTAGGCCACAAAAGCGAGGTGCGAGCCCGTCGGGTCCCAGCTGGGCACATTCATGGTGCCCTGGCCACCGAAAACCGAGGCCAGGTCGGTGATCTCGCCGTCCTTTAGCAGGCGGATGATCACATCCACGTCGGCGGGATGTCCGAGTGTTCCCGTGGGAAAGCTGATGTAGGCGATCCGGTCGCCCGTCGGCGAGATGTGCGGGAACCAGTTGACCCGCTCGTCGAAGGTGAGTTGCTCCAGATCGTCACCACTCCGCGACATCCGGTGCAGCTGGGCGTGCCCTGCCACATCCGACGCTCGCTCGGAGTTGAAGTAGATCCACTGCCCATCGGGGCTGAATTCGCTCCCGTCATCGGGGAACTTGTCATCCGTGAGTTGTGTGTCTGGTCCGCCCGCAGACGGGATCGTGAAGACGTTCGTCGTGACCGAGCCGTCTGGATGGCGCTGCATTCCGATATAGGCGAGCACCAGACCGTCTGGCGAGACTCCGTGAAGGTAGTAGGTGAACCCCTCGTGGTCGTTCGAAACCCGTCGCACATCTCCTTCGCCGAGCGGCACCGCGTAGAGGTGACCGTCCTCGCTCGACACATAGACGGTCGAGGCATCCGGGCTGACCACATGGTCGTTGTTGATCGGAGGAACCCCGGGCATGGGGATCTCCACGAAGGGTCCCCCCGCCGGGCTCACTCGCCACAGGCGTCCGTTCGCGTTGAGGATGAGCCACTCGCCATCGCTCGTCCAGTTGGGCGCCTCGAAGAGCACGTCGGTGGAGCTGTGCACCAGGGTGAGAGCGCCGCTGTCGACGTTGATGACGTAAAGTTCGGCGCTTTGGCCAGCTTGCAGTTCGCGAGGCATCAGTTGTTCTTTCTTGTCGTGACGAGCGGATGTCCGCTCATTTCAGTGCTCCCGCCGAAAGCCCGCGCTCAAACAGGCGCTGCAGGCAGAGATAGGCGATTATTTCGGGCAAAGCGGTGATCACGGCTGAAGCCAGCACCTTGGTCTGGTCGTTGCTGAATTGTCCGACAAAGAACTGCGGCAACTGCGTGATCGTCTGCGTCGTGGGGTCGACGAGAAACACCAGCGGCAAGAGGTAGTCGTTCCAGGCGCCGAGCAGTGTGAAGACGATGATTGCCGCGGCGATCGGCCGGGTCAGCGGCAGAACGATGTACCAGAAACCCTGGAACGTGTTCGCTCCGTCGATCCGAGCGGCTTCGATGATCTCATCCGGGATCCCCTCCATGAAGTTGCGCGCGAGCAACACCGTGAACGGTAACTGCAGCGCGGTCAGCGGGAGGATGACTGCCCAATACGTGTTGTACAGGTTCAACGAAGTCATGGTGGCGAACAACGGAGTCAGCAGCACGACCTCGGGGAGCGTCAGCGCCGCGATCAGGAGCCAGAAGTAGAACGCCTTACCCCGGACGTGCAGCTTGGCGAACCCGAAGGCAGCACCCATCGTCAGCACATAGACGAACACGATTGTGGCAACCGCGATGATCGCACTGTTGCGGAAGAAGAGCGGCAGTTCGGGAACGGACAGCACCGCGACGTAATTGCCCCAGCCTTGTCCGGCAAGCGATCCCTGCACCATGGCGATGAGCGGAAGCAGGAATGGGATGACCAAGAGCGTCAGGATAATCTGAAGGACGATCCTCGAGCTGCGTCTGCGTGCCTCAAGCATCGTTACGCCCCTCCCCTTTGTCGCGTCGAGCGTTCAGCAGGATCGCGAACACGAGTGCGATGAGAAGGAGCAGGATCGACAGTGCCGCACCGTAACCGACTGCCCCAAGCGGGATGCTCATGCGATAGATGAGTGTCCCGAGGAACTCGGTTGCGAAGTTGGGACCGCCCGTTGTGACCAGGTACGGGATATCGAAGGTCTTGAGTGCCCCGATCGCGCTCAGTGTCGCAAGCGCGATGGTGGTCCCGCGCACGTTCGGCCAGATGATGCTGACGAGACGGCGGATGTTTCCCGCGCCATCCAACTCCGCCGCTTCAAGCAGCTCGGGGTCGATCTGACCCATCGCAGCGAAGTACAGGATGAAGGTGACTCCGGTTCCTCCCCAGATTGTGATGGCGAGGATGACGCCCAAAGCCGTCCCGGATTGCGCGAGCCACGGTTGCGCCAGAGCGCCGAGCCCCAGATGGTCGAGGAGCCAGTTGAACTGGCCATCGTTCGCGAAGATCTGCCGGAACACCGGAGCCATGATGGCCGGCGCCAGAACGACGGGCACGAAGAGAACGACCTTGTAGACGCCGCCAAAGAACGGCCGGGAGTGCAGCAACGCCGCGAAGACGAATCCGAGAATCGTGGAGATCGTGAACGTGACCACGAAGCTGATCACCGTGTGCTGGATGGCTTCCCAGAACACCGGGTCGGCGAAGGCGCGACCGTAGTTCGCTGAACCAACGTGAGTGGGGTCCGGCGCCGTCCCGTTCCAGTCGAGGGTCGAGATGTACCCGGTGTATCCAACGGAGTAGTAGAGGAGTCCGACACAGAATACGAGCGCGGGAAGGATCCACGCGTATCCGGTTGGCCTCAGGAAGGAGCGCCGACGAGCGACGCCCCTTCCGGATTTGGAGGACATACTGACCGACTAGCCCTTCGACGCAGTCTGCAGAGTGGCCAGAGCGGCCTTGGGCGTCGCGTTACCAGCAGCGACGGATGACGTTGCCACACCGATCGCCTGACCAAGAGCCGTTCCGACGTCCCCGAGTCGAGCTTCACTGATCTTGCCTGTCGCGGCGATGAGCGTCTGCAGCGTTGACTGCTGCTGCGCTGCATCCACCAGCTTGATGTCAGCCCACTTGGGTGCAACGTTGGTGAGGGCGGAGATGTCGTTCAACGAGTTGGCGACAACCTGCTGGGCAGCTTCGTTTGTTCCCAGCCATGTGACGAACGTCTCCGCGGCCTTCTGGTGCGATGACTTGGTGTTCACTGCCAGCCCGTAGTCGGCGTCACCGAACAGGGGTGCTGGGTTGCCGGCGCCGGTGACGTCGGGAAACGGAATCGCGATCATGGGGAAGGGCTTCGCATTCGCAACGCCCGCGGCGCTCACGGCTGCGGTTGCACCCGCAAGGGTCGAGTACTGCATGTACCACGTGCCCATCATGACCATTGCGGTCTTTCCGGCGAGGAAGTCGTTGTTGACGTCCGGGTACTGCTGAACCCCAACGGCGCCCTTCTGGATGATGCCGTCGGTGAACATCGACTTGAAGACCTTCATCGCCTGCTCGAGCGTGGGATCGGTCCAGGCAGTCTTGCCGGCGACCGCGCTCGTCCAAACGCCTGGCTTGATGCTGTCGGCAATGGCATGCAGCAGGTCGTCATTGAAACCAGGGTCGCCTGCGCCCTGCTCGAAACAGGTCACCCCGTGCGAGGCGAACGCCTGGCAGACCGAAACCCACTCAGCGAAAGTCTTCGGCGGGGTCAGGTTGTACTTCGAGAAAATCGTGGGGTTGACCCACACTGATCCAGCGAACGTCGAGCCTACGGACAGCGCCGCCAGCTTTCCGGTCGAGGTCGTGAGGCCCTTGGGGCCGATCGCAGCGAGTTTCGTTTTCCAGTCGCTGCCGAGAGCCTTGGTGACAACGGGCGTGAGGTCGACCGCCGATCCCTGGTAGGCCTGGATCGAACCGATGCCGCCACCGGGGGCGACGTTGAATACATCCGGTCCGACCGATGATGCGAGCGCCGGTCGAATCGCCGCGTCGTAGCTTGCGGTCGCAACCTGCTTGTACGTCACTTTGATGTTCGGGTACACCTTGTTGAAGGCTGCGATGTACTGCTTACCAACGCCGATCTCCGGAGTCCACCCCCACCAGGTGATGGCACCCTTCGTGGCCGAGTCGGTCCCGCTCGGGGTGGAGCTGCAACCGGTGAGCGCCGCGGCGCTAAGGCCGAGTGCGATGACCACCGCTGCTACGGATTTCGCACGCTTGGGTGCGGATCGGAAACCAAACATGTTTGCTTCTTTCTCAACTTCCACATCGTTGGGGTGGAGTTTCGTTTTTGGGTCGTGCCTCGACACGACCGTCTGACATTCGTTCGACCTGTCGACGATAAAGAAGTAAGAATTTGTTGTCAATATTTAGACAGATATACGAAACCTTTCGTTATAATGAGAACCCTGAGGCGCCGCCGCAGTGGCCCGGATCGGAGTACCGAAGAATGAGCGACGTGACAAGCAACTACTCGGATGCGGGGCGTCGACCTGTCACGCTTGACGTAGTGGCACGTGAGGCCGCGGTGTCGCTCGCGACAGCATCCAAGGTCCTCAACGACAAGCCGGGCGTCTCACCCCAGACTCGCGAGCGCGTGGCTGAGGTGCTGCAAAGGCGTGGTTACACGAAGCGCGGCACGGCTCAGACCTACGCACCCGCCATCGAGCTCGTCTTCGGTGCGCTCGACGGAGCCTGGCCGATCGAGCTAATTCGTGGCGCCGTGCAGGTCGCGAGCGAGAACGGGCTCGGCATCGTCGTGACTGAGAGCGGGCGCGAGCACGCGGCAGGGCCGGAATGGATCGGGCCCGTGCTCCAACGCCAGCCGGCCGGCGTGATCCTGGTGGCCTCCGATCTGGCGACAGACGCGAAGTACCAGTTGCGCTCCCGGAACATCCCGTTCGTCGTCGTGGATCCCGCGGGTGATCCAGCGGATGACGTGCCGTCGGTTGGATCAACGAACTGGGCAGGCGGAATACAGGCGACTCGTCACCTGATCGAACTCGGCCACACCCGCATTGGCGTAATTGCGGGGCCAGAGTCGCTGCTCGCAACGCGCGCACGCATCGCGGGCTTCCGATCGGCGATGGACGAAGCCGGCCTGGCTGTTGACGAGAATCTGGTGCTGCGGCGGGCGTTCGAGGACGAGGCGAGTCCGGCGGCGGGCATGCATCTTCTGTCGCTTGAGAATCGGCCGACCGCAATCTTCGCAACCAGCGACGTCAAGGCGCTCGCGACTTACGAGGCCGCGCGCACGCTCGGCATCAGCATTCCGACGGACCTCTCGATCGTGGGCTACGACGACCTGCAGTTCGCCCGGTGGGCGGGGCCGCCGCTCACCACCATCCGTCAGCCACTGTTCGAGATGGCGCAATCGGCGGTGCGACTCATCATCGCTCTGCGAAGCGAAGGACGACAGGCTGGTCGCGTCGAATTGGCGACTTCGCTGGTGCTACGGTCGAGCACACAGGCTCGACCGTAGCCGCAGCATCAGTCGATTGGCTTGGCTGGTGAGTGCCAGTTCGCCCGGCCATTGATCTCGATGATCGAGATCAACAGGGTGTCTGCGCGGATGCCCAGCGCAGTCGTGTTCTTCACCATGGCTGCGTACATGTCGGCCTTGGTCTCGGGTGAATAGCCCTCCGACGCCAGGACCTCGATGTAGATGATGTCGTCCCTGTCGGCTTCGGGGAAGGTGCGGCTGAAAACCAGTTCACCGTCATCGTGCAGGGTGAAGATCTGGAACAGGTCGTCGTCGGGCATGAGCAGCCCGTCGACGAGGCTCTGATGTAGAGCGGCACTGATCGCTGCCATTTGCGGTCGGCGGCGCTGGTGCATGTCAATGTGAACGTGAGGCACGGAACTCCTTGATAGTTATCTCGTTCGCTACGGTAATGAGCACCTCAGCGACGCGTCAACTTTCAGGGCATTATTCGAAACTTTTCAAACCTTCTTGCAGCACCTCAGGGTGCTTCGAGAGAACGGTTTTGCGCAGGTGCGCGCGGAGGGAACTCGACGGCTATCGGCCTTGGTATCTACTCGCGGCGTGACACCCTGGGCCGCGACCCTCTCGAGGCCGCCAACTCTCCCGAGGTCATCGAATTCAACAAGGGCTCGATCGATGCGGGGACCGAAGCCATCGAGACCTCGGGCACCGCCAGCGCTGTGGAGATCGCGAGCGGCCGCGAAGCCGCCATCGCCCAGTTCACAGTGTTGCCCGCCTGAAGAGCGCGAGCCCCCGCGGACGTTAGGGCAGGATGTGTCCGGCGGTCGTAAAGAGTCGGTACCACTCTTCGCGGCTAAGCGGGATCTCTGACCCGGCGGCCGACTCGACGACGCGCTCGGGTTTTGTCGTCCCAAGCACCACCTGGATGTTGGCCGGATGCCGAGTAATCCACGCGACTGCGATACCCGTCGGCGTGACCCCGTGTGCCAGCGCAATCTCGTCGAGCGCATCGTTGAGGTCTGCGAAGTTCTCGCGATCTCCGATGAACACGCCGTCGAAGAATCCCTTCTGGAACGGCGACCACGCCTGGAGGGTGATGTCGTTCAGTCGGCTGTAGTCGAGTATTCCGTTGTCGCGGTCGATCGACTGGTCGAGTCCCGACATATTGGCCGCGATCCCCGAGGCGATGATTGGGGAGTGCGTGATGCTCAACTGCACTTGATTGAAGGCGAGCGGCTGCTTGACGGAACGCTTGAGCAATTCGACCTGGGCCGGGGTCTGGTTGGAAACTCCGAAGTTTCGAACCTTGCCTGCCGCATGCAGTTCGTCAAAAGCTGCGGCGACTTCATCCGGTTCGACCAGCGTGTCCGGGCGGTGAAGCAGCAGGATGTCGAGATGTTCGAGGCGGAGTGCTGCGAGCGATTCGTCGACTGACCGCAGGATGTGCTCCTTCGAGAAATCCCAGAACCCGTTGCGGATCCCCACCTTGGACTGGATGATCACGTCCTCCCGCTCGGCAGGAGTGAACCTGATGGCATCACCGAAGCGCTTCTCACAACCGTGTGATCCGCCGTACACATCGGCGTGATCGAAGAAGTTGATGCCGGAGTCGCGCGCTGTTCCGACCAGGGTACGGACGGCTTCGTCGTCGAGCTCTGCAATTCTCATCAGACCGAGGATGACGTTGGAGGCTTGGAGGTTGGTTCGGGCAGGAGTAAACGTCTTCATAGTTCTATTCTCCCCCAAGTGACAGGATGTCTTGGGCCGATTTAACGACGCTCGATAACAGGCCAGCTAGGTGCGCAGCGCGTCGCTCGCAGAATTGGCGAGCCATCCAGCGAGCGTAGAGAGCAGCCCGGGTGCTGCCTCCCGATCGAAGTCGCGCGGGTCCGGGCCGAAGACTCCCCACAGAGGATGACTCGGCTCGTGGCGGTGCGCCCCGAAGGAGTCCCCACCTGGGTCGATCGACGGATGGTCGCCCCGCGCTGGCAGCAGCTCAACGTGCACAAGCTCGGGCTCGATCGCATACAGCAGGGTCGTCTCGAAGATGCCTGCATGATCGGGCGCGATGGGGCTCGAGTCACAGCGATTGACTCCGGTCGCGATGACACGAAGCCGGTGCTGTCCGCCTTCCGACCACTCGCGAGCGATCGTGTCAATCGCATCCAGTTGTTCGCCGGCGAAATGGCCCGTGAAGATGACAGCGAGCGCGACGCCGAGATCCTGGAGGCGCTCGAGCGTGTCCCACAGCTGGGAGGCCAACGCGTCGCCCGACCGCATCATGATCGTCCACGGGTAGTCGCTGTGCCCACCCCCGATTCCTTGGTAGACCGGGGGCGCCACAACGCCTCCGCCGATGACAGCTGCGGCAACGCAGACTCCGTGTGCGTTCATGGCGTCAAGACCGACAGGCAGGTGAGGCCCGTGGAACTCGATACTGCCGAGCGGCAGGTAGACGATCGACGCTTCGCGGAGCGCGTCATCCAATTCGGCTGGCGTGAGATATTCGGCGCGCACTTCCCTGTGCGCAGCATTCGTGGGCGGCATCATCGGGCTCTACTTGTAGTAGTTTCTTGGCCAGTTGTGCTCGGCGAGCTGGCTGAGCAGCTCCGGCGGGAAGGCCACGCCGTCCGAGTATCCCGCATTGACCGCCACATATTCGGAGGTGGCCATCCCCGCGATAACGGTCGAAACTTCGGGCGAACTGAGCGTGTAGCGCATCGCCGCCTCAGCAAGCGATGGATAGTAGGGCGCGCAGACGGCCTTCAGCGCCTCGACCCGGTCGAGCGTGTCAGCGAAACGATCACCGCGGAAGAGCTGGTGCGGGACTGACCCCTCCTCCCAGGTCGCATAGGTGTCCTTGTTCCAACGCCCCGACAGCGAGCCTGAGTCGAACGCAACGCGAACGATGAACGCGGTCTTCGTGGATGCCCCCGCGGGAAAGAGCGCTTCGACCGGTCGCTGCTCGAAAAGGTTGAAGATGACTTGAATCGAGTCGACCAGGCCGAGCGAAGCGATCTCGACGCCGTCCTCCGGACGGTAATCGCGAATCGAGACCCCGATCTTGTCGATCTTGCCTTCGATGCGAAGCGCGTTGAGCGTCTCGAGCCAGTCGAGATGGCGCGCTCCATCAGCGAACCAACCGTGCAACTGCAGAAGGTCGAGCCGTTCAACTCCGAGCCGCCTGAGGGCGAGTTCGACGCCGCGGCGGAGGTGCCATTCCGGATACCGCCCACTCATCAGGGGATAATCCTCATCGGCGCTCGGCCAGACCGTCGGCTGGATCTTCGTTGCGACGTAGATCTTGTCGCCATCCCAGCGACGGAGTGATTCGCCGATGACTTCCTCGCTGTGGCCCGACCCGTACATTTCAGCGGTATCGACGAAGTTGATGCCCTGGCTATACGCATCCAGAAGCGTTTCGACCGACGCTTCGTCGTCGACCGGGCCCCACTGCCCCCCGAGTTGCCATCCTCCGAAAGAGATCTCGCTCACATTCCAGCCAGTCCTGCCGAACTCGCGGTACTCCATTGTCGAGTCGATTCCTCTCGTGTGTTCCAGCAGACTATGCCCCGCGCGCGGTCACGTGGGGCGGATAAGTCCCTGGGTCAGGCGTTCCGCGCCTCGATTGCGCGAAGGGACTTCTCGAGGCTCCCGCTGATCAGCGACTTTCCCCCGAGTGCGAAAAGGATGCCTACCAGCACCCCTCGAAACCCCTTGCCGTTTCGCACGGCAACGAGGTCGACATCCGTGCCGCCCGCCGAGCCCGGTTTGAGCGAGTAGGTCCAACTGCTTGTGTTTGCCCAGAGGTTGCTGTCGGTCGTCTTCAGCGAAATCACTGCGGGGTTCGACCAGTCGTAGCGAAGGCGCTCCCAGATGCCGCCCGCCGAACCCTCGGTGATGTCCGCCCATCCGTCGCCCTGATCGTGAACAGTAACCTTTGAACCGTCGCTGTTGCCGAAGATCTCACCTCTCCGCGGCCCGAAATCGGTCAGCCCGGCGAGGAACTGCTCTGCCGTAGCCGTCGTGCTTTTCGTGACGTTCACCGTGGTCATATCACCACGGTACCGCTCTCCCGGTTGCAATAGATTCCTCTCAAGCGGTACTGCCAGCGGCTCTGCGGGCGGAGACCTCGGCCCCGGGCGGAGTTACGTCTCCGCCCGCAGGCAGCACCTCCGCCCGCAGGCCAATGCGAAGAAGCGCGCGGAGACGCCCAGAACCCGTTGCGCCGGACCCCGTTCCTTGTGGGATTGCGCGCTTAGTCGGCGCCGAGCCGTGATCGGATGTCATCGCGCCAG
>JAUZFR010000174.1 GCA_030840335.1 Actinomycetota bacterium | reverse complement strand
ACTCCTCGAGGATCTGCTCGCTCGTGAGGCCGAGGGCCTTCAGGAACACCGTGACCGACTGCTTGCGCTTGCGGTCGATGCGAACGCCGACCTGGTCGCGCTTGTCGATCTCGAACTCGAGCCATGCGCCACGGCTCGGGATGATGCGCGCGGAGTAGATGTCCTTGTCGGACAGCTTCTCGGGCGTGCGGTCGAAGTAGACACCGGGCGAACGCACCAGCTGCGAAACGACAACGCGCTCCGTGCCGTTGATGATGAACGTGCCCTTCTCTGTCATGAGCGGGAAGTCGCCCATGAAGACGGTCTGCGTCTTGATCTCACCTGTGAGGTGGTTCATGAACTCGGCGTTCACATAGAGAGGAGCGGCGAAGGTCTTGCCGCGCTCCTTGCACTCGTCGATCGAGTACTTGGGCTCTTCGAGCTCAGGCCCCGTGAAGGACAGCTGCATCGTTTCGCCGAGGTCTTCGATCGGGGAGATCTCTTCGAAGATCTCATCCAGACCGCTCTGCGAAGGCAGGTCAGTGCGGCCGGCAGCCACACCCTCCGTGACACGCTGTTTCCAGATGTCGTTGCCAACGAGCCAGTCAAAACTCTCGGTCTGCAAAGCGAGCAGATCGGGGACTGTCAGAGTGTCGGTGATTTTTGCGAATGAAAGCCGCGAAGCTGAGCGGCCGTTCTTAGGGGACTTGCTGGTGGTTGCGATTTTCGCAGCAGCCAAGGAAATAACCTCCGTGGGACCTCAAAGGGCCATAACTGTCGGTAGTGAGATTTGCCTGCCAGCACCTCTAAGAGATCCGCCCCGCCGCTATACTCGGGGCGCGCCTGCCGTCCACAATATGACGGGGTAGATTGACTGGGAGCGCAAAGAACAACTATAGGACGGAACCGTCCCCAGTTGCAACTTATTCCTTGACCGATTTGAGAAATTGGTCTATAAGACACCGATTAGGTGCTTTCTTACCGTCTTCACACTCCGGGAACGGCCGCAACCGACGTCGCCTCTGGGTCGAGATCGATTTGACCCAAGTGGCTGCCATCCCTTGAAAATGGCGACCATTTGCGTCAACTCAGAAGTCTCCTGCCTTACGACTGGTCCTCGTAGTCGTCTCGACGGTGCGCGACATCCAGCGCGACGATGATCAGTTCAGCGTCCTCAATTCGGACCAGCAGGCGATAGTCGCCGATTCGATATCGCCACAGACCCGCGAGTTGTCCGGACAGGCCGCGTCCGCGGGAACGAGGATCGTCCAACTCGGCGAGGTCGTCGAGAAAGCCCACGATTCTGACCACGACGGGTCGATCGAGCTTTCGAATCGCTTTGTCGAATTGCGTGGATGTCTGCAGTGCCCAGGCGCTCAAAGACCAAGCTCGTCTTTGAGTGCTTGAAGAGGCCGGGTCGGCCGGCCCTCGGACTCCCAATCCGCCACCACGGTGTGCGCCCAGTAGATGTCTTCCAAGTCGTCGAGATACCTATCCAGTGCTTCCTTCAGGTAAAAGCTCTTCGACCTACCCGTGCGCCTGGCCAGCGCGTCGAGCCGCGCTTCCTGCTCGGCGGTGGGTCGAAATGCGATTGTCATGGGGCTCCCGGCATGTTTACATGTAAACATTACCGGTCTTTGTCGCTAGCGAGAGCGCAGCAGAGCGATCGCCTGGGCGCGATCGCGGACGCCGAGCTTCGCGAAGATCGCGTTGATGTGAGTCTTGACCGTGGTCACGCCGACGAAGAGGCGAGCGGCGATCTCGGCGTTGTTGAGTCCTTCGGCGATCAGCTCCGCGACTTCGGTCTCGCGAGGTGTGAGGACCGATTCCGGAACCGCGGCGGGCGCGAAGAGGCGACTGCCGACATCCGCGCTGAGAGTGGTGTGGCCCTGCGCGACCGCGCGAATGGCCGCCGCGACTTCGGCCCGGTCGGCATCTTTAGTGAGATAGCCCTTTGCGCCTGCTCGCAGCACCTCGACGACGGAGGCTTCCTCGGCGAAGGTCGTCAGAATGAGGATGGCGACCTCTGGATGCGCGGCGACGATCTGGCGAGTGGCGTCGAGTCCGCCGAGCACGGGCATCCGCAGGTCCATGAGCGCGACGTCGGGCAATTCGTGATCGACGAGCTCGGCTCCGGTCGCACCATCCGCCGCCTGGCCGACAACGTCGATGTCGGGCAGCAGCGACAGCACGGTGACCAACCCCTCGCGGACGATCGCCTGATCGTCGACGACGATGACGCGGATGCGCTCGCTCATGCTGATGCTCCGCTAACCATGACGACGAAACTATCCCCCTGGATCTCCGCGGTCGCGCCAGCGCCGGGGATCACTGCGAAACGCTCGCGCATCCCGACCAGGCCGTGACCGCCGCCGGATGCCGCGACCTTCGAGGCAGGGAGCGGATTCGACACGCGAACGGAAAGCTCGTGCGACGTCCACGTGACAGTCACGCTCACGAGCATGCCCGGCGCGTGTTTGCGCGCATTCGTCAACGCCTCCTGTACCGCTCGACGCACCGCTGTCGCGAGCGCCGCTGCAACCTCCCGGCGTTCACCGTTTTCGACGAGATCGACCGAGCCGCCAAGTGTGCGATGGGCTTCGAGCAGTTCTTCGATCGCGCTCATCAGTTGTTGGCCGCCGGTGAGCTCATCCGTGCCCTCCGGTACTTCGCGGAGTGTGGCTACCGCGCGACGCGCCTCGGTGAGACCTTCGGCCGCGAGCATGCGAGCGTCGCGAACCCGGTCGACGGCGGCCCCCGTCTCGCCGGCTTCGAGAAGGGCGTCGACCGCATCGAGCTGGATGACCAGCCCACCAAGGCTGTGCGCGAGCACGTCGTGGATGTCGTGCGCGATGTTCTGTCGCGCGGCGAGCACATCCGCTCGGGCCTGCTCCTCGCGCACCGCGATCCTGCTTTCGAGCAGGCGACGCTCCTGCTGCTCGGACACGACAAATTGCCGTCGGCTCTGGCCCGACAGAAAAGCGACGATGACCCCGGCCTCGATCGCGAGCAGCCCGAGAGGCGCTATCGGGTACAGCACGTCGCCGATCAGGACCAGTGCCATGGCCGCGAGCCCGAGTGCGATCGCGATCCGAAGACGGATGCCGGGAGATCGGGTGAGCAGCAGCAGCGCGACCGCGATCGGCACGATCCCGACCGCGCTGGTCGCGGGCGCTGCCAACCCGCCGCCCAGGATCATCACACCAACGCAGACGAAGCCAGCACGAGACCAGCGCGGCCGAATGAAGACCAGGCAGAGCCAGGCAGCATCGGCGGCGAGGATGCACGCGAAGGCCCAGAGCGGAAGGATGCCGTGTTCGTACTTGGTAACCGAATCCCAACCGACAACCACGACCCCGGCGAAGTTGAGGAAGAGCCGGAACCATCCTCGCGAGGCGAAGGCGACGTCAGTCATAAACCAATCATGCTGCGACGAGACCCTTTCGCTGCATCCGCGTGGTGACGACCAGCGCGCGTGCTGCGCGGTTGGCCGCAAGCACCAGCAGGATGGTGCCGGTCGACGTCAGCAGCGCCGACGGGTAGTAGTGGGTCACCAGCAGCTCAATGCCAACACGAACGAGAAGCAAGACGACCCACAGCGCCGCGCCGAGACCGCCGGTGCGGGATTCGACGACCGTCACGGCCGGGTTGAAGGTTCCCGATCGAGTGTCGCGCTTGTCGAGGTCGCCTGCGCGCTGCGGGCGTGCGCGGAATCCGGCGAGGGATCCCATGACGGCACCGAGGCCGACGGAGATCGCGAGCTCCCCAATGAGAATGGCGGCGGCTTGCGGCGTCACCGCGGCCAGCGACTTCGTCTGGGCGAGCATCACGATTCCGACGATCGTGACGATGATCGGCATCCGCCACAGCTTCGACGGATTGACCAGCTGCCAGGTGAGTTGTTTGTAGATGATCCAACCGATGAGCGCGAGAGCGATCAGGATGTCGGTGAGGTTGGTGATGGTCATGTGAGTGCTCCTTCGATGTGCACCTCAACACTCGCGTGCGGCACGACGCCACAGAACCGCCCAGGGGTGGAGACCGGGTGGAGATCCGTGCTCTCGTTCGGGGTGGAGGGAGGGTGACATGAGGGATGATCGAGGGGTGGCGTCTTCCTCGATCACCCTGAAGCTCAGCGGCTACCAGGCCGTCATCGAGCCTGACCGCTGGGTGCCCGGCGCATTTACGCTCGTCGTCGACGGCACGCCGCAGTCGCACGTCAACCTCGAGAACCCGAGCGAACTGTTTTTCGAGTATGTGCAGCGCATCGGACACGTGATCGACCAGATCGGGATGCCCGGCCAACCAATCACTGCCGTGCACCTCGGCGCTGGTGCGCTGACCCTCCCGCGCTATGTCGAGGCGACGCGGCCGGGGTCGCGCCAGCAGGTGATCGAGCTCGAGAGCGATCTGGTGGACCTGGTGCGCTCGGATCTTCCGCTGCCACGATCCGCATCCATCCGCATCCGCTACGGCGACGCTCGCGAGGTGCTCGACCGCCTGCCGTCCGGGCTGACCGGCAGCGCGGACCTCGTCGTCGTCGACGTGTTCAGCGGAGCCAGAACGCCTGCACACGTTACGAGCCTCGAGTTCTATCGCAAGGCGGTCGCCCTGCTCAAACCGGACGGCGTCGTCGCCGTCAACGTCGCGGACGGGCCCGGACTGCGGTTCGCACGCGGCCAGGCGGCAACGCTTCTCGCCGCCGTTTCGGATGTCGCCGCGCTTGCCGAAACGCAGATTCTCAAGGGCCGACGGTTCGGCAACGTCGTGTTGATCGGGTCGCCGGGCCGACTGCCGCTCGACTGGATGCCGCGCCTCCTCGCCGGCGGACCACATCCGTCCAAAGTCGTGACGGGCGCGGAACTGAAGGACTGGATCGCGGGGGCAGCCATCGTGACGGATGCGACCGCCATCCAGTCCCCGCCGCCGTCGAAGAATATCTTTCAGGTGCGGCCGGGGCGAGACTAGAACCATGACCATCGTCCTCGGCTACGACCCCGTCACCCTCCGCGAGCAGGTGGACCAGGAAGCACTCGAGCTCAGACTCGCAGAACTCGGCAATGGTCGCAGCCGCGAAATCCTCAATGAGCGCGTCGGTCTGCTGCGGCTCGCCGGGCGCCTCGATGAGGCCCTGGATGTTGCAAACCAGGCTCTGCGCGAAGCGCGGTTTGGCGGAGACCGGCAGGAGCTCGTGCTCGCTCGCATGCGCCGTGCCGAAGTGCAGCAGTCCCTCGGCAAACTCGACGCCGCGCTTGTCGAGCTGAGCGACTGCGTGGCCGAGGCTCGCTCGCACGACTGGCCGATCGCTCAGGCATTCGCGCTTCAGCATCACGGCATGGTTCAGTTCGAACTCGGTCAGTTCGCGGCGGCCGCCCGCGATTTCCGCGAGGCCGCGGCCGTGAGGGTGCGCATCAAGGCGCCGGCCGAGCAGGTCGACATCTCGATGCTCGCGCTGTCGGTCGCCGAGTCGCTGGCGGCATCTGGATCATGAACCGTCGACTCGTCGGGGTGATCGCGTTGGCGGTCGCGCTCGGCGCGGTTGGCTGCACCGCCGAGACACCGACTCAGCCTCGATCGGCTGATCCGATCATCCCGGGCACTCCCTCGCCGACGCTGAACTTCGGCGCCGCCGGCGTGCAGCCCGTCGGGGCCGGCACAGTGGTTGCGTCCGGACTCGATCTGCCGTGGTCGATGGTGCGTCTGAAGTCGGGCTCGACGCTCATCAGCGAGCGGGACACCGCGCTCGTGAAAGAGCTGGAGCAGGATGGCTCCCTCCGCACGGTTGGCAAGGTTCCGAACGTGCATCCGGCCGGGGAGGGCGGGCTGCTCGGGCTCGCGGTGCAGCCGTCCGACGAAAGCTGGCTTTACGCGTACACGAGCACGGCCAGCGACAACCGGGTCGTCCGAATGAAGATCGACGGCGCCGCCGGTTCATATTCGCTCGGTGAGCTGCAGGTCATCTTCTCCGGGATCAAGCGGGGCGAGATCCACAATGGCGGACGCATCAAGTTCGGCCCGGACGGAATGTTGTACGTGACGGCGGGCGAGACCGGCGATCATCCGCTTGCTCAAAGCCTCGGAACGAAGGCGGGCAAGATCTTCCGTCTGCAGCCCGACGGCTCGGTCCCGTCCGACAATCCGTTTGCCGGGAGTCCCGTCTTCAGCTGGGGCCACCGCAACCCACAGGGCATCGCATGGGACGCAAGCGGGATGATGTGGGCATCCGAGTTCGGCCAGGACACCTGGGACGAACTCAACATCATCCGCGCGGGCAAGAATTACGGCTGGCCGGATGTCGAGGGGATCGCACACAAGCCCGGTTTCGTCGACCCCGTACACCAGTGGACGACGGCGGAGGCGAGCCCGAGCGGGCTCCTGTGGCTGGACAACACGCTGTTCATGGCTGCGCTGCGGGGTGAACGACTGTGGGTTATCCATCCCGATGGTGAGAAGGTCACCGTGAAGGACTTCTACGTCGGAACCTACGGCCGGATGCGCGACGTCATTCCCGGACCCAACAACACGATCTGGGTCGCGACGAGCAATACCGGGCGCGCTCCGCGGCCTGGCGACGACAAAATCCTGCAGTTCTCGCTCGCCCCGGTGGCGTAGCGGCGCTAGCTGGTCGCGGGCTTGATCAGCCTGACCGTGTACGCGTGCGAGGTCGTCTGATGGCCGACGACAATCCCGCGAACGGTGACCCGGTAGCTGATCGAGGTCGATCCGGTCGGATGCTTCAAGCCGCTGACCACCCAGACCAGGGTGTTGGCGCCGTATCCGTTCTGAGACTTGTAGACGCGCACACTCAGCGCCGTTCCGGACGAGTTCGTCACTCGCACTGTCGCGTGCGAGAAGTTCCAGGTATGACCAACCGATCCGCTGAGCGACCACTTGCCGTTCGGCTCCAGCTGCGTGGGGAAGTAGCCGCTGGTCGGCCAGGCAACCCACTTCGGGTTCGTGTAGTTACCCGCAGTCGCCATCTTGCCAAAGACGTAGAGCGCGTTGCTGTTCGACGTCGACCCGGTACCCATGGTCGTCGTGGGCGGATAGAGAATCCAGCGGCGGTGGCCCACGGCCGAGTTCGACGTGCCCGGGTCGACCATGTAGCCGTCGATCGCCTTCGCGCCCGCTTCGCCGAGGTAGAGATTGGAAGATGCCGCCGCGGCGTGCGCGGTGCTGGTGTAGCACTTCCAGCTCGACGGAACGTCGTGCGAAAGAGCGCTGTTCGCCGACATCACGAGCGCGGCCTGCTGCGCCTTCAGCGACAGCGCCGAGTCGAGTGTGATCGGGTCGAGGCCTGCGAGAGCCCGATCGAAGTTGATCGCGGAAAGGGAGAGTTGTTGCGACGAAGCGGACGTCGTACCGGCGTTGCAGCCGGAGACGCTACCGGTCCAGCCGACGGTGTCCGACATCGCCGGCGCGTACTGGCTCCAGTACGCATTCGCGAGATTCGAGGAACTCGAGGAGTACGGGGTTGCGGTCGCGGGAACCGCTGAGCCGATCGAAATGGCGGACACAATGAGGAGCGCGGATGCCGCGATCGCGACGGTACGTCGCCCACTTGGTGCTTTTACCCCAAAAAACCCGTCACGCATGGATCAACTCCTCCCCAGTTGGAGGGCCAGTCTAAGAGTCGACCACGGTGTGCGCCTAACCCCGCTTTCGAGGGGGGTCCGTATTAACCTCGTGGAGTGGCAGAACTAGACCGGGTGCGCAAATGGGCAGAAGCCCTCATCGCGCTGCACCTCGACCCCAAGGTGTGGTCGTTCGGATTCGACAATGCGAAGACCCGCGCGGGGCTGTGCAGTTTTGCCATCCACCGCATCACCGTGTCGCGTTATCTGGCCGGCCGCTACGAAGACGACGAGATCCACCAGATCCTCCTGCACGAGATCGCGCACGCCCTCGCAGGGCCTCGAGCGGGGCACGGCGCGAGGTGGCGCACGATCGCAAGCAACCTCGGCTACGACGGCAAACGCACCCACGACGGCTCGATCGCAGACGAGTTCGCGCCGTGGGTCGGCACCTGCCCGGCCGGCCACATCCACTATCGCTACAAGCGGCCGCGCGGCGTGTTGACGTGCGGTAAATGCTCGCGGCGATTCAGTCTCGAAAATGCGATTTCATGGCACCAGCGGGATGTCTCGGCCGCCGCTCGACGCCGGGCTAGTGCGGAGCGGTGAGGGCGTGGTCTAGGTGTTCGACGACCTCTTTCCAGTGCCCGAGCATTATCTTGCGCTCCTCGCGCCCCGAAAGCCGTTCCTGGTGAAACGCGATCGTCGTACCCGTCTCGGCCTGCCGAACGGTGAGCTGTAGCGTCGAATCGTGGTCCCACTCACCGGGCTGCCAAGAGAGTCGAATGCGTAGCCCGGGTGTGTAACTGAGGATCCGGCCGCTGATGTCGTCATCCGTCGCGTACTCCGCCCCCTTCTCGAGAGTGAGCGCCACGTTGCCGAGCCAGAGCGGCAGGCCATCGCCGACGAGAAAGTCCCAGACCGTCTCGACCGGTGCGGAAACCGTGCGTCGCACGCCCACTTCCCAGCCGGCATCCTTGGTCTTTCCGGTTGTATTCGTCATTGCTTCACTGTAACCGGATGGCTGCAGTCGTAACCAACTACGCTGGTTACGTGAATGTACCTATTCCCACTGGACAGGTGTTCCGAACGGGCGACGAGCAGGGCTGGTGGTTCGATTCCGGATCGGTCGCGCTTGACTTCGCGCACACGGGTGGCTTCGCATCCGAGCCCGAGTTGCTCGACGAGACTGCCACGCTGACGACGTGGGTGGCCGATCGCTTCCCGGAGGTCACAGCAGCGGCAGTCGACCGCGACCTCATCGATGCTCGTACGCTGCGCTCGGCGATCGCGCGGATAGCGCGGGCAATCGCCGACGCCGCGGCACCAGCGCCCGAAGACGTCGACGTGATCAACCTGTTCGCCGCCACACCGGACATCCCGCCGGTCCTCGATGGCGGGTCACGGCAGGCCGGGCGGTCTCGCGCGCGCATCGGTCAGGCGCTGGCCGCGATCGGGAGGGCGGCCATCCAGGTTTTCGATGGCGAGAATCTCGAGCGGGTGCGAAAGTGTTCAGCCGACGACTGCGACCTGGTCTTCTACGATGAATCGCGTTCGAACAATCGCCGCTGGTGCTCGATGCAGCGATGCGGAAACCGGGCGAAGGTGCGCGCGCATCGCGCTCGCGCCCATCCTGTCCCCGACTTGACGTAAATGGCTGCTATTCCCGTGGAATAACAGCCATTTGAGTCAAGTCGCGGGGGGAGAAATGCCTAGTCGACGACCTTGACTTCCTTCCAGAAGGCGACGTAGTTACTGAAGTCCTTGCCGACCTTCTCGATACCGCTCGGGTATGGCGTCGGGTAGCTCCAGGCGCGGTCCTGCAACCACTGCTCCGGCGCGCCTGCGTCCGTCGACGAGTCCTTGACGGAGAAGTACTGGCATTCGCCCTTCCATGGGCAGGTGTACGGGGTCGCACTGTCAGAGAGCAACTCGCTGTTGACGCTCGACGGCGGGAAATACCAGTTGCCTTCGATCGAGATCAGCTGATCTTTGGGTGCTTCTGCGATGACGGTGTCGCCGAGTACTGCCTTCATGTGGTCCTCCAGTTATCGTTCAGTTGGAACTCTGACCAATAACGTCAGACCCCGAAGTTGAATTCCCGAAGCAACGGCACCGCCGTCGACGAGTCGATATCGATAGCCAGCTCGACCTCCGCGCGGAAGCCCGCCTCGACGAGTTCACGACCGCTGGCCGATGCCGAGATGAGGTGGCCGGTCGCGTTTCGGAGGGAGGTGAACGCGCCGGCCGCAGCCGCGGCCTCCGGTGAGTAGTAGTCGATGCCCGCCTCGGCGAGCGCCTCGATGATCGCTCCCGCGCCCAGCAGGTCCTCGAGCGCGAACCGGGTGGACCCGTCAGCCCGGTGCTCGCCCGCGGCGATCACGGCGATAGTGAACCGGTCGCCCTTGTCGCCCTGCTGATCGAGCGCCCACCGCGCGATTGCGGATGCGTTGCGCAGCGACCCGGCGACCACGAGCGCCGGATGATCGTTGAGTGCTGCGGCAATGCGGGAACCATCGTGCGGCGGCAACGAAAGGACGTCCACGAGGATGAGCACGTCAACATCCGCACCGATCGTGTCGGCGCCCTCGATTCCCCAGTCAAAACGCACCTGATATTGGGACTGACCGTGTGCAGAAATCACCGCACCACGCTAGCCGACTCGGAGCTTCCACCGCGGCCGGTGCGGACATCCGCCCGCCTTCGCGAGGCCAGCGGGCGTAGCCTCGGAGCATGATCGCCCTCGAAGTTGCCGACTGGCGTCGGCACGTTTTCGCCCTCTATGCCCGGGTGCGGGAGACCGCCGATGTGGCCGCCGCACACGATCTCTGGCGACGCGGTCGCGATGAGCTGTTTGCGACGCATCCGTCGACTCCGCTGCTCCCCGAAGATCGCGAGGGCTTCACTGGGCTGCCGATCGAACCGTATGACCCGGCGTGGCGTTTTGAAGTCGAGATCACGCCCGCGACCGAGCCCGCACACCTCGATGTCGAGACCGGCACCGACGGCACCGTGCCATTCGATCTGCTCGGTATCGTCGACGTACCCGGCGTCGGACCGCTGGATGTCTGGAGGCTCGCCTCCTACGCGGGCGGAATCTTCCTGCCGGTGAAGGATGCGCTCGCGGGCATCCATGGGGGCACCTACGGCGGTGGGCGCTACCTGCTCGACACCGTGAAAGGCGCTGACCTCGGCCCCGGAAGCGCACCCGACTCGCTCGTGCTCGACTTCAACTTCGCCTACAACCCGTCGTGCGCGTACGACCCGGCCTGGGCCTGCCCGCTCGCGCAGCCGGGCAACCGCACCCGCGCGGAGATCCCGGTAGGCGAGCGCTATAGCGGCAACTACTAAACATCCGCGAGTCCGGAGTTATCGT
>JAUZFR010000164.1 GCA_030840335.1 Actinomycetota bacterium | reverse complement strand
CTGCCGAGCACCTGCTGCGGGGTGCATGTCGTCGTCTTCAAGGGCGGGCTCGACGAGCATCCGGCGAGGACAGTGGCGAGCGCAATGGCGCAGGCCGCGGTGATTGCGCGGGCGAGGGTGAGCGTCGTCATCATGACATCGACGTTACCCTCGGCGCTGCGCGCGGTAGAACGCCCGCTGCTCGGGTGTCAGGTGTTCGCACGCGTACGACAGCGCGGTGCGGGGCATCCGCGCAGCGTGCGCATCGAGGAATCCGGTGAGAATCGCCGGGTCGACGCGTTTGCCGACCTCGCGGAGCATCCATCCGACCGCCTTCTGGATGAGGTCCTGCTTGTCTGACAGCAGAACCTCCGCGATTTCGAGAGTCGTAGACGGGTCGCCGTGCTTGATAAAGCCGAACGTCGAGATGATCGCCACCCGCCGCTCCCACAGCGATTCGCTGCGCGCGAGCTCGAACAGGATGTCTCGCGGCCGGTCGAAGAGATACTCGCCGAGAATGAATTCCGCCGACAGGTCGACCAGATCCCAGTTGTTCACGCGTCCGCGGTACACGGCTGCGAGATAGAAATCGGCGACGCTCGCCGGGTCATTGCGCGCCTTCGCGACGAGGATGATCAGCGCAGCCGAGCGGTGCTCGTGGTACTCGCTGTCGAGAAGGATGTCGACCTGATCGAGAGGAAGCGGCACGAACGGTTTGGTGAGGCGTCGCAGAGCGGGCATCGATACGCCGAGGAACCTGTCGCCCTCGCCATACTGACCGGCGCCTGTCTTGAAGAACCCGCTCTGTCCGACCGCGCGCTGAGGCTCGGCCTCCGCCGCAAGGGCGGCCACCAGGTCGGCCGCAGTAGCTGTCATGGCCGAATTCTAGACGCGGGCAATGATCCTGCGCGCGAACCGCCATTGCACACAACTTAACGGCGTCAGTCGCAACCAAACGCCTCGATGCCGCCGTTACGGTTGAAGGGGTGCGCTAATTGCGCGCGCGAATCACTTACGGGATCGGAGGTTAGCCATGTCACAGACCACGTCGCAGGATGCAGTCGTCGGAGAACCCGAGGTTGTCGAGGACATTGCCACCCACCCGGTCTGGCTGAGCCTCAAGTCTGCCGTCGCCGCCATCCGCCCTTTGCAAATTCAGGATGGCAGCATCCCCGACGAGAACGCGCACGCGACAGCACGCGCGTTGGTCGAGGCACTGCGCGACGATCTCCTGAGTTTCCGCAGGCTGCTGCCGCATGACGCGGAGTACCTGGAGGCGTCAGCTCGAGACTTCGATCGCTGGGCCGACGGAGGATTCGGCGTACCCGACTTCCTCGACTCGCTGAACGCGTTCCAGCCGCAGAAGAACCGCATCGATGGCCTCCGCCATCTGGTCGTCTTCCCGATGTACACACAGAACGGGTCGACCGATCGACTCGTCGAGGCCGTGCTCATTGAGGTTCTGTGGCCGGAATTCGTCGCTGACCTTGAGGCTGGCGCGTACTCGAACAAACTCTTCGTTCCCATCCGTTTTCTCGATTTCACCGATGGTTACGACACCAACTCGGCAGTACTCTTCCCCGAAACGGTCGCGATGCGCGAGATTCCCACGTTTACGTGGGGTGCAATCTTTGCGGATCGGGAAGCAGCCCGTTTCCGTCGAGTCGTGCGCGCGGCGTCTGAGATCACGAAACTTGATCTACCCGCCAGCGCCGCGCGCCTTCTCGACGATCAGAAGCTGACAGAAGAGACGTTCGTCATGTGGGACCTCATCCACGATCGCACCCACATGCGCGGCGACCTCCCCTTCGATCCCTTCATGATCAAACAGCGCATGCCGTACTTCCTCTATTCGCTCGAGGAGCTGCGGTGCGACCTGACCGCGTTCCGTGAGTCGGTTCGTCTCGACCGCGACCCCGAGACGGATGAGACCGTTCGCGATCACGCAAGGCTCGTGCAGTATGCGGTGATCTTCGATCGCATCTTCCGGTTTGCAATCACGGGCTCCCGTGTTCGAAACTACGACGGGCTCGGCGGTCAGTTGCTGTTCGCGTGGATGCATCAGCACCACGTTCTGCACTGGACCGACACTCAGCTCGCCATCGACTGGGACGAAGTTCAGGATGTCGTGATCGCTCTGTCCGACGCGATCAACGATCTCTATTGGCACAGCATCGACCGCCCGAAGATGGCGCACTGGCTGGCGGCCTATGACCTGGTCTCGCAGACGCTCACGCCGAATCCGGCTTCGCGCTGGGCCGTGCGCGACCTTCCGCTCGATGGTCCGCCGAAGGGTCTGACCGACGCGGTCATGGACGACGAGTTTCCGCTCTCGATGTTCTATGAGGCACTCGCTAAGAAGATGGCGGGCGTGATCGAGTCGACAGCTGGCATCACCGCGACGTCGCCCGGTGCGTAACGCGACGATCGTTGTCACTGGCGCGACCGGGGATACCGGTCGCGCGGTGGCGGCAGCACTCGTGGCGGCGGGCAACATCGTCGTGGCCGTCGGATCGGATGAGGATCGCCTCTCAACCGTCGACGCGACCGCCCGCATCGTCTGCGACCTGACGGATGCCGGCGCGGAGACGCGCCTGTCGCAGCAGGTCCACGATGCGGTCGGACCGGTCGACGGTCTCGTTCACCTGGTCGGCGGCTGGAAGCCGGGCCATGATGTCGACGGCTGGGACTGGCTCGAGCCGCGCCTCCTGACGAGCCTCCGGCTCGCGACCCTTGCCCTCCATGACGACCTGACGGCGTCGGAGGCCGGTCGACTCGTGGTCATCGGATCGGCCAGCGCGAGCAAGCCGACCTGGAGCGGGTCAAACTACGCCACCTTGAAGACTGCGGCGGACGCGTGGGTCGCCGGTGTCGCATCCGGTTGGCGCAAGGCCGGAACCGCCGCGGCCGTCACGCTGGTGGTGTCGTCTATCGGCCCAGACGGCACTCCCGTGCGCGATATAGCAGACGCGATCGTTCCGCTCTGGGATGTCCCGGCGGCCGACGTGAACGGCTCCCACATCCCGCTCTGAGAGAATCGGTTTCGTGAAACTCCACGACAGCAATTACCGCGGTTTCGCCAGCGACAACTACGCTGGCGCGCATCCTGAAATCCTGGCGGCGATCGGCGAGGCCAACGGCGGCCACCAGATCGCCTACGGCGAGGACGTCTACACGGCCGAGCTCACGCGGGTCATGAAGACCCACTTCGGTGAGCAGGCCGAGACCTTTCCGGTCTTCAACGGAACCGGCGCCAATGTCACCGCGCTCACCAGCACCATGCCGCGCTGGGGCGCGGTCATCTCGACCAGCACAGCGCACATCCACACGGATGAGGGCGGCGCGCCCGAGCGGATCAGCGGCCTCAAGCTGTTGACCGTTGACACCCCGGACGGCAAGCTCTCGCCAGAACTCATCGACCGCCAGGCGTGGGGATGGGGCGACGAGCACCGTGCGCAGCCCTTCGCCGTGAGCATCACACAGACGACCGAACTCGGCACCCTCTATTCAGTCGCCGACATCCGTGCGATCGCGGACCACGCCCACGCTCGCGGCATGACGCTGCACATGGATGGCGCGCGCATCTCAAACGCGGCGGCGGCGCTCGGTGTGCCGCTGCGCGAGTTCACGACCGATGCCGGTGTCGACATCCTCAGCTTCGGTGGCACTAAGAACGGGATGCTCTACGGCGAGGCCATCGTCGTGCTCGACCCGGCGAAATCCGACGGGCTGCTGTACCTGCGCAAGCTGAACATGCAACTCGCATCGAAGATGCGCTTTGTCAGCGCGCAGCTGCTTGCCCTTCTGGAGAACGACCTTTACCTCACCTCGGCGGGACACGCGAATGCCATGGCCACGCGGCTGCGGTCGGCGCTCGAGGGCGAGATCGCGGCGGGAACTATCAGCGGCCTCCGCTTCAGCCAGGCGACCCAGGCCAATGCGGTATTCGCGGTGCTCGACAACGACGCGGCCGACCGCATTCGCGAGAAGTTCCGTTTCTACGACTGGGACCGCGCCGCCGGCGAGGTGCGCTGGATGTGCTCATACGACACGACCGAAGCCGACATCGACGGCTTCGTCGCGGCGATCACCGACGAACTTTCGCGCTGACCTTTCGGCGTCGACTATCACGCCCGTACACCCCGTGTTACATCTGCGTTAAAGTTCGCAAAGACGGCCCAAAAAGCTTCGACGCGACCGGCGCGGGCCATACGCTTTCGCCATGGCCATCACCGAAACCACCCGAAGCAGTGCGACCACCGTCGAACCCGGCGGAATCGAAGCAATACCCGCCTCCCGACGCCACGGCTCACCGTGGCAGCTGTTCGCCACCTGGACCGCTCCCAACCTTGAGTTTGCGACCATCTTTGTGGGCGTCATTGCTGTCGCCTTCTTCGGACTGGGCTTCTGGCAGGCCATCGCAGCGATCGTGATCGGTAACGCCCTCGGCGGCGCCACCCAAGGCATCCTCTCGACCTGGGGTCCGCGCGAGGGTTTGGCGCAACTTGTTCTGAGCCGTACCGCATTTGGTACGCGCGGCAACATCCTTCCGGCAGGTATCAACGCTCTCGTCGCGGGAATCGGCTGGTTCGCAGTGAACTCGGTCTCCGGTGCGTTTGCGCTATCGCTGCTGATACCCGTGCTGCCGACGTGGGCTTCGCTGGTCATCATCGTTGTGCTCGAGATCCTCCTCGCGTTCGTCGGGCACGACCTTGTGCAGCTCTTCGAGCGCTATTCAACCTATGTGCTCGGTGCGATCTTCCTCATCGCGGTCATCTTCGTCTTCATCTCCGCGAAGTCTGCGATCAGCGGCGGCGGATCGAACGCATTCACCTTCGGCGGCTTCTCACTGACGGTCGGCGCGGCATTCGGCTATGCCGCGGGATGGAACCCGTACGCATCCGACTACACCCGGTACCTGCCGAAGTCGACGAGCCGCAAGAAGATCGGATGGGCCGCCGGCCTTGGCAACTTCGTGTCGTGCACGGTTCTCATGGCTGGTGGAGCTGCGGCCGCAACCGTTGCCGGCTACAACCCGGATAACCCGACAACCTCATTCGTCGCGCACTCGGTGATGCCGGACTGGGTGCGGGCGATCACCCTCGTTGCCATCGCGGTCGGCGCGATTGCGGCGAATGCACTCAATGTGTACTCGGGTGCTATGTCGTTCCTTGCCGCTGGCGTGAAGATTCCGTTCGCTCTCCGACGGGCCATCGTTGCGGTCGTGTTCGGAGTAGTCGGGTTTATCGTGGCCCTCACAGCTCTCAAGGATGTCGGCGTCACCTATACCGACTTCCTTTTGATCATCGCGTACTGGATCGCCCCGTGGCTCGGC
>JAUZFR010000151.1 GCA_030840335.1 Actinomycetota bacterium | reverse complement strand
TAGTTATCCTCAATAAGGGAATCTTCCGACAGTAGGGTGCCGATTTTGGTCGCACAATACCCCCGAATGGGCGTCACCCGCGATTGCGGGTTCCTCGACTTCGGCGCATACTTCGGCTACGCCAATCTGGGCGCTTCGACGACACGAAGGGGGCGACGCCGAGTCACGCTCCCGCTTCGATCGGGGGATTTGCAGTCATCCTTCAACCGAGTCAATTCAGATTCGTAATCAAAGCAGAGAAGCGCTAGTCGAATAGTTCCGCGATGAGCTCGTCCGTCGGTTCTACCGCGTGGGACTCGAGTTCCTCGGATGCCAGGATCGCGGCAATGGCCGACTCGGATGCTGCGACGTAGACGCTCGCGCCGTAGATGTCATTGCCAACGAGCCACGCGCCATCCGCGGGGATCCACCACAGGGCGGTGCGCGCGAATGGAGGTTCCTCGATTGACTCGGCGCCGTCCGACAGGTCGCCTGCGAGCACATGCATCTCGCGGTTGGGCTCGAGCGTCACAGTCGCTCCGTCGCGGACGCCCGGAAGGAGGGGCCCGTACCCTTCCCAGACCAAGAAGTAACAGTCGGCAGGTGTGCTGGTGTGAGCGCGGAGAATTGTCGCCAGCGCCGCCGCGACCTCGACGTCAATCGTGCCCGTCTCGATATCCTCTGCGATACCGGTCTTCGATACATTCATGACGCGTGCGAACCGCGCGCCCGAAAGTGGCAGATACTGACCGACCGACGGCAATCCGCGGAACGCCTGCCGCAGCGCGAGGTCCGCGACGGCGAGCGGAACCGCGGATGCTGGCCGAAGAGACATGCGAGCACTATATGGCCAGACTGCGTGGTGGTCCTCGACGAGTCCGCGAAGTCATGAGCCAATTTATGAAGTAAAACTGCGTAGTTTGCCTTAGTATCTGTTACCGTTAATCCATGCCCAGGGAGCAGGTCGACCTCACCGCGACGGATGCGCATGCTCTCGCTCGCGAGGTGCGAATCCTCGTTGGACAGCTTCGCCGCAAGCTGCGCGAACAGGCTGAGCCCGGCGACTTCACGCCGTCACAAGTCGCCGCGCTGATTCGCCTCCTGACCGATGGCCCAATGACGCTCACCGCGCTGGCGCGCGCCGAAGGGATGCGACCGCAGTCGATGGGCGCGATCGTGTCGGCGCTCGACGCGGTTGGACTTGTCAGCAGCGCGCCGGATCCCACCGACGGAAGGCAGTCCATCCTTTCCGCAACTCCGGAGGCGCGTCACATGGTCGAGGCCGGCCGTGCCGCGAAGGAAGACTGGCTCTCCCGCACGATCGAATCCAAGCTCTCCGATCGCGAGCAACGAGACCTATCCACGGGAATCGAGCTGCTCAAGCGGCTTCTCGATCCGTAGCAAGAATCCACACCTACGAGTCGCACCCGCCGGGTCGCGATCAATCCGTCACGTCCAACACCGTGCGACACACAAACAAGGAAAATCCCATGGCGCTCACCACTCTCGATCCGAAAACCGCACTAGTCGTCATCGATCTGCAGAAGGGTGTCGTCGGCCTGCCGACAGTCCACCCAGCCGAAGGTGTCGTCGCTAACGCGGCGGCGCTCACGAAGGCGTTCCGTCGGCACGGGCTACCAGTCGTTCTCGTGCGGGTGACCGGCGCGCCATCCGGTCGCACTGAGCAAGCTGGCCTTCTGAGTGGCGGCGCGCGTCCGGATGACTGGGCAGACCTCGTCGCGGAGCTCGACCAGCAGCCCGAAGACCACGTGGTCGTCAAGAAGACTCGTGGTGCCTTCACGTACACCGACCTCGACGATCATCTCAAGAGCATCGGTGTGACGCAGGTGGTCATTTCCGGTATCGCGACCGCATCGGGCGTGGAATCGACCGCGAATCAGGCGTTCGAGCACGGCTTCAACGTAACCCTTGCCGTGGATGCGATGACCGACATGAGCGCGGAGGCGCACGAATACAGCCTCACGCGAGTCTTTCCGCGCATCGGCGAGTCCGGAACAACCCAAGAAATTCTCGACCTGCTCGACAGCACTCGCTGATGACCGAATCCGCCGCGCCGGAGATCGCTTCCGACTCGGCAGCCCGCAAGCCGTTTGGATGGCGGTTCACCGCACCGCTATTGTTCGGATCGACGCTGAATCCGATCAACAGCTCGATGATCGCGACCGGCCTGGTCGGCATCGGCGTCGACTTCCACACCGGACCGGGCGAGACAGCAACGCTCATTTCCGTGCTGTACCTGTGCAGCGCGATCATGCAGCCGACCATGGGCAAGCTGTCGACCATTTTCGGTCCGCGCCGCGTGTTCCTCAGCGGCATCATCATCCTGCTCATCGCCGGCGTGATCGGCGCGACGGCGCCCGCCTTCGGATTTCTGCTCCTCTCGCGCGCCTTGATCGGCATCGGAACGTCGGCGGCATATCCCACCGCGATGGCCCTTGTGCGCAAGCGCGCGGACAGCGTTGGTATGGGTGTGCCGAGCCGAGTGCTCGGCAACTTCTCCATCGCGGCCCAGATCACCATCGTCTTTGGGCTCCCGCTCGGAGGCGTGCTCACCGGGGTCTTCGGCTGGCAGGCTCTGTTCGCGGTCAACATTCCGCTGGCGTTGATTACCCTGGTCCTCACGCTCACCGGCGTCCCGAAGGATGAGGCGATCCCACGCGAGCATCGCGAAAGCCTGCTCGGCGCGCTCGATCTCCCCGGCATCCTTCTGTTCGCGGGTGCGGTCACCAGCCTGCTGCTGTTCCTCGCGAGCCTGAAATCGCCTACCTGGTGGCTGCTGCCGATTGTCGTCGTGCTTCTCGCTGGCCTCGTGATGTGGGAGCGACGAGCAAGTCGACCGCTGATCGACGTGCGGATGCTCGGAGCCAACCTTCCGCTGTTGCGCACCTACCTGCGCCAACTGCTCGTCGCCCTCGGTATCTACGCGTCGCTCTATGGAATCAGCCAGTGGATGGAGCAAAGCGCGCACCTCAGCGCTTTTGCTGTTGGACTGATCCTGTTGCCGCTGTCGGGTTTGAGCATAGTGATCTCCCGTCTCGTTTCGGGACGCGGTTGGATTCGCTGGCCGCTCATCCTTTCCGGTGCTGCGTTGATCGCGACCGCGGTTGTGACGCTGTTGATCACGAGCGAGTCGAGTGTTCTCGCGCTGATCGGGATGTCGCTGCTGCTCGGCTGCACGAACGGCTTCGGCGGGTTCGCGAACCAGGCCGCGCTCTATCTGCAGACGCCGGCCGCGGAGATCGCGGTCGCATCCGGCCTGTACCGCACCTTCGGCTACATCGGCGCGATCTTCTCATCCAGCCTGATTGGCATCACATTCGGTTCGGCCGCAACGGATGCCGGACTGCACACGCTCGCCTGGGTGCTCGGCGGGATCGGCGTTGGTGTGCTGATCCTCACCCTGCTCGACCGCAGTATCCCGCGCTCGGCGAAGTGATCAGAACGAGATGCGGCGCGGCGTGCGGGCGAAGATGACGATCGCTATCGCGAGAAGGGCCGCCGCGATCCCGCCGCTGGTCCAGGCGAAGACCGCCTGACCGCCCAGCTCGCCAGCGCAAATTTGCACCTGTTCGTCGGTCGTCGGCGAGGTCGGGTGAAGGAGCGAGCCGCAGTTCGTCAGCAGGCTCACCGAGGCTCCGTAGACCTCGACTCCAAGCGACAGCGAGAAGAACGAAACATAGCCACCGATGGCGGCGAGCACGACGAGAGCGGTGCCGATGTTCAATCGAATTCTCGTTCGGCGACGCAGAATGGCGAGGGACGATGGCACGACGATTACGTTAGCGGATGTCGGGCAGTGCCCATCACGCGTGCACGATCATCGTTCCTCCGCTGCACATTGGCGGCTAGCAATGCCCCCCAAACGGATGACATTCGCCCAGCGACACGCCCCCAATCAGGGGGCAGACGCCGCGGTTTTGACCCCCACGCGGGTTGTGAGGGCTCATTTTCGGGCATAACGTGAGGGGTACGCGCCTTAACTGGGGTTGGCGCGGCGTTGTATGGGGGTACAAACGTGAAGCATTCTATATTTCTGGGGACGGCGTTTGTCGCCGTAGCAGCGCTGGCTCTGTCGTTCGCCGGGGGGACCGGCACCGCGTCCGGCGTCGACACGTCGTCGGTCGGATCCACGACGTTCGCCTTCTCAGCACCCAAGTCGGTCGTGCTGGCTGGCGCGGTCGTCAGCCCCGAAGCGTCGTCCACCAAGTCCGTGAAGGACGTCAGCCCCGACGGTGAACACGTTGCCCAGACATCCACACCCACCCCCGGCTCACGCGCTGGCGGATCGGCCACGGCCGCGGCGCCTCGCCGTACCCAGCTGGCATCGAAGGCAAAGGCCTGCCCAAGCAATGTCAGCGGCTCGACAAACTCGGCACCGAGTGCCGTGTCGAAGGGGGGAGTGCTGGGAACCACATCGGCCGATCTCTCCGCCTTCGCGCAGGCGATGAACGACATCCGTGTCGCTCACTGTCTCGCTCCGATCCCGCTCGCCAACTACAAGTACGACTCCTGCATGGAGCAGCGACTGTTCTGGATGGCTGAAGACCCGAGCACGAATCCCAGCAGCGCGTGGGGTCACATCGGCTCGAAGCGCAGCGACGGAGTTCCGAGCGTAGGGTGCGACGGCAACCTCGCGGGAGGCTCAGGCAACACGGGTGCGACTGTCGCTCAGAAGTGGTGGGATTCGACCGAGCACCGAGCCGTCGAGTACCGCCCGACCTTCACCGGCAATATCGCCGGAGTGTGCATCCTGTTCGCCATGACGCACGGCGGAATCCCCAACGAGCCCACCTCGTTTACCCGCGCCGCGTCGCGTTGGGTGACTTGCTAGCCAGCCCCGAGTATTGGCTTCTGCGCGGGCACAGAAGCCCCCGGTATCATTGCCAAAGTGACCGACCCACAGCAGCCCTTCAGTAGGCGGGAGGCTCGCGAAAACGCGCAGTCGACCGCGGGAGGAGCGACACCCGCAGGTGGCGGGCCAGGCTCAGTTCCCTCGAGAAACAAAGTCGCACTTATCGCGGGCGCGCTCGCTGCGGCGTTCCTTCTGCTCGGTACTGGTGCCGTGTTCGCGGGTATTGCGGCAGGCAAAGGCAGTCAACAACCAGCGACGACGCCCGGCGGAACATCGTCATCGGCCCCGACCCGTGATGTCGCCGCCGATCAGGTTGCGGCGGCTACCATCCCCACGTGTTCGATCAGTCGACTCACAACGGCGTCTGCTCTCAAGAAGGCGTTCGGGTCGGTGGTCGACGTCAGTAGCGGCGACTCGCTCTATTCGCTCAACGACACGAGTGCGCAACGCCCGGCGAGCGGCGAGAAAGTGCTTACTGCGGCTGCGGCGATCGCGGTGCTCGGCCCCAACTACCGCATCGCGACCCAGGTCGTGGATGGCGTAACGCCTGGTTCCATCACGCTCATCGGCCAGGGCGATGCAACGCTGAGTCGTGAGCCGGCGGGCAAGAGCATCTATGCCGGAGCACCGACCATGGCCGCGCTCGCCGCGGCTACCCAGACCGCGTACGACGCCGCACATCCGGGAGTGCCGATCACGCAGGTCATTCTCGACTCCTCGTATTGGGATCCTGCCGACAACTGGATCGATTCGTGGCCGCGCTCGGAGCAGACCGGCGGATTCCTCTCCGAGGTGACCGCGCTGCAGGTCGACGGCGATCGAGCCAATCCGAAGTTCCAGGTCAGTCCGCGTGGCACTGATCCGGTGTCCCGCGCTGGTAATGCGTTCGTGGCCGCGCTCGGAAATCCCAACATCACGCTCGTCGATGGGCATGCCGAGAATGGCGCACCGCAACTCGCAAAGGTGCAGTCCCAGCCCGTGAAGACGCTGGTGCGACAGATGCTGCTCGCGAGCGATAACACTCTCGCCGAGATGCTCGCCCGAATCGTGTCGGTTCGCGAGAATATGGGCGGCACATCCGGATCTCTGCAGAACGCGATCACGAGTGCGCTCAGCAAGTACGGTATCGACACCTCCGACCTCGCGATTCTCGACGGATCAGGCGAGAGCGATGAGGACGCCGTTCCGGCGCTGTACATGGCGAAGCTCATGGCCGCCATCAGCCAGAAGCAGGATGGCCTGCAGTACGTCGCCGACGGAATGCCACTGGCGGGCAAGACCGGCGGCCTGACCACCCGATTCACGGGCGCGAACGCGATCGCGGTGGGAAAGATCTACGCGAAGCCCGGCTCCATCGCGTCGGCATACACGCTGAGCGGATACCTGACCGCGCGGGATGGCACCAAGCTCGCATTTGCCTTTTACGGGATCGGGTCCGGCATCACGACTTCGGCGCAACCGGCGCTCGACTCCCTTGCGACTGCCGTGTACAAATGCGGCAAGAACCTCACAACCAGCTGAAGGAACGGCGACCCTGCCATGCGGGCACTCTTCATTATTGACGTGCAAAACGACTTCACCGAGGGTGGAGCTCTTGGTGTCGATGGCGGCGCCGCGGTAGCCGCGCACGTCTCCGAGTATCTGCGTGCACATCCGTCGCTTTATGGTGCCGTGTTCGCTTCGCGCGACTGGCACGATGCGACGAACGACAACGGCGGGCACTTCGCGACGACCTCCCCGCCAGACTTCGTGGTGACCTGGCCGCCGCACTGCGTCGCGGGCACAGCGGGAGCGGAGTACCACCCTGCGCTCGACACGTCGCTGGTCGACATCCATGTGCGCAAGGGGCAGGGCAAGCCCGCCTACTCAATCTTCGAGGGCACGACGGATGACGGCGAGACCGTCCCACAGAAGCTCGACGAGCTCGGCGTAACGGATATCGATGTCGTCGGAATCGCCACCGACTACTGCGTGCGGGCATCCGCGCTCGATGGGATCGCCGGCCACCGGAACGTGCGCGTACTCACCGATCTCATCGCCGGGGTCGACCCGGCCTCGAGCGCCGCCGCGCTCACCGAACTGCAGGAAGCGGGGGCGACAGTCGTCGACTCGCAAGCACCGATTGGAGACAACGATGTCTGAGGCAACAGAAGCCGAGCTGCTCACGAAGATTCCACACCAGCTGTTCATCGGCGGCGAATGGGTCGACTCGACTTCCGGCCGCAGCATCGACGTTATCGATCCGGCGACTGGTCGCGTCATCAAGACGATCGCCGACGCGTCGGTTGAAGACGGAGCGCGGGCAATGGATGCGGCGGCGGAGACGCAGGCGTCCTGGGGCGCGACCGCGCCGCGGGTGCGCGGCGAGATTCTGCGCGGTGCGTTCGACCTGCTGCAGGAGCGCGCGGATGAGTTCGCCCTGCTGATGACTCTCGAGATGGGCAAGCCGCTCGCCGAATCCCGTGGCGAAGTGACGTACGGCGGCGAATTCCTTCGGTGGTTCAGCGAAGAGGCGGTGCGCATCTCGGGTCGCTATGGCTCAAACCCGGAGGGCACCGGGCGAATGATTGTCACGCAGCTGCCCGTGGGTCCGTCATTCCTCATCACGCCCTGGAACTTCCCGCTGGCGATGGCCACGCGAAAGATTGCGCCCGCGCTCGCCGCCGGTTGCACGGCGATCATCAAGCCAGCCGAGCTCACGCCGCTGACCACCCTCTACTTCGCCAAACTGCTGCAGGACGCCGGGCTTCCCGCGGGCGTGCTCGGGGTGCTCACCACCTCGACGTCATCCGCTGTTTCCGGGCCGATCATCGCCGACCCGCGACTGCGCAAGCTGTCGTTCACGGGCTCGACCCCGGTTGGCATTTCGCTGCTCAAGCAGGCCGCCGACGGGATCCTGCGCACCTCGATGGAGCTGGGTGGCAACGCGCCGTTCGTCGTGTTCGAGGACGCCGATCTCGACAAGGCGGTCGACGGCGCGATGCTCGCCAAGTTCCGTAATATCGGGCAGGCCTGCACGGCCGCGAACCGGTTCATCGTGCACGAATCCGTGGCTGCGGAATTCGCGTCTCGGGTGACGGCAAGGGTCAAGGAGTTTCGCATCGGTCGCGGCACCGACGACGGTGTCACCATCGGACCGCTGATCAACGAGTCGGCAGTCGAGAAGGCGGACGAGCTCGTTCAGGACGCGGTAAGTCGCGGTGCGACGCTCCTTGCGGGCGGGTCGCGCGTCGACGGGGAGGGGACGTTCTATGAGCCGACCGTGCTCTCCGACGTGCAGCCCGGCAGCGACATCCTTCGCGAAGAAATCTTCGGACCGGTGCTGTCGATCATTCCTTTCACCGATGAGGCGGATGCCGTGGCGAAGGCGAACGACACCGAGTACGGCCTGGTCAGCTACGTCTTCACGAAAGACCTGGCCCGCGGGCAAAGGCTCGTCGAAAGCATCCAGACCGGCATGATGGGTCTCAACGTCGGTGTCGTGTCCAACGCCGCGGCGCCCTTCGGCGGTGTGAAGCAGTCGGGCATCGGTCGCGAAGGCGGACTCGAGGGCATCAACGAGTACCTCTCAACCAAGTACGTGCTGACGCCGAACCCGTTCGCGTAGCGGGGCGGTCGGTAACCGTCGTGAGGAAGGAGCCGGATGCCCGTCATCGAGATCAGCACGCTCGACGATCCGCGGCTGGCTGACTTCGCGCACCTCACGGATGTCGCGCTCAAGAAGTCGACCGGATCCGAGCACGGCCTCTACATCGCCGAGTCGCTCCTCGTGTTGCAGCGCGCGATTGCGGCGGGGCATCGGCCGCGGTCGGTGCTCGCGCTCGGCGCTTCAGTCGGTGAGGCGGTTGAAGCAACAGCGGGCTTCGACGTTCCGATCTTCTCCGGGCCGCCCCACTTGCTCGAAGAGCTCACCGGGTACCTGCTTCACCGCGGGCTCATCGCTTCGATGCATCGCCCACAGCTGCCGGCGGCGGAAGACCTCCTGCGGGAGGCACGCCGCGTCGTCATCCTCGAGAACGTCGCCGACCCGACAAACGTCGGCGCTATCTTCCGTTCGGTCGCGGCGATCGGGGCGGATGCCGTGCTCGTCACGCCGCGCTGCTCCGATCCGTTCTACCGCCGTGCCATCCGCGTGAGCATGGGGACCGTGTTGCAGGTTCCGTGGACGCGTGTCGGGGACTGGGCATCCGTGCGGGCGTTGCTGGGCGCATCCGGTTTCTCGATCGCGGCGCTGGCGCTCTCGGATGACTCGGTTGATCTCAAGACGTTTGCCACGACGGCCCCGGAGCGCGTCGCGCTCGTGCTGGGCGCTGAGGGTGAGGGTCTGACTCCCGAGGCGATCGCGGCCGCGGACACGATAGTTCGCATCCCAATGGCACACGGGATCGATTCGCTGAATGTCGCTGCGACGGCCGCCGTCGCCATGTACGCACTCGTCTGACTCCCACGGCTCAGACGAGCAGCTGGTGCTTTGCCAGCTCCTTGTACAGCGGGGTCGAAACCACCAGTTCGGAGTGGGTCCCGACGCCCACGACCCGGCCGTGGTCGAGCACCACGATCTGGTCGGAGTCGACCACCGTCGAGAGCCGGTGAGCAATCACAATGAGCGTGCGATTCTGCGCCACCGCGTCGATTGCCTCGCGCAGCATCTGTTCGTTCAACCCGTCAAGCGAGGATGTCGACTCGTCGAGCAGCAGGATCGGCGGCGCCGCGAGCAGAGTGCGAGCAATCGCGAGGCGCTGGCGTTCGCCGCCAGACAGCATCACGCCGCCTTCGCCAACCGGCGCATCCAGTCCGAGTTCGTTTCGCTCGAGAACCTCTGTGAGATTCACCGAGTGCAGAACTTCGATGCACTGCTCGTCGGTCGCATCCGGTGCGCCGAGTGTGAGGTTCTGGCGAATGGACCCGGCGAGCACTGGCGCATCCTGCTCGACGTAGCCGATCTGCGCGCGCAATTCCTCGCGATCAAGCCCGCGGATGTCGACCCCGCCGAGCCGAACAACGCCGCCGGTCGGATC
>JAUZFR010000015.1 GCA_030840335.1 Actinomycetota bacterium | reverse complement strand
GTGGCTTGCCCGTGACGGTGAAGTCGAACATCACCGACGAGTAGTCGGTCACCAGGGCATCGGCAACCAGGAAGAGCTCAGAGATATCGGGGTAACCGGTCACATCGACGACACCTGTTGCGCGCACATCGATGCCCGGTTGCATGGTGCGCGAGTGCCCGCGGATCAGGATGACGAAGTCCGGGCCCAGCTCCCTGCTGAAGCTCGCCACGTCGAGATGATCGACCTTGCCGGGGCGGTCATCCCGCCAGGTCGGCGCATACAGCACGACCGTCTTGCCCGCCGGAATGCCAAGGCGTGCGCGCAGCTCATCCGCATTGCCGGTGACGAGCACGTCATTGCGCGGATAGCCCTCCTGCCAGATCGGCGACTTGAACGAATAGGCCGACCGGAACGTGTCGGCACTGAACTGGTTCTGAGCGAGCATGATGTTCCATCGCGACTTCTCCAGCCAGGTGGCAACGGCCGTGCGCGGGCGCACTTCCCTGCGGTCGAGCGCGATGCGTTTGAGCGGCGTACCGTGCCAGGTCTGAAGCACGGTCTGGCCGCGCTTCGACCGATAGCGCTTACGGAGCCAGTCGTTGACGACGAGCAGGCGAGCGGAAGCCCTGGCCCTCCACCATTCGCTGCTGCCCTCGATGACAGCGATCGCGCCCTGTGGCACCTCTACCGACGCATCAGTAACGCTCCAGTAGCGCGTGATGTCCGGACGGATGCGGCGGAGGGCGGCATCGATTCCACGCGGATTGCACGACGCGTTCTGTCCGAAGTAGCTTTCGAAGAACACCGCGTTCTCGAGGGGTTCCTTCGCCGATCGGTAGGCAGCCTCGAGGCGCGACTGTTGCGCCGACCCACGCTCGCTGTCGTCGAGCGGTGCGGAGAAGTCGAGCGTGATGCCGTCGCCGGATACGCCGACCGAAAGGCGAAAGAGGCCCGCGCGCGTGACGGGCTCGGGAACCGCAGCCGTCAGGTTGAGGGTGACCGGTCGTCCATCCGTTCCGCTGATCCGCACTCGGTACCGGCCGGTGGGCGGGGGCAGGGCAGGACCGCTCCAGCGCGACGTCAGCAGCGGAATCGTCGCGGTCCAGCGGCCATCAAGAACCTCGAGCGAACCCGGCAGCTGCAGCCGTGAGCCACCCAGACGAACGGTCGTCGGTGCGTGCGTGCCCGCCGCGCCCGAAATCGTCACAACAGGTGTCGCACCGTCGCCGATGAGCAGCGTGTCGACATCGAGCCCCGAGTCGTCGACAGTCACGATCGTGGTGCCTTCGAGTCGCGACACGATCTCATCGAAAACCCTCGCGGCACTCCGACCGTCGTGGAACGTATGAACGCGCGTCGCGAGCCAGTCGGTGTGAGCGAGAAGGCGACGACGAACCCCATCGTCGCTGGCGCTCGCCTGGAGCAGTTCGAGCGCGGCATCCCAGGTTGCGACCTCGGTACCGCCGCTGAAGTCGGCGTAGGGCTCGTAAAGACCGCGGCTCGCGGCATACTCGGCCACATCGGGGGCGAGAAACACGATTTCGCCGCCGACCAGTGCGAAGTCGTACGCGATCGACGAATAGTCGGTCACCAGCACGTCGACGCCGGTGAGAATCGGCGTGATGTCGGTCAGAAGGTCGGAGCCGAGCAGTCGTACCCTCGGGGACGCAGCCACTCCGCCGGCATAGTCGCCGACACCGAGAGGATGCGACCGCACGATCAGAATCGAGTCGGTGGCCTCGAGGTACTCGCCAATCCGACGCCAGCCGTCCGCGGCCGGGATCGCCGGGTCGGGGTCTCCGTCTCGCCAGGTCGGCGCGTACAACAGGATGCGCGACGACGAAAGGCTGGCATCGCCGAGCAGGCCGGCCATTGTCTGCCTGGCCTTCTCGCGCCGATCGACCGCAGTTCCAACGAACAGCACGTCGTCCCGCGGATCACCGGTCACGACCACCCGATCCGCGGGCAGCGCGAAAGCCGATCGGATGCGAGCGGCGGACAGCGGGGACGCGGCCGCGAACATCCGGTAACCGTTGGCGGAACGCTCGTACACGCGGCGGAGCAGGGACCGCACGAGGGGGAGGCTCGACAGTACGGGGACACGCAAGGTCGCGGGGGAGTCGAGGTGAATGTGCTTGAACGGAACGCCGTGCCATAGCTGCACGACGAAACCGCCGTGAGTGGCGAACCGGTTGGCGTCGCCAAAGCCGTGGGTGACCACGATCACCTCGGCACGCAGCGTGAGCCGGAACCCGCGCCAACTCGACTTGCGGACGGCGCGGATGCCAAGGGCCGCAGCGTCGCGCAGGTCACGGTCGTCGCGCGCGAGCCAGACAGTACGCAACCGGGGATTGGCCGCTCGAGCCTGCGCAAGCAGCGCCAGTGCGCCCTCGCCGACCCCAATTCCCGAGCCAAAGACCCAAAGCCCCGAACGACGCGATACCAGCATGCTCGCGAGAGCGCCGAGAGCGTACAACGGAAGAGCCAGAATCTTGCGGGCGTTGCCGCTGGAGAACGTAAAGCGGCGCATTTCTGAGACAGTACCAGCCACGCGTGGGGCCCGGGTGGTCGGGGTACGGTTGAGCGGGCGAAACTCGCCGTGAAGGGACCGCCCGTGCCGTTGAAGCAGGAGACCGCGTTGACCAGGCCGCGGATCCTTTTGAATAAGGGACGACGTCTCTGCGGGTGAGGACTAGTCGACCCGGATGCGCGGCTGGCAACCGGCTCAGAAGCTGACGCGCCACAGGTACTCGTGGCCGTTCGGCCGGAACCAACGCACCACTCCGATCGTGTCCCGCGACAGGTTGCTGCCGGAAATCATGATCTCGAGGGCCTCACCGGCATTGAGGGTCGATGGCCTCGTCGCGGGCATCACGCCTGACCCGTAGAGGCTGAACGTGACTGCCGACAGCGGCTCGCGACCGAGGTTGCGCAGGGAGTAGTGGCCGTCGCCGCGTTCGAACGTCCACGG
>JAUZFR010000013.1 GCA_030840335.1 Actinomycetota bacterium | reverse complement strand
GCGGCCCTGGATGCAGCCGGTCCCGGCCCGCTTGCCGAAGGGTCGGTCGGCGGTGGCACCGGCATGAATTGCTACGGCTTCAAGGGTGGCTCCGGAACGTCGTCGCGAAAGGTGTCCTACGGAACGGCCGAGTACACCGTCGGAGCACTCGTTCAGGCGAACTTCGGTGCCCGTTCGGAGCTCACGATCGCAGGCGTGGCGATGGGACACCTGCTGTCCGAGGACAACCCGCTCGAGGACGTCGACTGGCTCGCCCGCGATCGTGCGCGCGGGAGCGGTTTCGCCTCGACTTCGTCAGCGCCACACGTCCCCGGCGCCGGGTCGGTCATCGTCATCGTCGCTACCGATGCGCCGCTGCTTCCAGGGCAGTGCAAGGCGCTGGCGCGCCGGGTGCCGCTGGGGCTGGCGAGGACGGGAACCGCGGGTGGTCACTTCTCCGGAGACATCTTCCTTGCGTTCTCCACGGCGAATTCGGGCGCGTTGCGCAGCGGAATCGCTGGGATCGACCCAGCGGACGACGAGTACGACACGCTGCGCTTCGTGCCGTGGGGCCGGATGGACGGCTTCTTCACCGCGGTCGTCGAGGTCGTCGAGGAGGCCGTACTGAACGCACTCGTGGTCAACTCGGAAATGGTCGGGCGCGACGGGCATCGCACACCGGCATTGCCGCTCGACCGCATTCGCCAGGCGTTGCAACGGACCGACGCAAGCTGACCGAGAATCCTGGACGGGCGTCTGACCACTGCGGGTGAAAGCCCGTCCAGGATGTCGCGACTTCTGGGTCGACTACGCGCCCATTCCCGGCACGGACGCGGTATCGACGTCTTCCGCTTTCGCGGTGATGCCGACGATGGTGGCGATGAGCGCGATCACCGCGAAGACCACCGACACCTTCAGCGTGGCCGAGATGCCATGAGCGAGGATCTGCAGGTTGTCGTGCGTGTGCTTCCCCTCCTGCCGCTGCGCGCTCGCGAAGGCCGTCGTCAGGATCGCGAGCCCCAAGGTGCCGCCCACCTGTTGCATGACGTTCAGCAGGCCTGATGCCGACCCGGATTCGTGCGGTGCGACGCCCGCGACCGCCACCACGGTCAGCGGGACGAACAGGAATCCCATGCCGAGACCGAAGACGACCATGGGGCCGAGGAGCCCGCCGACGTAGCTGCTGTGCACCCCGACTTGCGAAAGCCAGAACAGGCCGATTGCGTCGAGCACAGCCCCGAACACCATGAATGGCTTGGGCCCGACCTTCAGCAACTGCTTCGCGCAGATCTGCGCGCTGACGATGACGGATGCGGCCACCGGCAGGAAGGCGAAACCTGCCTTCAGTGGGCTGTACTTCAAGACGTACTGCACGAACAGGGTCAGGAAGAAGAACATGCTGAACAGCGCGCCCGCCAGCGCAAGCATCACGACATAGCTGCCGCTTCTATTGCGATTCGCGAACAGATGCAACGGCGTGATGGGCTGCGAATGCCTCATCTCGATGACGACGAAGGCGACCAGCATTACGACCGCGAACACGAACGACAGCACCGTCCACGTGTCGCCCCAACCCGCTGTGCCGGCGGCTCGGATGAATCCGTAGACGAGCACACTCATGCCGAGGGTCGAAGTAATCGCGCCACCCACGTCGAAACGACCGGGATGCCGCTCCGACTCGTTGATGTATTCGCGGGCGAGCAGCGCGATCACGATGCCGATGGGCACGTTCACGAACAACACCCAGCGCCAGGAGAGCCACGACGTGAGCATGCCGCCGGCCAGCAGACCGACGGCCGCTCCGGAACCGGAGACCGCCGCGAACACGCCGAACGCCCTGTTGCGTTCGTGTCCTTCGTCGAAGTTCGTCGTGATCAGCGAAAGGGCCGTCGGGGACGCGATGGCACCACCGACTCCTTGCAGCGCACGCGCGGCGAGCAACCACCACGACGTCGTCGCAAGGCCGCCGAGGAACGACGCCAGAATGAAGAGCAGGATCCCGAACACGAAAACCCGCCGGCGGCCGAGGATGTCGCCCGCCCGACCGCCGAGCAGCAGCAAGCCACCGAACGTCAGGGTGTATGCGTTCAGGACCCAGGTGAGGTCGGTCGTGGAGAACTTGAGGGAACCCTGGATGTGCGGCAGGGCGATGTTCACGATCGTCGCGTCGAGCACCACCATGAGCTGGCTGGCCGCGATGACCGCGAGAGCGAGGCCGGGGTGGTGCCCGCGTCGCGCGGCGCCAGGCGCGGCATGCGAGGGCGCCTGCGTCGAGGTGGTCATAAATTTCTCCCGGGTCGGTCGAGTGAACGCTTCCGTTCACTAAGAAGGGGACGCTACAGTCGGTCGCATAGAGAACGCAACCGTTCTTTAGTGAACAGTCAGGAGGTTGGCGTGGTGCGCCCCCGAGGGCCATCGCAATCCACGCTAGACGGCGGCGCGGACAAAACTGCCGCGGCCCCGCCGCAAACGCGTGCACGCGAACGTCGTGCTGCTCGCGTCACTCTGACGACTCGCCGCCGCGGCATCGACCTTGAGCAGGCGATCCGTGACGCTGTGCTGG
>JAUZFR010000078.1 GCA_030840335.1 Actinomycetota bacterium | reverse complement strand
GGCACCGTCATGAATGCCCTCGCCCTGCAGGACTTCCTCGAACAGGCCGGAGCCGCGACCCGCGTCCAGTCCGCCATTTCGATGACCCAGGTCGCGGAGCCGTACATCCCGCGCCGGGCGGAGCGTCACCTCGAGATGGGCCGTGTCGTGATCTTCGGCGCCGGCGCCGGACTCCCGTATTTCTCGACAGACACGGTCGCCGCACAGCGCGCGCTCGAGATCGGAGCGGATGTCGTGCTTGTGGCCAAGAACGGGGTCGACGGCGTCTACACCGGCGACCCGCGCACGGACCCCGCAGCAACCAAAATCGACGAAATCACCTATCAGGAGGCACTCGTGAATGGCCTCAAGGTCGTCGACTCGACCGCGTTCAGTCTCTGCATGGACAACCGGATGCCGATGGTCGTCTTCGGGATGAGTCCGGACGGCAACGTGGCCGCCGCCATTCGCGGCGAACGCATCGGCACGCTCGTCAGCGCCTGACGTGGCAGTTCTCTCGCCGGTGGATGACCTCCAGCCGAAAATTCGCCAGAACCGAAATCGATTCGAGACCGCGCTATGGGTGCTCTCAGGCGTCTTTCTCATCGCCTTCTTTGTCAGTGCGGGATTCACAATTCATGGCTTTGTGGACCGGAACAACGACGCCTCGTCGGACGCTCTCACAATCTCGGCATTTGTTCAGGTGATCTACCTGACCGGCCCAGCCTGCTTAATGTCGTCCACCTTGTTCGCGGGTCTCGCGCTTTTCGCACGCGCGATCGATGTCAACGCACGTCGCTTAGCTGCCGCGAACCCCACTGCCGGTCCCACCGAGCAGGCGATCGAAAAGCATGCATCGGGCGCGAACGCCGAGGTGATCACCCAGCCGTCTCCCCAGCGTGACGAGCCCATCGATCACAGCGTGTTCATGCGCCCGCCGAGCGACGGCTAGCACCCGCGAGCATGAGCTGGGCTGTTGTCGCGCTCGTCGCGATCGCCGCTCTGGCGCACGCGACCTGGAATCTCACCGTCAAGCGTGCGCGCACGAGCGGCACGCGGTTTCTCTGGCTCACATTCGTCGTGGGCGCCGTACTTTTCGCACCCCTCGGGATCGTGACGCTTGCGCAGCCCGGTGTTCCGCTTGGCACTGTTCTGGTGCTGGCTGTCGGCAGCGGCATCCTTCAGCTTGCCTATTTTGTGCTTTTGCAGCGCGGTTACCGGCTCGGCGATGTTTCGATCGTCTACCCGCTCGCGCGTGGCACGGGTCCGCTGCTGACGGTTGTGTTCGCCATCATCCTGTTCGGCGAGCGCCCGAGCCCACTGGGGCTCATCGGCGCGGGCATTGTGATCGTTGGAGTCGTCATCATCGGCCTGGCCGGCGGGCGAGCGCGAGCCGCACACAATCGTGTGGGCATCCTGTACGGATTGCTCGTCGGCGTCATGATCGCCGCCTACACGCTGTGGGATGCGAACGCGGTCGTCAGCCACAAACTGCCACCGGTCGGATACTTCTGGGTGAGTCTTCTCATGCAGGTTGTGGTCTTTGCCCCCGCCGCCCTTCGTTCGCCTCGCGTGACACTGGATGTCGCACGTCGCCACTGGTTCGCGGCGATCGTCGTCGGCGTGCTCGCCCCGCTCGCCTACGTGCTCATCCTGTTCGCGTTTCAGCTTGCGCCGGTATCGCTCGTCGCTCCGGCTCGTGAGGTCAGCGTCGTTGTCGTCGCGCTGGGCGGCTGGCTGTTCTTTCGTGAGCCGCATCCTGTGCAGCGAACACTCGGCTCGGCAGTCGTGCTCGCCGGTGTCGCGCTTCTCGCCGTTACCTAACAACTAAACTCGAACCGACACGAAGGAGTTGCCGTGATTAGCGACGTACTGGCCGAAGCGAAGACCAAGATGGACAAGGCCCTCGAGATCGCCAAAGACGATTTCGGCACAGTCCGAACCGGACGCGCGAACCCGGCACTGTTCCAGAAGATCCTGGTCGACTACTACGGATCACCGACGCCGCTCGCCCAGCTCGCCTCGATGCAGAATCCCGAGGCTCGCACTCTGCTCGTCACGCCCTACGACAAGGGCGCCCTGAAGGAGATCGAGAAGGCCATCGTCAATTGGCCGAACCTCGGCGCCAACGTCGGCAATGACGGTGCGATCATCCGCGTCACTCTTCCCGAACTGACCGAGGAACGCCGCAAGGAGTTTGTCAAGATCGTGCGATCGAAGGGCGAGGAGGCGAAGGTTGCGGTGCGTAACATCCGTCGCACCGGCAAGGACGGCCTCGATGCGTTGAAAAGCGAAGTCGGCGAAGACGAGCTCGGTCGCGCTGAGAAAGAGCTGGATGCCATCACCAAGACCCACGTGGACGCCATCGACGAGGCACTGCGCCGCAAAGAGATCGAACTCCTCGAGGTCTGATGTCAGACGCCCCTGACGGCTCCCCGCCGCGTAAGAGCAGGCGGGCTCACAACCGCGCCGAATTCGAAGCGCAGGTCGCGGACATCGAAGCTCAGGTGCGTGCCACCAATGCGCGAATCGAAGCACGAACGGGTCGTAATCTGCCCCTCGCGATCATCATCGGGCTCGTCCTGGGGTTTGGTTTTCTCTTCAGCCTGATCGTCTTCAAAGAGATCTTCATGGCGTTCGCCACCGTGCTGCTCGTGTTTCTCTCCCTGGAGCTGTCGAGCGCGCTGCGGTCGTCGGGCAGGGACGTTCCCCGGGTCGCCTCCGCGATCGCGGGGGCCGCAATCGTTCCCGCCGCGTTCTACTGGCACGGGGAAGGGCAGCTCCTTGTCGGGCTCGGCGGCATGGCGTTCGTCACGGTGTGGCGCCTGGTCGAACTGGTGCGTCCGAGCCACCGAACAACTGCGATCGCGCTGCTGCGCGACATCCTCGCGGGTATCTTCATCCAGGCTTATGTCGTGTTTCTCGGCAGCTTCGCAGTGCTGCTCACGGGCGAGACCAACGGACAGTGGTGGACTCTCGGGTTCCTCATCGTCGTCATCTCGACGGATGTCGGCGCCTACGCGACAGGGCTGGTCTTCGGAAAACACAAGATGGCTCCGCGCATCAGCCCGAAGAAGACCTGGGAGGGTTTTGCCGGCTCGATGACGTTCGCGACGATCGCCGGCATCCTCGTGTCGATCTTCCTGCTTCACGAGCAGTGGTACTTCGGCTTCCTGTTCGGCCTCGCGCTCGCCATCACCGCGACTATCGGCGATCTCACAGAGTCGCTCATCAAACGAGACCTCGGCATCAAAGACATCAGTACCTGGCTGCCCGGTCACGGCGGCTTCCTCGACCGGCTCGACTCGGTTCTGCCTTCGGCCGGCGTAGCATTCGCGCTGTTTGTACTGTTTCATGGGGCAAGATAGTCGGGTGAGCACAACTTTCCCACGCACTCGAAAGTCGCGAGCCGGATACGACGTCGATGAGGTCGAGGACTTCCTCGAAGAGGCTCGCCGCGCATATTCCGCAGATCGTTCAGCACCCAGCATCGTGTCTGCGGAGAGCATCCGCCGAACTGCCTTCGACATGGAGAAGGGCGGATACTCCGTCGTTCATGTTGACGCGGCCCTCGAACGCCTCGAGGATGCCTTCGCCGCCCGCGAGCGGGAACGCGCCTTCGCCGAGGTGGGCGACGCAGCCTGGTACGGCCGTGCCAGGCAGACCGCACAGTCGGTACTCGATCGCCTCGACCGACCACTCGGGCACAGGTTCAGGCGCGCGAATTTCCTGACCCTCGGGTACCACCCGAAAGACGTGGATGCGTTCGGAGATCAGCTCACGAGCTACTTCCAGGACGGCAAACCGATGAGCGTGGATGACGTGCGAACGGTGGCATTCCGCACCAGGCGCGGGGGCTACAACGAGTCCCAGGTCGACCTTCTGCTCGACGCCGTCGTGGGCGTAATGCTGGCAGTGCGCTGACCGCCATTTCCGCATCGGGTAGTCCGTAGGCTAAAATCGATCGAATATGGGTAGGCATTCGCAAAGTCTCGTACCCGGGGGACGCCCAATTGCAGCGGCCCCGGTGCGCAAGAATCGACCCATTCGCCGCCCGATACTTCTCGCGCTGTTTGCATTCGGTGCCGCATTCGCGTTCATCCTGGTCATGGTTGTAGACCCGTATTCGGGCGCCTATGCGAGCGTTTCGGTCTCAAAGGCGCAGTGGGTTTCCACCGACACGCAGAATCTGACCGTTGCTGCCAGTTACCGGGTTCGGGTCACTCGTGACGGTTACAAGGTCACGATGATCAAAGCCCGCAAGAGCTTAGCCATTGCCTCGTTCTCCGGCGCCCCGGCTGCGGGCACGCCAGATCCGGGTTCCGCGAAGGCCATCGCGAAATCCATTCTCGACAGCAAGGGCTGGGGCAGTGAGCAGTACAACTGCCTCGTCGCCCTCTGGGAGCGAGAATCCCACTGGAACGTCTACGCGGCGAACCCCAGCGGGGCCTATGGCATCCCTCAGGCGCTCCCGGGCAGCAAGATGGCCTCTGCGGGGCCCAACTGGCAGTCTAACCCGCGAACTCAGATCCTGTGGGGCCTGAGCTACATCCAGGGCCGCTACGGCAATCCGTGCGGTGCGTGGGCACATTCGCAGTCCAGCGGCTGGTATTGATCCGCAGTAGCTAGGCCCGCTCCGGCCGACGGTTCGTGGTGCCCCCTTAAACTTGGCGCATGCAGTTCGCCCTGTTCGGAGTGGTCGCGGTCATCACGATCGTTGGTGCCACCGCATTCGGGGCGAAACTGGGCGTCGCTGCTCCGCTGCTTCTCGTCGTGGTCGGCATTGCCTACAGCTACTTTCCGGGCGCACCCACCATCCACATCGAGCCCGACTGGATCCTGCTCATTGTGCTGCCGCCCCTGCTGTATGCCGCGGCAATCACCGTGCCGGTCGTCGACTTCCGCCGGAATCTGAGCACGATTTCGGCGCTCTCGGTCGGGCTGGTCCTTGTGAGCGCGCTGGTGACGGGATTCGTCGTCTACGCGATCCTCCCGAACCTGAATCTCGGGTACGCGATCGCTCTCGGCGCGGTGATCAGCCCAACGGATGTCGTCGCCGCGACATCCATCGGAAAGCGGATCGGACTTCCGCCGCGCCTGCTCGCGATCCTCGAAGGCGAGGGACTGGTCAATGACGCGACCGCCCTTGTGCTGCTGCGCACCGCGGTGGCGGCGGGCGCGTTGAGTACCACCAAAGCATTTTCGATCTGGCCCGCGGTAGGCGACTTCTTCTATGCGGCGGCGGCGGCAGTCGTGATCGGGCTGATCATCGGCTTCATCACGGTTCGGGTGCGTAGCTGGCTGAAGGACCCGGTGCTGGACACGGCGGTGTCGTTCGCAGTCCCGTTCATCGCGTTCATTCCGGCGGAAGAGATCCACGCGTCCGGCGTCATCGCGGTTGTTGTGGCGGGTCTCTACAGCGGTCACAACAGCGCAAAGCGTTTCACACCACAGGTGCGCATCAGTGAGCGGGTCAACTGGCGCACCGTGCAGTTCATCCTTGAGAACGGCGTGTTCCTTCTCATGGGCGCCCAGCTTCGCGGAATCATCAACGACGTCGCCACGTCGCGAGAGCCGATCAACGCCGTTCAGGCTGTGTTGATCGGACTGTTGGCCGCCGTCATCCTGATTGTGCTGCGGTTCGTCTTTGTCGGTCCGCTGCTGGTGCTCGTGCGACGGCAGAGCGACCGCCGGGAGCGAGACCACCTGCGCTGGGGGGAACGTCTCGAGGTGTTTCTCCGACTGACGAGCGCCGATAGTCGACGAGCGATTACGGATGCGCGTCTGAAGCGTCGCCAGGACCAGGTGCAGCTGCAGTACGACCGGCGGAGCAACGACCTCACCCAACTCCGCGCGGAGGGCCTCGGATGGCGCGGTGGCGTCGTGCTGTCCTGGACAGGGATGCGCGGCGTGGTCACTCTGGCCGCCGCTCAGTCCCTGCCCGACAATGATTCGATTCCCTATCGACCACAGCTGATCCTGATCGCGTTCACGGTGGCCATCGTGACCCTCCTTCTGCAGGGCAGTACGCTTCCGCTCGTCATCCGGCTGACCCGTATCAAGGGCGTCGACGTGATCGAGGATCGCAGGAGTCTCGCATCCCTGCTCGACGAGATCGGTGAAGCCGGGCTCGCCGTTCTTGACCACCCGGAGCTCGCTCTCGCAAGCGGCGAAGCCTACGACCCGGCTGCGCTCGAGCGCGTTCGACAGGACACCCTGATCAGCGCGGAGGCGACGTGGGAACGCGCCGAGAATGGCGACGACGTGAACGCGATCGCCTCGTCTCCGCACCAGCAGTATCGGACGCTGCGTCGACAGGTGCTGCAGGCCGAGCGCCAGGCGCTGCTGGCCGCGCGATCTCGGGGCGACTATCCATCTCGAGTCCTCGGGCGCGCGCAGGCGTTCCTCGACCTCGAAGAGGCGCGAATCCAGCAGATCGACGACCAGGGCTGACTCGCCGGGGTCGCTGAGCTCGCGGACGCACCCGACCAGCACGCGTCCCCGACGCACGTAACATTGACTCATGCCCAGATCGAATCGTCCACGCGGACGTCGTGCGGGCGGCGATGAGGACGACGACGACCTGAGCCGAGTGTTCGTTGGGCGCCTCGCGACGGAACGCAAGCGCGACGGGCTCTGGAATGTGCAGCCTCTCGCCGCGGCCTCCGCCACGAAGTACTACATCTGCCCCAGTTGCGGCCGAGACATCGCGCCGGGCATCGCGCACACCGTCACGTGGCGCGCTGACGGGATCATGGGCGAGGCCGGCGATCTCGCGGATCGGCGACACTGGCACCTGCACTGCTGGAGGATTCGTCCATGAGCACCATCGAAATTCGCGGCGGCGTCGAGTTGCCCGCGCTGCGGGAAGACATCGAGCTGCACACCTCGGATGGGCTGACGCTCGTCGGCGAACTAGCGCTCCCGGTATCAGCCGCACCCGTTGCGACCCTCGTGATGCTTCACCCGCTGCCGACGGGTGGCGGGTTCATGGACTCGCACATCATCCGCAAGGCTGCGGCACGATTGCCCGCGCTCGCGGATCTCGCAGTGTTGCGTTTCAACTTTCGGGGCGTGCGGTCCCCGCGCGGCACCTCGCAGGGGGAGTTCGGCCACGGCATCCTTGAAGCCCGCGATCTTGCCGCGGCCATGGCATTCGTCGCCGGACGCGGCCTGCCGCATCCGTGGCTCGTCGGCTGGTCATTTGGCACTGAGGTAACCCTGAAGTACGGCCTCGAGTATCCGATCGACGGTGCGATCCTCCTGTCGCCGCCGCTGAAACGCACCACCGACGAGGAACTCGCGGCCTGGGCGGGCAGCGGAAAGAGGCTCGTCGCAATCGTGCCGGAGCTGGATGACTACCTGCGCCCGGATGAGGCGAGACAGCGGTTTGCGAGCGTCCCGGAGGCCGAGCTGGTCGCAGTCGATGGCGGCAAGCACCTCTGGGTCGGCGAGAACCAGACGTCGCGCGTGCTCAACGAGATCGTGGGACGTGTGAATCCCGCGGCCTCGCCGCTGCCCGTCAACTGGCAGGATTGAGCCGCTAGAGGGCGTTCTGCCGCGGTATGATCACCTGTTTGACGATCAGCAGGATGGCTGCCGCGACGGGGATGGCTACGAGCGCGCCGAGCACACCCAGCAGAGTGCCGCCCGCGAGCGCCGCGATGACGACGACAACACCGGGCACCGAGACCGCCTGGTTCATGATGCGGGGGCTGATGATGTATGCCTCGACGCCCATGTAGATCACGTAGTAGATCGCGACCACGATAACGCTGGGCGTGCCGTTGAACGCCCAGACCGCCAGCACGATGACGGTCGAGGCGGTGATGGTTCCGACAAGCGGGATGAGTGATCCGACCAGCGCGATGAACGCGAGCAGCACGGCATAGGCCACGGGCACGTTGAAGAGCGGCAGCACCAGCTGCAAGAAGATGAACGACAGGATGCCGTTGACCAGCCCAAGCGCGCCCTGCCCCATGACGTACTTGCCAACGGCTTCGCTGATCTGTTCGGCGATGTCGATAAAACCGGGACGCTTGGATGCCGGCACCAGCTGGTAGAGGCCGCGCTTGATGCTGCCGAGGGACGCCACGAAATACAGGGTAAGGATGAAGACCACGACCACCCCGGCGACTCCGGTCGCGATGCCGATCCCGGTGGTGAGGATCCCGCCGCCGATGCTCGCGATGTTCAGGCTGCCAATGAAATCGTTGAACTGGGACTCGACCGTTGACACGTCGAGCCATGGCAAATTCTGTTGTGCATCACTCCAGAAGTGCTTGCTGGTGACCACGGGCACCAGATCCTGAATCTGTTTGATCAGTGTGCTGACCTGGTCGGCGACCACAGGGATGAGCGCGAAGATCAGCCCGGCGAAGACGCCGAGGAGGGCAGCCAGAACCGTGATGATTGCGAGCCAGCGCGGCCAGCCGTGGCGGGCAAGGAACGAGACGAGCGGATCAAGGCCCAACGCGAGGAAGAGAGCGGTGCCGACGTAGGTGAGTACAGTCGCGAGACTGCCGACGGCCGCACCGATCGCCAGAGCGACGATGACGCCGAGCCCACCAAAAAGACCGAGACGAAACGAGTTTTGGATCTTCAAGGGACGCCTCTGGGGTCACGGCCGACCCTGATGGGTCAGTCCTGGCTGGAAACCTTCTCTGCTTGCGACAATACCCCGCGAAGCGACTCGAAGTAGCCCGCGACAGACTCGCGTTCGACACGGATTTGCGACAGTCGTGCCTCGGCTTCCGCGAGGAGCTTCGCCGACTGCTTTTCGGCTTCGGCAACGATCGCTCTTGCGCGGGCTTCCGCGTTGGCGAGCACTTCGGCTGCTGTGGCGGACGCATTCTCGCGCAACGCCCTCGCATCGGCAACGGAAGAGGTCTCCAGCTTGTCGGCCTCCTCGCGCTTGTCGCTCGCTCGCTTGGTCGCTTCCGAGAGCTGCGCCTGGGCCTCGTCGAGGTACTTCTGGGTCTGCAGCGACGACTCCTGGTGCTTGGCCAGCGACTCCTTTTCGGCTTCGTCACGGCGCGCCTTCAATTCGACCTCGAGGTCGAGCCTCGCCTGCTCGGCGTCGCGAACGATCGTTGTCCGGATCTCGTCCTGCTCGTGTGCGAGTTGGGCACGAACCGTCTCGGTTTCGTGAGCGAGTGCCGCGCGCTGGCTGGCGACATCCCGTGTGACGTCGGCGCGTTCCTTGTTCACATCATGCTTCAGCGCGGCGCGAGCCTTCTTCGTTTCGCTCTCGAGTGCGGCGCGACTCTCCGCGGCCTCGGCTGCGACGGCAGCCTCGCTCGCCGCTCGCGCCGCCTCGAGCTTGGTGAGAGCATCGGTGTTCTGCTTTTCGATGCGCGCCTTCGACTTCGCGAGATCGTTTTCGATCTTGGTGCGTGCGGCCGCGACATCCGCGTCGACGGCGGCCTTGCGCGCGGCGAGGTCCTTGTCGAGGTCAGCGGTACGCGTAGCGATCTCGTTTTCGAGGGCGGCGGTGCGGGTGGCGACGTCTTCGTCCACGGCGGCCGTCTTCGATGCCACTTCGCTCTCGAGCTCGGCGGTTCGGGAGAGGATCAGGCTCTCGAGTTCCGCGGTGCGGCTGGAGATCTCACCTTCGAGTGCGGCCGTTCGCGTGGAGACGTCGGCGTCGAGTTCGGCGGTGCGCGAAGCAATCCTGCTCTCGAGTTCCGCGGTGCGAGAGGCGATTTCTCCCTCAAGCGCACCGGTGCGCGTGGCGATCTCTCCCTCGAGTTTTGCGGTGCGGCTCGCGATCTCGCCGTCGAGCGCTGCAGTTCGCTTGGCAATCTCGCGGTCGAGCTTCGTTCTGCGGCTCGCTTCGTCGGCATCGAGCTTTGCCGTGCGGGTCTTCTCTTCGTTCTCCAGTTCGGCCGTGCGCGCGACGATCATGCTCTCGAGTTCTGCGGTGCGGCTCGCGATTTCGCCTTCGAGCGCACCCGTGCGGCTCGAGATCTCGCCTTCGAGCGCGGCAGTACGACTGGCGATTTCGCCGTCGAGTGCACCGATCCGGCTGGTGATCTCACTCTCGAGGTCGGTTCTTCGAGTCGAGATCTCAGCCTCGAGCTCGCTCGTTCGAGTGGAGATCTCGGCCTCGAGTTGTGCGGTGCGACCGGAGATGTCCGCTTCGAGCTGCGCCGTTCGGGTCGCGACCTCGGTGTCGACGGCCTCGGTTCGCGCCGCGATTTCGCGTTCGAGCCGTGTGGTGCGGCTGGTGACCAGGTTGTCGATCGCGGTTCGCTTGGACTTGACCTCTGAGTCGATTTCCTTGCGGCGTGCTGTGATCTCGTGGGCGAGATCGGTGCTCCGAGTCTTGATGTCTGCTTCGGCTTCCGCGAGGCGCGACGCCATCTCGCTCTCGAGCTCGGCACGCCGCGACGTGATCTCGTTCTCGAACTCCGCACGCGCAGCGGCCGCAGCGTTGGCAACCTCGGTGCGGGCTTTCTCCGCTTCCTGCTCGAGTTCGGCGCGGGTCGTTTCCACCTCACGTGCGAGATCCGTACGCCCCTGTTCGACATCGCGGGCAAGGTCACTGCGCTGTTTCGCGTTCTCCGCTTCGAAGTCGGCGCGCCCCTGTTCGACATCGCGAGCAAGCACTGCCGCGGCCTCACGGGTCTCGGCGGCTTCTCGTACCGTGACCGCCTTGAGCTCGGCGATCTCGCGCTCACCCTCGGCGCGCATGGCTGCGGCCTCGCGTTTGGTGGTGGCGCGTGCTTCCGCTGCTTCTGTGGCGACAGCGCCACGGATGGCTGCGGCTTCGCGCAACGCGTCCTGGGTGATTGATTCGGTCTCGGCGTTGGCATGGGCGAGGATGCGGGTGGCCTCCTCGCTCGCGGAGGCAAGAGCCTGGTCCGCGCGAGCGGTCGCATCCGCGATCAGCCTGTTCGCAGCATCCGTGGCGTCTCTGGCGAGCTTCTGTACCTCGTTCTGAACCTGGCTGCGCAGTTTCTCGGCGTCGATGTCGGCCTGGCTGATGAGCCTGGTCGACTGCTCCTCGGCAACCCGGAGGGTATTCTCGAGTTTCGTGCCAAGACCCGCGTAGGTCGGGCTGCCCGTCTCATCGAGCTCGGCCTGGAGGTCCTCGGCGACGGCGGTGATCCGCTTGATTTCCTTGGCCGCGTCCGCCCGATCCGAGTTCGCCTTGATCAGCTCGCGGCGAAGATTCTGGATTGCTTTGTCGACCTCTTCTTTGCGATATCCGCGCAGCTCGGTGCCGAAATCAGCTTCATCGGTTGCCAACGGGGGTCTCCTAACGAGAAAAGTCCAACGGGAACGAGTTTAGTTGCGCGGGTTCTCCCGCCGTAACCGGCGTTGTCAGGACATTCCCAGAGCCCCAGTTAGGCGGCCAATAGGGGCATCGGCTATTCTGGGATGTCTTTGTTGTTGCCATTCTGCGGGCTGCGACGCCCGCAAAGAATCCCTCCTCTCGTCCCTGGTACGAGCAGCCAAGATGATCCTGGCGGAGGGTTCAAGACCCGATACGCGGTGCAAGGCGACACGAAAGGAGTAATCCGTGCGATTTGTGTTCGCCATCATCTGCTTCATCCTTGCGGCTGCGTCAATGGGCCTCGGCATCGCCGAGCGCACCATTCTGGCCGGTCCCGATCACGTCTCAGCCTCGACGACGTCGACGGATTCGTCCGCGGTCACGATCATCGACGGCTCGGCTCTCAATGCGTATCCGCACAGCCAAACCGTGCAGCTGGAGGGCGGAAGCACCGCATTCGCTGCCTACGGTCGTACCAGCGATGTCGTCGCATGGGTTGGTGACACCACCTACACCCGCGTTACGTTCAACCAGAAGACTCACAAGCTGGTCTCTCGAGTGCACACGGGCACCGTGACATCCGTGCCCGACCCGTCGGGTTCAGACCTCTGGCTCGGCCAGCGCGTCGGTGAGAACGCCCGTAGTTTCCATCTTCAGGTGCCCACCAGCGTGTCAGTGCTCGCGATCTCGAACGGCATCTCTGCGGCGCCGCCGACCGTGAAGATCACGTGGCCGCTCGATAACTCGAAGCCCTGGTCGGGGCCGCTGATCGTGGCTGGCGCCGGCGTGCTCCTGCTCGGCCTCATCCTCCTGCTCTGGGCGTTCACCCACCTGCGACGCGGACGCGGGCCGCGCCGGTCGCAGCCCCGCATGCCCAAGCTGCCCAGGCAGCCCCGCTACAAGCCCAGCCGAAAGGCTGTCACTGCCACAAAGGGACGCAGATCGATCGCCCGGTTTGTGGCCGTGCCGACGACCGTGGTCGGCGTATCCATCGCCCTTGTCGGCTGCAGTCTGTTCCCGACCACGCCAGCGCCGACGGCCACGCCGTCTGCGAAGGCAGCCGAAACTTCGAAGCTCCAGCCGACGGCGGTCACACCCGTTCAGCTGCAGCGCATCATGCAGCGCGTCAGTTCGGTGGTTGCGACGTCGGACACGACCATGAACGCAAACCTCATCGCCACTCGCGTTGCGGGCCCCGCGCTGCAGGATCGTCTCGCGAACTACCTGGCGCGCAAGAAGAACCCGAAGCTTGCGCCATCAACCGCCATCCCCTCCGGGTCGATCGACGTGACCCTGCCAGAGGCGAAGGCGAGCTGGCCGCGCACCGTATTCGCCGTCGTGCACAACACCGCACAGACGAAACTCGCGCCCGTGGCGCTGATGCTGGTTCAGGATGATCCGCGCTCGAACTACAAGGTCAACTACGCGATCACACTGCAGCCGAAGACGGTGCTGCCCGAGGTAGCGCCGGCCAGCGTGGGAACCTCTCGGATGTCGCCCGACAATAAGTTCCTCAAGATCGAGCCGAGCGCGCTCGCATCCGCCTACGGCGACATCCTGCTCAAGGATGCGGCCAGTCCGTCATATCCGCTGTTCCAGAGCGAAGGCGATACCTTCCGCGAACAGGTGGGACTCGCGGCGCATAAGGCCGCGCAGAAGAAGCTGCCGTCGACGGCGAAGCTGGCATTCGCGAACGTCGAAGGCAGCGGACAGATCATCGCGCTTGCGACCAACAACTCCGGGGCGATCGTTGCCGTAAATCTCAACGAGATCGAAACGGTGCGACCGGTGAAGGCCGGTGCGGCAGTCAGCGCATCGGGGGCGATAAAGGCGCTCTCCGGCAAAGCCACCAGCCGCAAGGGTCTCGTCGCGACCTACGGTGACCAGTTGCTGTTCTACGTGCCGAGGGCTGACCAATCGGGCAAGATTATTCTGCTCGGGTACAGCCAGGGTTTGATAGATGCGAAGGAATACAAGAAATGACCAACGCCCCGATCTCGGCCGCGAGCATGCGCGGCGCCGTCGACCTGTCGTCGCTGGTTAATCCGCGTCCGCAGCGCACACCCGGAACCGCTCCCCAGACATCCACCATTGTGTTGTCCGCGACGGACGCAACCTTTACTCAGGTGCTTGACCTCTCCAATACGGTGCCGGTTGTTGTCGAGTTCTATGGCCAGGGCGTAGAACCGGCGCTCGCCCCTCTCATCCAGCAGTACGAAGGCAAGCTGGTTCTGGCGACCGTCGACGCGACATCCAACCCGCAGCTCGTCGAGGCGTTCCAGGTGCAGCAGGTTCCGACAGTCGCGGCAGTTGTCGGCGGCCGACCGGTGCAGCTCTATGTGGGCGCGTACCCCGACGAAGAGGTTCGCCTTGTGCTCGACCAGGTGCTCGAACTCGGTGCCCAGAACGGCGTGACAGGAACGGTTCCAGTCGGCGAGGCGCCCACCTCGGCCGAACCTGCTGAACCGGTCGAAGAGCCATTGCCGCCGCATCACCAGGAGGCGTACGACGCCATCGCGTCGGGCGACTACGCGACCGCGATCGCCGAGTACAAGACGGCCATCGCGCAGAACCCCCGGGATGCACTAGCCGTCGCGGGCCTTGCGCAGGTGTCGCTGCTCAGTCGGCTCGATGGTGCCGACGCATCTGCGCTTCGTGAGGCGGCTGCGGCGAGTCCCTCTGATCTCGCTGCGCAGCTTGCAGTCGCCGATCTCGACATCAGCGGTGGCCATGTCGAGGATGCGTTCATCCGCCTGCTCGACCTGTTCCCGACCGCGGACGCCGAGGGAAAGAACGCGATTCGCACCCGCCTGCTCGACTACTTCGAGATCGTCGGCGGTGACGACCCGCGCGTAATTGCGGCCCGACGCCGTCTCACCGGCCTCCTCTACTGAACGCGAGTCCGGGGTTTTAGTCCTTCCC
>JAUZFR010000042.1 GCA_030840335.1 Actinomycetota bacterium | reverse complement strand
CGTCGACCACGCGCCCGAACACGTTGATGCGTTCCCCGAGCGGTTCTCCCGTGTGCTGGATGGTGAGATCGCTCTCGAGGATGTCGACATCGGTGTGGCCAAATGCCGGCGACAGCCGCTCGACCTCCTCGGGGTCGACCCGCACCAGTTCGTGGGTCGGATGACGAAGCAGCGAACTGCGATACGGAGCGTAGTCGCGACGCGGGTGACCGGTCCTGGTCGGGCCGGCGGCCGCATCCTGTTTCGCGATCTCGACAATCTCTGCCGAGATCGTGGCCTGGCGAACAACCTCGTCCCTCATCGGTCACTCCTCACAATTTCAATCCGGTGTACTGCTCGGCCAGCATCTGCATGGCGTAGTCGGAGCCGGTCACATAGCTGAGCTCCCCCAGCTGGCTTCGGTAGTCGAACGCGGTCGCGGCGTTGTCCCCCGGGCGCCGATGCAGCATCTCCGTCATCCATTGGGAGAACTGCTGGGTGCGCCACTGGCGAGCAAGTGCGGCAGTGCCGTATTCGGCGAGTTTTCTCTCGTCGCCCGCGAAGAAGTCAATGAGCGCGGCGGCCAGCATCGTCACGTCTGAGAGTGCGGAGTTGAGACCCTTCGCACCGGTCGGTGGAACGATGTGACCGGCGTCGCCCACCAGGAACAGCCTTCCGTAGTCCAGTCGGGAAGCGACGAAGCTCCGCATCGGCGTGATCGACTTTTCGGTGACCTCCCCTTCGTGGAGCGTCCATCCGGGAACGCCGAGTCGCGTGTGCAATGCGTCCCAGATGCGTGCATCCGACCAGGCGTCAATCGACTCGGTCGGATCGACCTGCAGGTAGAGCCGGGACACCGAGTGCGAACGCATGGAGTGCATCGCGAACCCGTCTTCGTGCAGACAGTAAATGAGCTCATCGGTCGACGGCGCGACGTTCGCGAGTATTCCGAGCCAGGCGTACGGATACTCACGTTCGTAGATCGTGATCTGGTCGGCGGGGATGCTCGCCCTCGAGACTCCGTGGAAGCCGTCTGCGCCGACCACGAAATCCGCCGCGAGTTCGTGCTGTCGGCCGTCCGAAGTGAATGTGACAGTCGGCGCCGATCCGTCGAGGCCGTGCGGCGCGACGTCCGCGACCTCGTACCGCGCGTCAGATCCGAGCCGGTCATGCTCGGCCATCAGGTCTTTCACGACTTCCTGCTGCCCGTAGACCGTAACCGTTCGACCGATCAGCGCTGTGAAATCGACGTGATGACGCTCTCCGGCGAACTGAAGGTAAATTCCGTCGTGCACGAGTCCGTCGCGGGCAAGGCGGTCACCGACCCCCAGTCGCGTAAGCGTCTCGACGGATCCCTGCTCGAGCACCCCGGCGCGGACGCGGCCGAGAACATACTCGCGCGACCTGTTTTCCAGGATCACGAAGTCAATGCCAGCGCGATGAAGGGCGATGCCGAGCAGTAACCCAGCCGGACCCGCGCCAATGATCGCGACGCGGGTGGTGACTTGAGCCATGGGATTCCTAGCAACGGTGACAGGGTCCGTTTAGTGTGTCTTGCGCGCGTTGCCCGGATGACGCGACTTCCACTGAGTGGAAGGCTCGCTAGGTTGCCCGGCGATACCCCAGGCTTCGGCTGATGCCTCGCGCAGCCTGCCGCACGGCCGCCTCGTGTGCGGGATCGCGAGTCGGGGTGGTCGGGGTCACCACCGATACCGCCGCGACAACCTGGCCGGTGCGATCGAGAATGGGCGCGGCGACCGAGCTCGAACCCGCAGTCATCTCCTCCGACATGAAGGCGACCCCGAGCGCCCGGATGTCGGCCAGCCGCTTTCGCAGGACATCCGGCGACGTCACGGTGGATGGCAGAAACTGGGGAAGCGGTTTCGCGAGATACTCGTCGATCACGTCGGACGGGGCATGCGCCAGAAGCACCAGACCGACTCCGGTCGCGTGCAGCGGCAGTCGTCCGCCCACCCGCGAGATCACCCTCACCGCGCGGTGACCGGACAGCTTCTCGACGTACAGTGCATCCAGCCCGTCGAGGATTGCGAGGTGCACGTGCTCGTGCGCCACCTCATAGAGATCCTCGAGGTATGGCAGCGCGATCGTGCGGAGGTTTCGCGCGGTCGGCGTCTGCACTCCCACCTCCCAGAGGCGAAGCCCGAGCGAGTAACGCCCGTCGTCCAGGCGCGTCAGACCGCCCCATGCCACCCATTCGCCGACCATTCGGTGGGTGGTCGACAGTGGCAGCCCCGCGCGCTCGGCAATCGCCGTGAGCGTGAGCGCTCGAACCGCGGTGGGCGCCGTGAAGGCGTCGATGACCGCGAACATGCGCGACGCGACGGATGGCCCGGGCGCGGCATCCCCGCCGTGTGGCTGCGTCGCGTTCGCCATGTTGCTCACGCTAGCCGAGCGGTGGTCAGCGCGCGATGGCCTTCGCGGCGCTGCTCTTGGCGACTGTGGTGTAGCCGTCCTTCGTTCCCGTGACAACGAATGTGATCGACTTGCCCTCATCCGCGGAGGTCAGCGTGTATTTGCTCGTCGTGGCCCCGGCGATGGCGACCTTGTTGCGCTTCCACTGGAACGTGAGCTCTACCGGGCTCGGCGCCCATGCGCCAATACGCGCGGTGAGAACGTGGCCTCGCGATGCCGTCCCCGATACCGTCGGCACCGGCGCAGCGGTCAGCGCCCGATTGATGATCGTCGCCAAGCTGGTTTTCGCGGTAGTCGCGTTGCCGCTGCGGCTGCCCGTCACCGTCACTGTGATCGACTTTCCGGCGTCCGACGTGGTCAGGGTGTACGTACCGTGAATTGCACCGGAAATCGCGACCGAGTTGCGCTTCCACTGGTACTTCAGGGCCACCGGGCTCGGCGCCCACGCTCCGGCCGTCGCGGTCAGCACGTGACCTGCCCCCGGGAATCCGGCGACCGTCGGCGTCGGCGCGGCCGACATCGCGTCACATGAAACGTCGTAGTCGAGCTTGGCCGACACGAACTGCACGATGTTAATGATGCTGCCAGGCGTGAGACCGACGTGGGTACACACGGCTCTGGCATTGGTGGACGAAGTTGCGCCCGCCAGCCAGCTCGGCTGGCCCGCGAGCGGACTTGTCGATGGTGTCGCCTTCGCGATGGTCGCCCACTGCGACGTCGTCGAGTACAGCCCGACCGACGCGCCCTGACTGGTGAAGTAGGCGGTCATGCCCTCCAGGTCGGCGGTGTTGGCGATCGTGTCCTTCTGCCACGTGTTGGAGGTCTCGACGTCGAGCCACCAACGGTACGAAGACGGATTCGACACGGATCGACTGTTGAAGTCATCGACCGCCATCGAGTAGCCGTATACATAGGCGCACGCCCTGCTCGAGATGTGGGTGCAAGTGCCGTACGGATTGGTGACCGTGAGCTGCGGAGCATTCTGCGTCAGGTTCGAATTGGGCCACCACGTGCCAGCGAGCGCCGGATTTCCCGTGTTGACATACACGGCCGCTTTTGGCTGGCTGGTGTTGCCTGCGGAACCCTGCGCCCACAGTAGTTCAGACCCAAAACAGGTGTTCGAGTTGTTCGCCAGGCCGTGGTTGACGCCGACGATTCCAAAAGCGGGCGAGGCCGGCAGCGTGGCTGCACACTGCGGCCATGACGCGTCGTTGCCCAACAGGGTCTGAGTCACGGCTGCGGCCTGAACGGTCGACGCCGGTTCGGGCGGAACCGCGTCAGTCGCCATTGCCGGAGTCGAGAATGCGAGTGTTGCTACCGCGACAGTGAGAAAGACCACGGAACCGCGGTAGACAAGGTTGTGCACCGAGCAAGTATGCGTGAGCAACCTGAGAGAGTCAATCAGGAGCGAATGTCGGACGGCGACGATACTCGACGACGCTCAGGAACCCCACGACGACAAGGATGATCCCCAGGAACACAACGCTCGTGACGGTCGTCCCGAGACCAAGACCGCCATCCTTGCGTGCCTGCGACAGCAGGTCCCCGGTCGACGCACCCAGAGGGCGTGTCAGCACGTACGCGATCCAGAAGGCTGCCACGGCCCCGAGCTTGAAGGCGAAACGCGCGAGCGCGACCAGCCCGATGCATCCGAGGAACAGGAGGGCGGACAGCAGGTATCCGATGTTGAGCTGCTCCGCCAGCAGGTCACCCGCAGATGTGCCAAGCGCGAAGGTGAAGAGAATGGTCAGCCAGTAAAACGTCTCGCGCCGCGTGCTGAAGATCGAATGAATCGACAGGGTTTGCTCGCTTCGGAACCACGCAATGAAGGTCGCCGCGAGAAGAGCGCTGAATGCGACCGTCGTGACCCAGAGCGGCACACCGAGATTGTCGACGAGGTTGTCTGAGACCAGGGTTCCGACCACGCTGATGAGCACGACCGCGAGCCAGTAGAAGAACGGGATGTACTTGCGCGCCCTGAACTGGAAGACCAGCGCGACGGCGAGCAGCGCGGCCATGATGAGGCTGGTGAGGGACAGTCCGAGACCCAGAGTGTCCGAGAGATAGTCAGCGAAGGTCTCGCCGACCGTGGTCGCCAGGATCTTCACGACCCAGAAGGCCATGGTGACCTCGGGCACCTTGTTGAGCATGGTCTGTCGGACGGAAAGCGTCTCAGCAGTAAGAGTTGTCATCCGCCGATGATGGCCAGCCCGCCTGAGCCGAAGCCGCTCTCGGCCGCATTCCGACTGAAGGATTCTTCAGGTTGAGGTGCTCAGACTCCCGCGGCGGTGACGACGAAGTCCGTCGCGAAGCCGGCGAGGATGCCTGCGAGCGCGCCAACATAGAAGCCCATACCGCGACCGAGCTTCACCGACACGACGACGAGCTGAACGATCACATAGAAGATCGAGCCTGCGGCGAGAGCGAGGAAGATCGTCGACACCAGGTCGCTGACGAACACGCCGCCGAGCAGCGTTCCGGCCAGCGTGGGCACCCCACCGATCAACCCCAGCAACCCGAGCTGGAGCCAGCCGGGCCGACGGGCGCCACCCGCAAGCGGTGCGGTGATGCCGAATCCTTCGGTCGCGTTGTGGAGCGCGAATCCGACCACGAGCACGACCGCGACATTGAGGCGTCCCCCCGCTGCGGACTGCCCGATGGCCAGACCTTCGGAGAAATTGTGGAGCCCGATTCCCACCGCGATCAGGAAAGCCAGCCGACTCTGCGGCTCGTCGAGGTGCAGCACGGAATGCGAATGCGCCGTGTTGGTGCCGAGGCGACGCATGGCGGCGCGCTCGATCGACTTGTCATAAACGACGAGACCGAGCAGCCCGAGCGCTATCGCAAACGAGAACGCCACCGCGAGACCGGCAAACGGATACCAGCCCCGCGTCCCCGAGATCGCGTCGCCCAGCGCCGACTCGACGGGTTCGATCGCGTGCGTCAGAACGTCCCAGAGCAGGAAGACCAGGATGCCGACAGTCAGGGCATTGAGGATGCTGACGAGGCCGGCCGATCGCTTCGTCACCCGACCGATGGGAAGCCCGAGGAAGATCGTGAAACCAGCGATCACGCCGAGCACGGTGAGTTCAAGCGGTGACAAGCGCACTACTCCGTTCGAGAAATCGCCTCTGGTTGCGGCACTGGTTGCACGTCGCGCCGGGTCACACCGAGGTAGACGACCAGCACAGCAATGGCGACGGTTAAGACTAGAGCAACGAGACCATTGCCTGCCCCGAGCCCGCCCTCGGCGGGGGTTTTGCCCAGCCAGTCGGCAACGGATGCACCGAGCGGCCTGGTAAGCACGTACGCGAACCAGAAGGCCAGCACCGAATTCATTCCGAATCGTGCGTATGCGACAGCCGGAATCGCGATGACAACGGCGAATAACAGCACAGAGCCGAGGTAGCCGATGCCGAGCGCGACCGCAGTGAAGTCGCCCACCGCCGTGCCGAGCGCGAAGGTGGCGACCACCGTCATCCAATAGAAGACTTCGCGGCGGGCGGTGTTCACGCTGTGAATCGACAGCGTGTGTTCGACCCGGTACCACGAGACGAAGATCAGAGCGAGTACGACCGCAAACAGGGTTGCGGAGACCAGGTAAGGCACGCCGAAGCCGACGTGGAGCACGTCGGCGACCATCGTTCCGAATACGCCGACCATCACGACCGCCAGCCAGTACGACCACGCGCGATAGCCGCGCCGCGTGAATTGGATGACCATCGCCGCAACGAAGCCGACGAAGCCGATCGCGACCGCGAGAACAGGTGGCATGACGTGCACCATGTAGTCGCTCGTCGCCTCGCCCATCGCCGTCGACAGCGCCTTGATCGTCCAGAAGAATATCGTTACCTCTGGCACGCGCAACCGTGTGGATGCGAACATCTAACGCACTCCCCTCAGCCCGATTGCGCGGTAGAACTGGTGCACGGCGGAGTCGTTGTAGGCCGCGGCATCAAAGGGTGCCATGGGCACCTTGCCCTCCAGATACGCGGTCATACCCTCTGCCAGGGACTCGACCGTGCTGGGCACGACCAGGCCAACTCCCGCGGGCAACGCATCTCTGGCGGATCCGAAGGCGACCGTAACCACCGGCAGCCCGACGATCAGCGCTTCGAGCAGGACCATCGGCTGGCCCTCATAGTCGCTCGACAAAACGAAGCAATCCGCTCGCGCCATCACGGCGTGCGGGTTCGGCTGGTGACCGACGAGCCAGACAGCATCGCGGAGACCGAGACGCTCGATCAGTCTCTCCAGTTCGGCGCGCAGCGGACCGCTGCCCACGATGACCAACCGCGTCGCGGGATGTTCCGCGTGCACCACGGCGAACGCGCCGATCATCCGCGCGTGATTCTTCTCCGGCGAGAGCCGGCCCACCGTGACGAAAGTCACCACATCGGTGTCGACGGCCAGCTCGTTCGCCCATTCCGGCACCTCGAGTTCGTCGACGCCCGTTTCGGACTCGACCGCGAGCACTCGGACGATGGCTGCGGACGCGCGCACGTCGACCGCGGCGTTGGCGAGCACGCGCGACTCATTGACCACGTTCAGCGCCGACTCGAACTTTGACGCTTCGGCATACTCCTCGAGTCCCGCTCGGTTGATCTCCGAAAGTGAAGGAGATACCGACACGAGATGGTCGTACTCGCCGTAGAGGGAGAAGACGCCACTCATCTCCTTCAATTGGCGACGCCGTCCGCGGGTCTGGCGATGCGCATCCGCAGCAAGGTCATTGTGCTGCCAAATCGCTCGTTCGGCCCCGGGCGCGTGCAGCATCAGGGTCGCCCAAAACGCTCCATAGCCGCTGAAGTCGATCGCATAGTCGAACACGCTGCTTCCGAAGCAGCGCGTCCACTCGTCATCCCACAGCTGCTTCTGGCGCGGATCCAACGCATGATTTCGCAAGTCACCGCGAGCCCATGACCGTCGGCGAGCCCAGTGCAGGAGTTTGGATCCGTTCATCCCGCCGACGCGCGCGAACTGCCTCACGCCTGGGTTGAGCTCGCGCTGCTTGCCAAGAATGATTGCCCTGCGCGAGTTGGGGAACACAACCGACACATCGAGTTGGTCGTAGTCGATCGAGTCGAGCAGGTTCAGGAGCGAGGCGGTGATTCCGTTTGGCCTCATGCTGCCGGCATTGATGAGGAGCGATCGGCGACTGGAGCGACTCGCGCGACGGATCGTATAGCCATCCGTCTTGTTGCGGAAAACGATGTCGATGACGCGTCCGGTCGCGCCACCATCCTCATGCGACGTGAAACGCTGCTGCGACGCTTCGTACCGCTTCGACATCTCGGGGCTCTGCCCGATCTGGTCGATGGCGTTGAGCTCGTGTGCCAGCTCGGAAACGGATGTCAGCACCGGGCCTGGCCACTCGCCCGGCTCGATGTACAGTCCGCGGTAACCGGCATAGTCGGCGATGTCGGGCGTGAGGAATGCGATCGGGCGGCCGGTCGCGAGAAAGTCGAAGAAGATGCTCGAGTAGTCGGTGACGAGAACATCCGTGACCCCGAGGATGACGTTCGTTGGAATCTCGTTGGGCACGAGATAGCTCTTGACCTGCGGGAGGTGCGACGCGAACTTATGCACGACCTGGTGGGTCTTGAGAAGTACAACGTAACGATCGCTATCGATCATCGAGGTCAGCTCCGTGACTCGATCGATCAGTTCGGTCGCGTCATCCTCTGGCCGGTTGAAGTTTGTACCCTTCCACGTCGGGGCATACAGGATGATGCGCCGATCGCCGATCGCGAGCCCGGCATCCTCGAGCCGGCGCCTGGCAGCGGCAACTCCCGGCGCATCCAGGAACTGCCGATCGATACGTGGATAGCCCTCTTCGATGATCTGGCCGCCGTAGATCTGGCGCAGGAGGTGTGCGCTCTCGTACATCTGGTCGAACATGAAGCGATTCGCCGCGAGAAGGAAGTCGGCGCTGAGAAAGTTGCGAATGACGTTGCCGACTCGCGACGCAGGGTCGCCAATGTCGTAACCCATGCGCTTCAGCGGGGTGCCGTGCCAGGTGTTGAGATAGACCTGGCCGGCGCGCTTGCCGAACTCTGGCGGAAAGGTCGCGTTGTTGATGAGGTAGCCGCTCGTGGCCATCGCGCGGTAGTAGCCGATCGATCCGGTGCGCACGAACCGAACGCGTGGATTGCGCGCGAACTCGCGGATGGTGGCTCGATTCTCGTGCCGGCTTCGCAGCGCCCACACATGATCGAGTTGCGCAAACTCTTCGTCGTCCAGGAGTGCCCGAAAGATCGCCTCCGGATTGCACAGCATGCCGTTGCCCGCAAACGACTCGTAGAACACTGTCGCCTTTCGCACGGGCTGACGCCTCCAATAGGCGTAGATCTCATGCTTCGCTGCGCGCCTCAGCCGCTGCAGGATCGCGCGCGATTTGCGGGCAAAGCGACGCACCGAGCTGATGACTCGGGGCGGCTGGCGGATCGGCTCGGCTGTTCCGAGACCACGGGACGGCGTGCTGGACATTTCGTTCGACGCTATCGACGGTGTTCGAGCGAGCACCCCGATGTGCCGATTCCTGTAAGAACTTTCAGCAACGGCACTTGTCGGGATCGGCAAAGTCACAGCCGAGCGGCAGGGTCTGCGAGAAATGGGGCCTGTTTGCTCTATGAGGCTTCAGGAATCTCGCGTCCAAGCGGGATCGATCCTTCAACTTCGCTGGCTAGGTTCAAAGCGAATGGATGGGGGCCGCAATGGCTGTGGCGATTTGGATCGGCGTACTGGTCCTCGTTGTACTTATCGCGCTCCTCGTCATTTTTCGGCTCCTCGTCATGGCGTCTGACTCGGACACGGTCGACGACGACTCGGATTTCGCCGACGAAGATGCCGATCAGTCGGAGCTCGTCGAGCGCATCCGCTGGTAGGGAATCGACACCGCGACCGTCAGTCC
>JAUZFR010000024.1 GCA_030840335.1 Actinomycetota bacterium | reverse complement strand
CGCTGGGGCGCTTCGCGTAACGAAACCCCCGTCACGTCGAAGTGCCCGGGGTTTCGTTACGGCTGCTCGTTCGTCGCGGCCTACTCAACCAACGACGGGGTGGCGCCTGTCGTCATGTTGTTGGTTGAGTAGCGCAGCGCCCGCTGGGGCGCTTCGCGTAACGAAACCGGGGTCACATCGAAGTGGCCGGGGTTTCGTTACGGCTGCTCCTTCGTCGCGGCCTACTCAACCGACGAATTGCCCGTGCGGTGCGGGATGCCGTTGACCATGCCGCCGTCGACCACGAACTCGGCACCCGTCGAGTACGACGAGTCGTCGCTCGCGAGGAACACGATCATCTTCGAAACCTCCTCGGGCTGACCTCCGCGGTGCAGTGGGATCTGCAACTGCTTCGAGTCGATCCCGGCGGTCATCGGCGTCTCGATGAACCCGGGATGCACCGAGTTGACCCGGATGCCGTACCCGCCCAGCTCCATCGCCGCCGACTTGGTCAGCCCGCGGACCGCGAATTTGGATGCGACGTAGCCGTGCAGGAAAGCCCCACCCCGCAGTCCCTCGACCGACGAGATATTGATGATCGAACCGCGTTTCGCCTTCTTCATGCCAGGCGTGACCAACTTAATGCCGAGGAAGACGCCGGTGGCGTTAACCGCCATGATCGTTGTCCATTGCTCGAGCGTGTAGTCGTCGAGGCTGCCCGAGTTGGCGATGCCCGCATTGTTCACGAGAACCGTCACTGGCCCGAATTGCTTCTCGACTGTCGCCAGCGCGCTCGCCCAGCTCGCCTCCGCCGTGACATCCAGGTGCACGAAGATCGCACCGTCGCCGAGTTCTTCGGCCAGCGCGAGACCGGGCTCGTCGAGCACGTCCGCGATGACGACCTTTGCGCCTTCCGCCAGCAGCGCCTTCGCGTGCGTTGCGCCCATGCCGCGGGCGCCGCCGGTAACCAGCACGACTTCGTTGTCGAGTTTCATGCGTGCATCCTTACCTGGTTGACCGCGTCGATTTCGGCGCACCCGGCGCCTTAAGCCCTGCCAGGTAGAGCTCGGTGAGCTGGCTCGCGACGAGTTCCTTCGACTCCGCGCCGCCCGGCGAATACCACTGCGCCAGATAGTGCGGGTCGGAGAAGAAGTTGGCGATCAGAACCGCGGTCGGGATGTCGCTTCGAAACACGCCGGACGCTCGCCCCAACATCAGGATCGCCTCGAACGCGTCGTTGTACTCGCGTCGCCGATCGCGCACCTCGTGCTGGCGGTCGACCGACAGCATGTGTTGCGAGCCGAAGAACACGGCACCTTCGCGAATCCATTCGATGGATGTCACGATCACGTCTTCACAGACCAGCCGCAGGGTCGACTCAGGGTCGAGTCCGCGCGAGACGATCTCTTCGAGATGCGCCTTCTGCAATGAGAGCAATCGGTCGTAGATGTCGAAAAGCAGGTCGTCTTTCGACGCGAAGTAGTGGTACAGCGCGCCCTTGGTGACGCCCGCCTCATCCACGATCTGTTGCACGCTGGTCTGCGCATAGCCCTGCCGCGCGAACAGCTCGACCGAAACCCGCATCAGGCGGTCGGGGATGGGCAGGTCTGAAGCCGTCGCGTTCACGTGACCCTCCTTCACTACCGTGTCCTCATGCCAGCGAACCGCCGCCGTCGATCACGATGGTCTGGCCGGTGATCCACGCGGCGTCATCCGAGAGCAGGAATGCCACCGGACCCGCGACATCCGCAGGTTCGCCGAGTCGGCCGAGCGGGTAACCAGCCGCGACCTCCTCTTCGCGACCTTCATAAAGCGCTCTTGCAAAGTTTGTCTTGATCACCGCGGGTGCGACGGCGTTGACCCGGATGCCGGGGGCAAGTTCGAACGCGAGCTGCGTTGTGAGGGAGATGAGCGCGGCCTTCGACACTCCGTACAGCGCGATGCCGGGCGCCGCGGAGATGCCGGCAATCGAGGCGACGTTGACGACGGCTGTGTCGAGGCCCGCAGCCACGGCGTCGCGGGTCCAGGCCAGCGAACCGAGCACGTTGACCTCGAGGATCTTGCGTGCGGCGGACTCTTCGACTTCGAGCGCCTTGCCGTAGGCCGGGTTGATGCCCGCGTTGTTGACGAGGTAGTCGAGGTGCCCGAACTCGCTCGCGATGTGGGCGAAGACGGCCGCGCGATGCTCGGGATCGTCGGCCTTGCCCGCAATGCCGATCGCCGCAGGCCCAAGACCCGCGACAGCGTCGTTGAGGGTGTCCTGGCCACGGGCCGTGATGGCCACCCGGCCGCCCTCGGCCACCAGTCGAGTCGCGATCGCGAGTCCGATGCCACGGCTCGCGCCTGTGATCAGCGTTGTCGTTCCGTCGAATCGCCTCACGTGTCAGCTCCTGGAGTCGAGCATCCGGTCACGACAGGTTCCGACCGGTTGGTATGTACAGAATTCTAATCCCCGAGTGCGGCGAGTTATTTCGACTGCACCTGCTTTGGGGCCCGCGCTCGCGACAACTGGCCGCACTCGGCGAAAAGAAAGGGGAGAGAAAGTATCTTGATGTCGAGATAGTTTGGAAATGCGGGTAAGATCGTCTCGGCCCAATTGTTCAGGCCATCAGAGAGGAAACACCCCCGTGGCAAAGATCAAGGTTGAAGGAACGGTCGTCGAGCTGGATGGCGACGAGATGACTCGCATCATCTGGCAGAAGATCAAGGACACCCTGATCCACCCGTACCTCGACATCAACCTCGACTACTACGACCTCGGCATCGAGCACCGCGACGCGACCGACGACCAGGTCACGATCGACGCGGCCCACGCCATCCAGAAGCACGGCGTCGGCGTCAAGTGCGCCACCATCACCCCCGACGAGGCCCGCGTCGAAGAGTTCGGCCTCAAGAAGATGTGGAAGTCGCCGAACGGCACCATCCGCAACATCCTCGGCGGCGTGATCTTCCGTGAGCCGATCATCATCTCGAACATCCCGCGCCTTGTGCCCGGATGGAACAAGCCGATCATCATCGGCCGTCACGCTTTCGGCGACCAGTACCGCGCCACCGACTTCGTCTTCAAGGGCGCGGGCAAGCTCACCGTGCAGTTCACTCCGGATGACGGCTCCGAGCCGCTCAAGTTCGACGTCTACGACGCTCCGGATGACGGAATCGCCCAGGTGCAGTACAACCAGGATGCGTCCATCCGCGACTTCGCGCGCGCCAGCCTCAACTACGGACTGGCCCGCAACTACCCGGTGTATCTCTCGACCAAGAACACGATCCTCAAGGCCTACGACGGTCGCTTCAAAGACATCTTCCAGGAGATCTTCGAGGCCGAGTTCAAGGAGCAGTTCGACGCCGCAGGCCTCACCTACGAGCACCGCCTGATCGATGACATGGTCGCTTCGGCCATGAAGTGGGAGGGCGGCTACGTCTGGGCCTGCAAGAACTACGACGGCGACGTGCAGAGCGACACCGTGGCGCAGGGCTTCGGCTCGCTTGGGCTCATGACCAGCGTTCTCCGCACCCCGGATGGCAAGGTGGTCGAAGCCGAGGCCGCCCACGGAACCGTCACCCGCCACTACCGCCAGCACCAGGCGGGCAAGCCCACGAGCACCAACCCGATCGCGTCGATCTACGCGTGGACGCGCGGCCTTGCCCACCGCGGCCTGCTCGACGGCAACCAGGATCTCATCGACTTCGCGAACACCCTCGAGGATGTCGTCATCAAGTCGGTCGAGGCCGGTCACATGACGAAAGACCTCGCGCTGCTCGTCGGACCGGATCAGAAGTGGGAGACGACCGAGGAATTCCTCGACACTCTCGACAAGAATCTGGCCGCAAGACTCGCCTAAATTTTCTCAGAAAGAGGAGTGCCCTCGCCGGCGGCGGCGAGGGTTCTCACACATTCTCGACCGCGTCAAGCGGCGAAATCGACGAATTTGGGCATCTTGACGCAATAATCTGCAGTCGCACGCAATATTTTGCCGGAAGACAAGATTGTCTAGCTACCCCCTCGAAGTGTGTATAGCCTGAGAGCGATCTGCCACGTCGCAGCCGTTCACACCATTGGGGATATCTCGTGCTCTCTCCGTCTCGCCGTCCTGATTCATCTCATCGAAGGGGACGCGGACGTTTAGTCGCGGCTTCCCTCGTTGCCGGCCTAGCGCTTGTTGGCGGAATGCTGACGGCAACGCCAGCACTCGCCTCAAGCAGCAACAACCAGAAGACCGAACACTCGTACTTCTCGAAGCTTGCGGCAAAGAGCCGCGCGACGAACACGACCTATAAGGCCGGCCAGTACATCGTTCGACTCAAGGCCCAGCCCGCGTCGACCTACACCGGCGGCCTTCGTGGTTTCGGGGCAACGAAGCCCTCAGCAGGCAAGCAGCTGAACGCGAACACGGATGCGGTAAAGAGCTACTCCGCGCACTTGAAGAGCACCCAGGTGGCGCTCGCCGGAAAGTTCGGCTTCAAGGCGCTCTACAACTACACGCTGGCGTACAACGGTTTTGCGGCCAAGCTGACGGCGGCCCAGGCCAACGCGCTGGCCAAGAACAGCGCCGTGTCGACCCTGACCCCGAGCAAGCTGCTCAAAGTTCAGGTCGCGCCGTCCGTGACTCCTCCCAGCGACCTCAGCTCGATCAGGTACCTCAACATCGACACTGGTGTCTGGGACAAGAACGGCGGACCGGCAAACGCCGGTAAGGGCGTCGTTCTCGGTGACATCGACACCGGTATCGCTCCGGAGAACCCGTCTTTCGCGGGTGACCCGCTTGAGACGGCCAGCACGGCCAGCACCACCCCGGCGATCATCGACGGCGGCGGCGTAGACAACGTGCAGTTCAAGAAGGCGGATGGCGGCACGTTCTCGAGCACCATCATCCCCGACGCACCAGGCTGGACCAGCTCCGACCTGAGCACCAAGATCATTGGCGCCCACTTCTTCGTCAACGGCTTCGGCGTGGGCAACCTTGGTTCAACGGCAGCTCGCGGCGAGTACGTTTCACCGCGTGACGGTGCCGGCCACGGTTCGCACACGGCGAGCACCGCTGCTGGCGACTATGGCGTTGACGCCACTGTTGCAGGCACGGACTTCGGCGGTATCTCCGGTGTCGCACCGGCCGCGAAGATCTCGGTCTACAAGGTCTGCTGGGATGGTCCAGCGCTCGACGAAAGCCAGGATGGCTGCGCCGAGAGCGACATGGTCGCAGCAATCGACCAGGCCGTTCGCGATGGCGTCGACGTTCTGAACTTCTCGATCGGTGGCGGCGCTGCGGTGACCACCTTCTCCCCGACCGATGAGGCCTTCTACAACGCGGCATCCGCTGGAATCTTCGTTGCGGCTGCCGGCGGCAACGCCGGCCCCGACTCCTCGACCCTCGACAACGCATCACCGTGGGAGACCACCGTTGCGGCATCGACGATCCCGTCGTACGAGGCAACCGCGACTCTCGGAAACGGTGCGAAGTACGCTGGCGCATCGAACACCGTCGGTTTCGGAACGCTGACACCGGTTCCGGACAACTCGGTTCTCGTTGACGCGAAGACTCACACCGCGGGCGGCTCAACCTCCACTATTTCCGCATTGTGTGGGCCGAACAGCCTCGATGATGCGACAGTGACGGGCAAGGTCGTGCTCTGCGACCGCGGCACTTACGACCGCGTCGCGAAGTCGGCTGAAGTGCTTCGTGCCGGTGGTATCGGCATGATCCTGGTGAACGTAGTCGGCGGCGCCAACGACGTGGACCTCGATCAGCACTCTGTGCCGACCATCCACGTGTCGAACGCCTTCAACGCAGCGCTCCATGCCTACGCGGCAACGGCCACTCCGACCGTTTCGTTCTCCGCGGGCAACACCTCCCCGATCCAGACGCCCGTTCCCCAGATTGCGGGCTTCTCCAGCCGCGGTCCGGTTCAGGCCGATGGCAGCGACATCCTCAAGCCGGATGTTGCGGCTCCTGGTGTCGCGATCCTCGCGGCTGTCAACAACGGACCCGTCGGCGGGTTGAACCCAGCTCCGAAGTGGGACTTCTTCTCGGGCACGTCGATGGCAACGCCTCATGTTGCCGGACTCGCGCTGCTGTACCTGGCCATTCATCCGGTGGCCTCGGTGTCTGAGATCCAGTCCGCGCTGAAGACGACGGCGACCAACACGGTCGACGCCGATGGCGTCTCGGTGACGGATCCGTTCTCGCAGGGCTCCGGTGAGGTCAACCCCTCGCGTTACCTGTCGCCCGCGCTGCTCTACCTGAGCAAGCAAAGTGACTGGAACAACTACCTGTACAGCGTGGGCGAAGTAACCCATTCCGATCCAGGGTTCGAGAGCGCGGTGAAGATCGATCCGAGCAACCTCAACCGGGCCTCGATCGCGATCGGTGACTTCTTCGGAAGCCAGACGGTCACCCGCACGGTAACGGCACAGTCGATCGGAACCTACCAGGCCACGGTCAGCGTGCCCGGTCTGCACGCGGTGGTGTCGCCATCCACGCTCAAGTTCACCAAGGTGGGCCAGACGGCCTCGTTCAAGGTGATCTTCACGAAGGGCAACTCTCAGCTGGACAGCTGGGCAACCGGCTTCCTCACCTGGAAGAAGTACGGCAGCCCCTCGGTCACGGTCCGCAGCGACATCGCGGTTCACCCGACGGCAGTCAAGGCTCCGCTGAATGAGAGCGCCACCGGTGTTTCGGGCAGCATCAAGGTTCCGATCACGGCGGGCTACACGGGCGACGCGTTCCTGATTCCGCTTGGTCTCGCCAAGGGTGACATCTCGAACCCGACGGGTCCGCTGGGCAACCAGTACAGCGGCACGGCAGTGCAGGGCGACCACGCTGTTTACACGCATGACGTGATCGGCTCGGGTCCTGACTTCGAGAACCCGGGTACCGAGTACATGCGGTTCAACGTCAAGCCGATCGCGGACGCTCCGACGACCGACCTCGACCTCTATGTCGCGTACTACGCGCCAGGGGAAGA
>JAUZFR010000208.1 GCA_030840335.1 Actinomycetota bacterium | reverse complement strand
AACTCGACCACGGCCATTCACGTCACAGTCGGTAGCGGTACGTAACACACGTCGAAAAAGTGCTGGCCGCCGACTCAGATCGGGCCATCGACCGTAATCTTTCGAAGCAAAACGTCACAATCTTGCGGTGACCTCGACCTCACCTTTGAAACCATGGACCTCGTCTCGGAGCCAGGCCTTCAAATGCTGGTCTTCTCTGCTGAACCAGGATCCGCGACATACGACAGCCTGCAGTTGCTCGCCAGTTGGGCTCCGGCGCAGGACGGGTCGACGATTACGCGGGGCTAGTGAGCTGGATGAGATTGCCGCACGTGTCATCCAGCACCGCGGTGATGACCGGCCCCATCGCCGTCGGCGCTTGAACGAACCGCACCCCTCGCGCCGTGAGATCCGCGTGGACATCGGTCACATCATCCACAGCGAACGAGGTGAACGGGATGCCGTCGTCAAACATGGCCTGCTTGAACACCTTCGCCGCCGGATGCGCGTCGGGCTCCAGCAACAACTCGACGCCGTCGGGCTCGTTCGCGCCGACCACCGTAAGCCAGCGGAACTCCCCGAGAGAAACATCGGTCTTGGCGACGAAACCAAGCTTCTCGGTATAGAACGCGAGCGCCTTCGTTTGATCGTCAACCAGCACACTCGTAACGTTGATCCTGGGCATGACTTCTCCTTAGACGGGCCAGCGTTCGAAAATCAAGCGCGGCTGTTCGGTGTTCAATGGTGGACCTTGGTTTGCATGTCAACGAGGGAATCGAAGTTTAAGTCGGCTACCGAGGAATTCGAAAGAAGGAATTCTCCGGCTTGTGTCGATTTGACGTGGCGCCGTTCGACCTGTGGGTGAGAAGGTCGAAGAGCGACCTTTCGAAACAAGGAGAACAAAATGGCCAAGTACATGCTCATCCTGCGTCCGCAAGGCGATTCATTCGCGAACTTCACGGAGGGAGACTTCGCGGAGGTCCTGAACAGTGTTGGCAAATTCAACGACGAACTGATTCGCGCCGGCGTTCTGTTGGCGGCCGAAGGCCTCGCGGATGCCAACGAAGGCGTCGTCGTCGATTTCACAGGCGAGACACCGGTGGTGACCGACGGCCCGTACGGGGAGACGAAGGAGCTCTTCAACGGCTTCTACCTCCTGGACGTCGCCTCGATCGAGGAAGCCGTCGAGTGGGCAAAGCGGGCACCACTCATGTCGGGCAGCAAGGCTGAAATTCGGCGCGTGCCCTCGATCGACGAATTCCCGCAGGACAACGAATGGGTCCAGAAGGAGCGCGCCTGGCGCGAGCAGAACGGGCAGCTCTGAACCGGGCTGTGGCTCTGAACCGGGCAGTGAACGTGACTGAGGCGCGGAGCGCCGTCGAAGCGGTGTGGCGCATGGAGTCCGCCCGCATCGTCGGCGCCCTCGCTCGCTACACGGGCGACTTCTCGCTGGCCGAGGACGTCGCGCAGGAGGCGCTCGCGGAGGCGCTCGTCTCCTGGGCCGTCGACGGGGTGCCCGCCGAGCCGACCGGATGGCTGCTCACTGTCGGGCGCCGGCGTGCGATCGACGCGTTTCGGCGGAGGGCAGCGCGCGACGAACGATATGCCGCGCTCGCCCGCGAGCTCGACGCGGAGGAACCAGGCGTGGACACCCTGTTCGACCCCGATGCAATCGACGACGACGTGTTGGCGCTGATGTTCATCGCGTGCCATCCCGTGCTGTCGAAGGAGGCGCGGATCGCCTTGACGCTTCGGGTCGTCGGCGGACTGAGCAGCGAAGAGATCGCCAAGGCGTTCCTCGTGCCGGTGCCAACGATCCAGGCACGCATCACGCGTGCCAAGAAGACGCTGGCCGCTGCACGGGTGCCATTCACCGTGCCCCAACCCCACGAGTTGGCCGAGCGGCTTGGCTCGGTGCTTCAGGTCGTCTACCTCATCTTCACGGAGGGTTCGTTCGCATCGGGCGGCGAAGAATGGATGCGCGCGGACCTGTCCAGCGAGGCGCGCCGGCTGGCTCGCGTGCTGGTTCGACTCGCGCCCGAGCCCGAGCTATTCGGACTGCTGGCGCTGTTGGAACTCACCGCAGCCCGATTTCCGGCGCGCGTCGACGCGTCCGGCAATCCTGTGCTTCTGGAGGACCAGGATCGACGCCTGTGGGACCAGTCAGCGATCCGGCGCGGACGTGCGGCGCTGGCACGGGCCGTCGGGGCCAACCGCGGGCTGGGCGCTTATGGCCTTCAGGCATCCATCGCCGAGTGCCACGCGGTCGCGCATTCGGTTGCCGAAACGGACTGGCAGCGGATCGTCATCCTGTACGAGGCCCTCGGACGGCTGGCACCGTCACCGATCGTCGAACTCAATCGTGCGGTCGCGGTCGCCATGGCCTCCGGTCCGGCGGACGGCCTTGCGCTGGTGGATGCGATCGCGTCGCGAGGCGAACTGACCGGCTCGCACCTGCTCCCCGCCATCCGCGGCGAAATACTCACTCGACTCGGCCGGCGCAACGAGGCACGGCTCGCACTCCTGCAGGCGTTGGAACTCTGCGGGAACGCGGCCGAGCGCGCGTCGCTCGAGCGTAAGATCGACGACCTCAGCCGGCCGGTCCAAGCAGCACGGCGAACAGAGCCACCGCGCTCCCGACGATGAACAGCATGGTACCGAGTCGCATGGTTCGCGTCTTGTTTCGGTCGGCAGTTGGCACGTCAACCTCGAGGATCGGACAGCCCGACCAGGCGATCAAGCCGATACTCACGGCCACGAAGCCGGATCCGATCCACCACAGCACCGAAAGGCCGGTGGACAGCACGGCCGGTCGCCAGCCCGAGGAGAGCAGGAGGCCGAGCGCGATTGCCACCGATCCGACAGCAGCGCCGAACCAGACCGTACCAGTGCGCATGATGCGTTGGACGTTGTTCTCTGGAGTCATCAAGTCGTCGGTCACGAGAACATCCTTCTCTCGTGAGTGCGGAAGGTCGAGAACTCGTTCCTCAGTCATTTTGGGAGCACTCGGATCGTCACATCGTGCGAATGCGCCCCGACGACGGGATTGACAACCCTTGCACCGTAGCGGTCGTACTTCGCGTGATAGGCGGCGTCGATGGCATCGGGGTCTCCCGGGGACGGATGCTCGAAGGTCACGTCTCGCTCGACCTCGCCCGCGCGAATCCGACCCACGCCACTGGCCAAAGCTCGGCGATACCAAGGGTTATCGCTCCCGTGCGCCGACCGTACGAATAGATCGTCGGCTACGCGTACGGCCCAGATCGTCACCTCGGGGCGCAACGTGCCATCCGCTCGCCGGGAGGCAACATGAAGCTCGTCTGCCGCTCCGATCTTGTCGAGTTCGTCTGTAGTCCAACTTGTCATCGCGAAACTCCTTTCAGAAGACTTTCGGTTCTTCCGTCTTACCTCCTTTTCGCTTGGTCCTCGACACCCTGGCCAATTTCTTTGCGCGCTGAAGAGGCAGTTTCGACTTTCCCGTCAGCGGATGGGCCGTGGCCTGGGTCTATTGCGCCGGGTGGTCGCTGGTCGTCCTGGTTCGGCGAATGACGCGGCGCAGTCGACGCATCGAACGAAATGCGACCATCGAGGGCATTCCGACGGCGAGAGCGACGATTCCGACCCAGGAGCGGTCGAAACGCCCGAGCGCGCGCTTGCGATCCCATGCCCTCCGCAGCCGCCCGCCCGCGATACCCCGGTGAAGCGATTTGAGCGGGAACACCCCGCTCGAACGCGCCACGAGCAACGCGCGAAGCTTCTCTACCCAGGTGTCGCTGTCGACGCCGTGGAAGTAGTTGTTACTGAGCCAGTCGGGCGCGGGCTGCATGAAGCGGCCGGCGATGAGATCGGCTGCGCGTCCGAAGAGCCCGCTTCCCTCGAACACCGTGTTGATCAGCGACGGAGCGACTCCGAAGTCGTCGAGGGCGAGAACCGGGCGACCGAACGCGACCGCCTCGATTGCGGCTGTCGAACTCACGGTCACAAGACCGGATGCGCCAGCGAGGTGAACAGACATCGGCCCGCCTTCGATCACGAGGTTTGCCGGCGGCGGAGGAAGCAGTTCGGTCATGAGCTGCGCATAGTCGTGGGTCTCTGCGTGAGTTTGATACTCGCCGGGCTGTGCCCGCACCTTCACCACCACGCGTCGGGATGGATCCTGCCTCGCCGACTCAGCGAGCCAGCCGAGGAGCGTCAGCCGATCCGACTTCTCGACCGGCACCTTCGCCTGTGCGGCGAAAATGATGTCCCCGGTCGAACACGTTGCTGTGACAGGATCCTGCAGGAACGGCAGCGTGGCGAGACCGAAGGACTGGGTGACGCGCATCCTCTCGGCAAGCGCCGAAAACTCCCGCACCTCGCGGTGTGAATGCAACACGAAAAGGTCGGCTTGCGCGCGGTGCGCAATCGCCATCCTGGTTGCAGGCACCGAGATGCCCGGGAGGCCCGTCACGATCACGGGTCGAACGGTAGTCGCTGCCACCACTGCTCGCACGACGACCTTCACTAGTGGTCCGCGCACGGAGATGAGCACGGCATCCGGCTGCATCCCCCGCACCCTCACGGCGAGCGCCGAGAGGTCGACGATGGCAGGCTTCTCAATGCCGTCGTCCATGTCCGCGAGCGCGACGGAGAGTTGGTCAGCACTCGGCAACACGGGGCTCGCGAGCACGAGCAGGCGACGATCCCAGTCCGACGGTGCGCGCGACAGCAGCGCGGCCCCCCACTTCACATACGAATCGGAATCGGCGATCGCGAGAATTCGCGGTTGGTCTGTCACCATCCGGCTCTCACGCGTCGACGCGACGAAGTTTGGACAACGGCGCGAGCTCGCCCGGATAGATTCGCTTGATCCCGTCACCCATCGCTTCGCCAACGACTCGGATGTCGCGAATGAGGTGGTCGAATCCCTGCGGCTCCAGCGAAGCGGCGTGATCAGAACCCCACATGGTGCGATCAAGCGTGATGTGCCGCTCGACCGCGACTGCGCCAAGCGCGACCGCCGCAATCGAAATCTGGAGCCCGCGCTCATGTCCGGAGTAGCCGATCGGGATGCCTGGATACCGGAGCTGCAGCGCCGGAATCATCCGGATGTTCGCCTCTTCCGGCGGAAGTGGATAGGTGGATGTCGCGTGCAGGATGATGAGTTTCTCCGGATCGAGCACCGCCACTGCCCTGTCAATCTGTTCGAGTGTGGACATGCCGGTAGACAGGATGATGGGCTTGCCTGTAGCAGAGAGGGTGCGAAGCATCTCGAGATCTGTCACGGATGCCGAAGCAATTTTGTGCGCGACGACGTTGAGGTCTTCCAGGAAGTGCACGGATGGTTCGTCCCACGGCGATGCGAACCAGTCCAGTCCACGCAGTGTCGCATAGTCGCCGATCTCCACGTACTGTTCACGGCTGAATTCGACGCGGTAACGATAGTCGAGGTAGGTCATCGTGCCCCACGGCGTCTCCCGCAGCGTGCTCTTCATGTGCTCGGGGGTCGAGATGTCAGGGGTACGCTTCTGGAACTTGACCGCCTGTGCCCCCGAGTCGGCCGCCACGTCGATCAACTCCATCGCGAGGTCAACGCTGCCGTTGTGATTCAAGCCAATCTCGGCGATCACGTAGACCGGTTCGCGCTCGCCTACTCTTCTGCTACCGATGGAAACAGCCACGGTTCCTCCCATTCCTCTTGTCTGTTGGGCCGTGTCGACCGCAACACCAGTTCTGCAAGCTCTCGGACGGCGCCATAACCACCCGGGTGCTCGAGCACGATCCGCGCCCCAGACAAGACTTCGGGCGCTGAGCCGGGCACCGCGACGGGCCAGCCGACGATGGCAAGGCATGCGAGATCGTTCACGTCGTTGCCGACGTAAGCGATCCGGTCGAGTGCAATGCCACGGTTTCCCGCCCACTCAACGAGAGCGGCCGCCTTGTCGCCGATGCCGTGAAGCACCTCGACGTTCAGCTTTGCCGCTCGGGCGGAGACCACTGGATGCGCTTCAGTCGACAGGATGAGCACAGGAATGCCGGCCTCGCGCAGCATCCGCACGCCCATTCCGTCTGACCTGCTCGTTGTCACGAACTCGGAGCCATCAGCGCCGACCAGCACACGGTCATCCGTGTGCACTCCGTCGAAGTCCGTCACCACGGCGTCGACGTCGACGTGCAGGTCGCGCGAGACCGAGTCCATCATTGGCGCGAGGGCGTTTGCGAGCGCCAGTTCGGCAGCGGTGTCGATCTCGACTGCGGT
>JAUZFR010000205.1 GCA_030840335.1 Actinomycetota bacterium | reverse complement strand
CGATACAACTCGACAAGCGAATTCCTGCGGGCCCGTGGGACGCGATCATCACACTGCACAGCGGTTTGCTCGAACGCACCGCGCACGCAACAATCACTTTTCCCGACACCGGAGCGTCGAGCGCGGTCGAAGTCGCTCCTGTCACTCCCCTCTGGCTGCCCTTTGCTGTCGGCGGCCTCGCGATACTCGCTGTGATCGCATCCCTGCTGGTGGCGCGCGATCGGCGGCGTCGCGGCGTGCGCGAGACCGTGGTCTCAGGTCGCGGCTAACCTCGGAGAGTGACATCGCCACTCGACACCAAGCTGAGCTCCGCGCTCGGCGGTCGCACCGCATCCGCGCTTCAGAAAGGACTCGGCCTCGTCACCGTCGGCGATCTGCTCAGCCACTACCCGCGGCGGTACGCGAAGCGCGGCGAACTGACGGCGCTCAGCGAACTTGAGATCGACGCGAATGTCACGATCGTCGCCGAAGTGCTCGAGGCCAGCGAACGGCGGATGCAGGCTCGCAAAGGCTCAATTTTCGAAGCGAAGATCACCGACGGCAAGGGCATCCTGACTCTCACGTTTTTCAATCAGGGCTTCCGAAAGAGCGAGCTTCGCCCGGGTGTGCGCGGCATCTTCGCCGGCAAGGTCGGGGAATACCGCGGGATGCGACAGCTGGCGCATCCGGACTACGAGCTGTTCGAGAACCTCGAGCTGAGCGACCCATCCGCAAAGGACTGGGCACTGCAGCCGATCCCCATCTATCCCGCGACCGCCACTGTCGCCAGCTGGCAGATCGCGAAGGCGCTCGGGGTCGTGCTCGACACGCTGCCGCCTCTCGAAGATCCGGTTCCGTCCGACGTGCGCGCCGAACGTGGACTCCTCGGTTACGCCCGCGCGGTTGAACTCATTCACCGACCTGCGAAGGACGCCGACTGGGGCGCCGCCCGCAAAGCGCTTCGGTTTCAGGAAGCGTTCGTGCTGCAGGCTGCACTACTGCAACAACGCGCGCTGCTTCGGGCCACAGCGGCAACGCCGCGAATCCCCGGCCCGCTCGCCATCGCCTTCGACATCGCGATGCCGTTCACACTCACCGGTGACCAGGTGCTCGTCGGCGACGAAATCGCCCGTGACATGGCCACGTCGGCGCCGATGAACCGTCTCGTGCAGGGCGAGGTCGGTTCGGGGAAGACGCTCGTCGCCCTTCGCGCGATGCTGGCGACCGCCGACTCGGGCGGCCAGTCTGCCCTGCTCGCGCCGACCGAGGTCCTCGCTTCACAACATCTGCGGTCGATCGTCGCGACGCTGGGTCCGGATGTCGCGGCTCGCCTCCGCCCCACGCTGCTCACGGGCCAGCTGCCGGTCGCCGAACGCAAGAAGGCCATGCTCGCCGCGGTGTCAGGCAGCTCGAGCATCGTCGTCGGCACGCATGCACTGCTCAGCGACAACGTTGGGTTCTTCGATCTCGGCCTTGTCGTCGTCGACGAACAGCATCGATTCGGCGTTGACCAGCGCGAAGCACTTCGTCAGAAGGGGGCGAAGCCGCCGCACGTTCTCGTGCTCACAGCGACCCCGATCCCGAGAACCGTCGCGATGACGGTGTTCGGCGATCTCGACATCTCGACGATCGCCGAGTTGCCTGCCGGTCGTATTCCGATCGAGAGTTTCGTCGTTCCGCTCTCCGAAAAGCCGGGCTGGGTTACCCGCGTCTGGGAGCGAGTGGCTGAGGAACTCGCACTCGGGCGACAGGTGTTCGTGGTCTGTCCAGCGATCGATCCGGCGACTCCCGACCCCGAACTCGACGCGGCTGCTGAACCAAGCTCGGCGACCGGATCAGCCAATGTCGTCGAAGTCACCGCGTCTCTCAAAGCGAACCCGGCGCTCGCTGGTCGCCGAATTGCGAGCCTGCACGGCCGCATGTCGAGCGAAGCGAAGGATGCGACGATGCGGGCGTTCGCCGCCGGAGACATCGATGTCCTCGTCGCGACCACGGTGATCGAGGTCGGGGTCGATGTCCCCAACGCCTCCGCGATGGTCGTTCTGGATGCCGACCGGTTCGGCGTCTCCCAGTTGCATCAGCTTCGGGGTCGCGTGGGCCGCGGCACGGTTCCGGGCCTTTGTCTGTTCGTGACCCGCGCTGAAGTGGGGTCGCTCGCCCGCGAGCGAGTGGATGCGGTGGCGTCGACCCTCGATGGGTTCGAACTCGCGCAGAAAGATCTCGAGTTGCGGCAGGAGGGTGATGTGCTCGGCAGCATTCAGTCTGGTGGCCGATCGAGTCTGCGGCTACTCCGCGTGGCCAAGGATGGCGAACTCATCTCGGACGCACGCGAACTTGCCGCGGGCGTGCTCGAGAATGATCCGACGCTCGCTGCACACTCGGCGCTGGCCGACGCACTCGCGCGGCGGCTCGACGAGACGGAAGCTGCCTTCCTCGCAAAGAACTAGACAACCCTGTGCACGTCGTGACTTTTTGTTACAGAACGGTAACGTGCACCCGCTAGTGTGAAGCAATGAGCAGGATCGCCGTCGTTCCTGGGTCGTTCGACCCGGTCACTCTGGGTCACATTGACGTCATTGGTCGCGCAGCGGGCATCTTTGATGAACTTCACGTTCTCGTGGTTCACAATCCCGACAAGTCTGCTCTGCTTCCCATTGCGCAGCGAGTCTCCCTCTTGGAGCGGTCGATCGCGGAGGCCGGACTTCCCGGCAACATCCGCGTGACCAGCTGGAGCGTTGGGCTGCTGGTCGACTACTGCACCGAAGTCGGTGCGACCGTCATCGTCAAGGGCATCCGTTCGCAGGTCGATGTCGCCTACGAGACACCCATGGCCCTCGTAAACCGCAATCTCGCGGGTGTCGAGACGATTTTCCTGTTGCCGGATCCGGCAAATGCATATGTCTCGAGCTCGCTCGTACGGCAGGTGGCCTCCCTCGGCGGCGACGTTTCTCCCTACGTTCCTGCCGCCGTCGCGGAGTTTTTGCAGAAGAGCTAGAGCCTCATCGCAATCGAACAGGAGAGCACCATGGCAAAGAAGGACAGCAAGAAATCCAAGGCAAAGAAGCCGTCGAAGCGCGACCTTCGCAAGCAGGCGAGCGCCGAACTCAAGCGCCAGCTCGAGGTCGCGAAGCGCAATCTGAAGCGCGAGAAGGAGCGTGCCAAAGCGGCCGCGAAAAAGGCCAAAGAGCGCGCGAAGAAAGAGGTCGCAAAGGCCCGTAAGTCTGCAACCTCGAAGGTGGATGAAGCCAAGACGGCTGTCGAGACGGTCAAGTCAACGAATGTGGCCGAGGTGGTGGCCGAAAAGGTCAAGACGCCAGCCAGGGCAGTGCAGCGCGCCCGGGCGAAAGCACCAGTCAGGCGTGCCGCCGCGAAGCCCGTGTCGGCGACCGCGTCGGCGGGGCCCAACGACACGTGGACCGTCGCCGCCCTGCGCGCCGAAGCTCGTAAGCAGAAGGTCACGGGATATTCGCGTCTGAGCAAGACTGCGCTGCTCGACAAGCTGAAGTAGCTATTCGTCGAGTTGCGCTAGCTCAGCCCCGATCAGTCGAATATCGGCGCAACCGTTCTGGTGCGCTTGAGTTCGAAAAAGCCGGGGTATGACGCTAAGGCGAGCGTGCCGTCCCACAGGGCGGCGGCCTGTTCGCCTTTGGGGGCGGGCGAAATCACCGGGCCGAAGAATGCCACTCCGTCGACGGCGATGACGGGAGTACCGACCTCCTGGCCAACGCGGTTGATTCCGTCGAAGTGGCTTGCTCTCATTTGTTCGTCGAATTCGTCGCTGAGGCTGTACCGAGCGAGCTCTGCGGGGAGCCCGACGTCGTCGAGAGCGGCGGGAATCACCCCATCCGGGTCCTTCGCCTTTCCCGGATGAATTCGCATGCCTAATGCGTCATATAACGGTTTGACAAACTCCGGGCCGTGCAATTCGCTGACCGCGGTGACCAGCCGGGTGTAGCGAAGTGCGCGGGGGAAGAACGCCCTGTGCGACTCAGACACGTCCTTGTCCTCGTTCAATACCGCAAGGCTCATGACCTTCCAGGTGACATCGAGATCGCGAAGTTTTGCCACCTCGTCAACCCAGCGCGATGTCATCCAGGCCCACGGGCACGAGGGATCAAACCAAAATTCGACGGCAGAAGTCATCCTTCGAGCCTAGATCGGTAATCGTGGGGAAATGTTCCAGTGGCAGGATTGACTCATGAGTTCCCTCCAGGTCGGCTATGCCGCCATGCTCGAGCAATTCCATCCGACCGAAGCCGTTGCGCTTTCGGAATACGCCGAAAGCAAGGGCTTCTCCGGAGTCATGGCCGCCGACCATTTCCAGCCATGGGTGCCGCAGCAGGGGCAGTCCGCGTTTGTTTGGAACGTGCTCGCTGCTATCGGCGAGCGCACAAAGGGCGACATGGGTCCGGGGGTGACGGCGCCGACGTTCCGCTGGCACCCGGCGATGGTGGCGCAGGCATCCGCGACGCTTGCGGCGATGTATCCGGGACGGCACTGGCTCGGACTCGGTTCGGGCGAGGCACTCAACGAGCACATCGTCGGCGAGTACTGGCCGGAAGCCCCTGAGCGCATCAACCGGATGTTCGAAGCGATCGACATCATCAACAAGCTGTTCGCGGCGTCCCTCGCGGGCAAAGACGTGAAGCACTCCGGCCAGTTCTACAAGCTCGAATCGACCAGGCTCTGGACGATGCCCGAGGTAGCGCCGGAGATCCTGGTCGCCACGGCCGGCCCGGTGACCGCCAAGCGCGCGGGCAAGAGTGTCGACGGACTCATCACGGTCGGTGCGCCGCTCGAAAAGATCGCGGGACTGTTCGCGAAGTTCGACGAAGGAGCGCGCGAGGTCGGCAAGGACCCGTCGACCATGCCGAAGGTTTTGCAACTGCACATGTCGTGGGCGCCGACCGACGAAGAGGCGATGCGCAACGCGATAGTGGAGTGGCCGAACGGCGGAATGAAGTTCCCGAAGGGGGACATCCGCTCGCCGTTCGAACTCGAGCAGATGGCGAAGCTGGTGCGCCCGGAAGATTTCGAGGGACGCATGGTGATCTCCGCCGATCCGGACCTGCACCGCGCCTACATCCAGAAGTTCGTCGACCTTGGATTCGACCGCGTCTACCTCCACAACGTCGGGCGCAACCAACGCGAATGGATCGACGTGTTCGCTCGCGATGTGCTCCCCGCGCTGAAGCGATAGCTGTGTTCTCGGTTTTTGCGATTGACGGAATCCCTGAGATCACTGCAGGCATGGATCTCGCCGAGATCATCGGTGACGCGATCGCGACACCTGCCGAACCTCGGCAGGGTCTGCACCACGGTGACATCGTGGTCGTGAGCAGCAAGATCGTCTCGAAGTCCGAGGGGCGGATCATCGCCGCCGACGACCGCGAACAGGCGATCACCGACGAAACGGTGCGCGTGGTCGCGACACGCAAACATCCAAAGGGCGTGACGCGAATCGTCGAAAACCGGTTGGGTATCGTCGGCGCCGCCGCGGGCGTGGATGCGTCGAATACGCCGGAGGGCACGGTTCTGCTGCTGCCCGTCGACCCGGATGGATCTGCCGCTACGATGCGTCTCGCGCTTCAGGACCGGTTCGATGTCGCGCTCGGGGTCATCATCACCGACACGCTCGGGCGCACCTGGCGAGAGGGCCAGACGGACATCGCCATTGGCGCAAGTGGGGTGACCGTTCTCGAAGACCTGCGTGGCTCCGTCGATGCGAACGGCCGCCTACTCGACGCCACCCTCCCGGCGGTTGGCGACGAGATCGCCGCCGCAGCCGACCTGGTGAAGGGCAAGAGTTCTGGACTCCCGGTCGCCATCGTGCGCGGTCTTGGCCACCTGGTTTCGTCGGATGCGCCGGGTGCCAGGGTGCTCATCCGCCCTTCGGAGAGCGACATGTTCCGTCTGGGCACCGAGGAGGCGTACGCCGAAGGCTTCGAGGCCGGGCGGTCGGGCGCGAGTGGCTGACTGGACGATCGTCATCCCCGTGAAGGGAACCGCGGCCGCCAAGTCCCGGCTGGGTGCGTCGGCCCCGCTCGCCCGCGCGATCGCACTCGACACCGTTGCTGCCGTCGTCTCCGTGCCTGAGCTGGTCGCACGGGTCATTGTCGTCACTAATGCTTCGGCGGCACCCGATTTCGAGGCGCTCGGTGCGTCCGTCGTGATCGACAAGCGCGGCGGACTCACCGCAGCGATCGCATCGGGCCTTGAGGCGGCAGGTGCGGGCCCGACGGCTGTGCTGCTCGGCGATGTTCCCGCGGTGCGCCCCGAGGAGCTCGTGCGGGCGCTGATGCTCGCGGAAGGGCATCCTCTCGGCATGGTCGCGGATGCCGACGGAGACGGGACCGTTCTGATCACTGCGCTCGACACATCCGATCACCGTCCTGCATTTGGACCGGATTCGCGGGCGGCGCACATCGCGGCCGGGTATTTCGAGTTGGCCGTTCCGCACGATTCGGGCCTGCGGCGGGACGTCGACACTTCCGAACAACTCGACGCACTGGCCGCCGCCGGGCGGCTCGGTTTTCGCACCGCCGCCGCGACTAAGTAGCCTGACGACATGACCATGATTGATGGGATGGCATCCTTCGTTGTTTCCAGCACGTCGCAGACGGCGGCGGACGTGACCCTCGCGCTCGGAATCCAACCGGACTGGAGCGCCGAAAAGGGCGACCCTCGCGTGCGCAAGGACGGTGCTCCGGTCGCTGGCCGTCGCGCGTTTCACGAGACATCGATGTGGGGGCTGGATGTGGATTCGACCCCGGCGACGATGATGGCGGTGGACGACGACGACGCCAAGAGCGTCGCCACGCTGTACGTGCTCGTCGACCGGCTGCTGGGTCGTGGACCCGTTCTTTCCGAGCTGCGTCAGCTCGGCTACAAGATCAACCTGTCCTGGTACGGAACGGCTGGTGGCTCGCAGGGAGGCTTCATGATTCCCATCGATCTCCTGCGCGACCTGGCCGAGCTCGGCTGCGATCTCTACGGCAACGTCTACGGCAACGACGCCACCTAGTTCTGCGCGAGAAGATTAAGCGCCGGCGGCCACGTGGAGGGGGAGCAGCTTCAGGGACTTGCCCGTCGACGCATAGCCCGTTGAGGCGTGGGCGCGAGCTACCGCCGCGCGCTCGGCGGTAGGCACGCCATAGGTCGTGGTGCGCTGGTAGGCGTCGCGACCGATCGCCGACGCGAGAGCCTCGAGTTCGTCGACCGTCTTCTCCGACCCGTTGTCGGCGCCGGCCATGCGGCTGATCGTCTCTTCCATCAGGGTGCCGCCGACGTCATCCGCCCCACCCTGCAGCATGAGTTGCGTGCCCTCGGTGCCGAGCTTGACCCAGGAGGTCTGCACGTGGTCGATGCGGCCGTGCAGCATCAGGCGGGCGACGGCGTGGATGGCGCGATTCTCCTGCGGCGTCGGCCCCGGACGCGCGACCCCGGCCAGATAGACCGGCGAGTTGGTGTGGATGAACGGCAGCAGCACGAACTCGGTGAAGCCGCCCGTCTCATCCTGAACCCGGGACAGCGTGCGCAGGTGCCCGACCCAGTGTCCGGGATTGTCGACGTGGCCGTACATCATCGTCGACGACGACCGAATGCCCAGCTGGTGCGCGGTGGTAACGATCTCGATCCAGGCCGACGCGGGAAGCTTGCCCTTGGTCAGCACCCAGCGCACCTCGTCGTCGAGGATCTCAGCGGCGGTACCCGGGATCGTGTCGAGTCCGGCCGCCTTCGCCTCCGTGAGGAAATCACGGTACGAGAGCCCGGTGCGCGCCGCGCCGTTCACAATCTCCATCGGGCTGAACGCGTGCAGGTGGATGTCGGGCTGCCGCGATTTCACCTCGCGCGCGAGATCAAAGTACGCCGTGCCCGGCAGATCAGGATGAATGCCGCCCTGCATGCAGATCTCGGTCGCCCCGATGTTCCAGGCCTCGTCGACTCGATCGCCGACCTGCTTCATTGACAGGGTGAACGCATCCGCATCGGTGCGCCGCTGGGCGAACGCGCAGAACCGGCATCCGGTGTAGCAAACGTTCGTGAAGTTGATGTTCCGGTTGACGACGTAACCAATACGATCGCCGACGGTGTCGTGGCGCACCCGGTCGGCGAGGTCGGCGAGGGCGTCGAGGTCGCGGCCTTCGGCGCTGAGGAGCGCGAGGTACTGGGCATCCGTGAGGCCGGCCGGATCGGTCTCCGCACGCAACAGTGCCGCGCGAACGGCCGGGTCTCCGACGTGGCCCGCCGCACGACGCGTGTCACCGACTGTCTCGCGCAGCTCCGACCAGTCGCCGTAGACATCCTCGAAGTCGCTTCGGCGGTCGGTCGTGCGGCCGGTGGTGTCGATTTCGGTGTGCAGGTTGACGCGTCCGGACCCGAGCCACTCGGGGTCGGGCTCCTGCCAGGGGAGACCGACGGGAATGCGACCTTCGACGGCCAAACCGTCGGCGTCCGCGAGCGCACGCACGTGCGGAAGCAGCCGCGGATCCAGCCACGGCGTCTCGGCGCGCACATAATGCGGATGAACCGTCAACCGTTCGTGCAGGGTGTAGCCCGCCGCCGCGGTCAGTCGGGCGAGCTCATCGATGTGCGGCCATGGACGCTCGGGGTTCACGTGGTCGGGCGTCAGCGGGCTGACCCCGCCCCAGTCGTCGATGCCGGCGCGCACGAGAAGCTCGAGCTCGCGAGCATCCGTGAGGTTCGGCGGCGCCTGCAGCCGCGCGCCCGGGCCGAGCACGAGCTTCGAGACGGCGACGGCCGCGATGTATTCCTCGAGCGGGAGATCGTCGCGCCGCATCATCGCGGTCGACATCTTCGACCGGAAATTCTGGATGATCACTTCCTGGATGTGCCCGTGGCGCCGAGCGGCAGCGCGGATCGCGAACATCCCCTCGACCCGGTCGGCGTACGTTTCACCGATTCCGAGCAGCAGGCCGGTCGTGAATGGAACGTTGCTGCGCCCGGCATCCTCGATCACACGCAGGCGAACCGCGGGGTCTTTGTCGGGGGAGCCGAAGTGCGCCTGCCCCTTCTCGGTGTAAAGCCGTGTCGACGTGGTTTCAAGCATCATGCCCATCGACGGCGACACCGGCTTCAGCCGCTGGATCTCTTCCCAGGTCATGACTCCGGGGTTCATGTGCACGAGCAGCCCGGTTTCCTCGAGGATGCGGATCGCCATAGCGCGGAGGTAGGTGATCGTGGAGTCGTACCCATTCGCATCCAGCCACTCGCGCGCTTCCGGCCAGCGCTCTTCGGGCCGGTCGCCGAGCGTGAAGAGCACCTCCTTGCAGCCGAGCGAGGCGCCCTGGCGGGCGACGTCGAGGATCTCGTCGGGCGACATGAACATCGACTTGCCTTCGCGCTTCAACTGCGCCGGAGTCTTCACGAACGCGCAGTAGTGACAGCGGTCCTGGCAGAGGTGTGTCACCGGGATGAACACCTTGCGCGAATAGGTGATGACGCCGGGCCGACCAGCCTTCTCGAGCCCGGAGTCGCGCATGCGCCCAGCGGCGAGCAGCAGTCTGTCGAGGTCGGCGCCCCGGGCGTGCAGGAGGGTCTCGGCTTCGGTCGCATCGATCGTCACGCCGGTCTCCGCGCGTTTCAACGCGCGGGAGATGGCGGATGCGGTGGGCACGAACGCGGCTTCGGAGTTCACGGCACAGCTTTCACTCAAGACGAGAAAGCCCATACCCAGGCGCAAAACCAGATTCGCTCCAACCCTAACGCGCGAGTCCGGGGTTTTCGTCCTTCCTGGCGCCCGGGAAGG
>JAUZFR010000171.1 GCA_030840335.1 Actinomycetota bacterium | reverse complement strand
TGGCCGTTGCCCGCGAGCACGTCGTAGAACTCTGCCCAGTCGAGCTCGCCGAAATCGTAGTGGCCGCGCTCTTCGTTCCACCTGATGTCGGGGTCGGGAAGAGTGACTCCCAGGACCTCGGCCTGGGGCACGAGCATGTCGACGAACCGCTGACGAAGGTCGTCGTTGCTGAATCGCTTGATCTTCCACTGCATGCTCTGGCGACTGTTGGGAGAGTCCTCATCCGGTGGCCCGAACATCATGAGCGCGGGCGCGTACCAGCGGTTCACCGATTCCTGGGCCATCGCCTTCTGCTGGTCGGTGCCCTTCATCAGGGCGAGGAGGATCTCGAATCCCTGGCGCTGGTGGAACGACTCTTCCTTGCAGATGCGCACCATTGCGCGACCGTACGGACCATAGGATGCGCGGCAGAGCGGCACCTGGTTGCAGATCGCGGCGCCGTCGACAAGCCATCCGATGCTGCCCATGTCGGCCCACGTCGGCGTGAGGTAGTTGAAGATCGAGGAGTATTTGGCGGCGCCGGTGATGAGTTGCTCGAACATCGTGTCGCGATCCGTGCCAAGCGTCTGCGCTGCGGAGTAGAGGTAGAGGCCATGCCCCGCCTCGTCCTGAACCTTGGCCATCAGGATCGCCTTGCGCTTGAGACTCGGCGCCCGGGTGATCCAGTTGCCTTCCGGCTGCATGCCGATGATCTCGGAGTGAGCGTGCTGCGAGATCTGTCGCACGAGAGTCTTGCGGTAGGCCGCAGGCATCCAGTCGGTCGGTTCGACGCGGCTGTCGCTCTCGATGAGTTCCGTGAAGCGGGCGAGCCCCACTTCATCCTCGGCATCGACAACTGGTGCGCTCTGCGTCGTGCTCATGGCAGCCTCCAGTCGTGAGGCCCTGGCAGCCTCGCTACTTACCGATCGTTCAGTAAAACTATCACGCAAAAAGGTGCCGATCAAGGTCGCCGGTCGGATAGAGTCATCACCCGATGAGTTCGTCACAGGAGCAGAAATCCGCGGTGGGCGGCGGGAACGGTCGCAACGGCCGCGCCGCCTACGATCTCGACGCCGTGCTCGACATTTCCGTCGCAGCGTTCAATGAACACGGATACGACGCCACATCGATGGGTCAACTCGCCGCGCGGCTCGGCACAAGCAAGTCGGCCGTTTACTACCACGTCAACGGCAAGGAAGACTTGCTGCGCCTTGCGCTCGAACGTGCTCTCGGGCCGCTCGAAGCCGTGCTGGACCTGCCGGGTGCCCTCGAGGGCAGCGCCGAAGACCGGCTGCGGTTCGTGCTGAAGCAAGCCGTGCACGTGCTGGTCGACTACCTGCCCTACGTGACCCTGCTGCTTCGCTTGCGCGGTAATACGGAGGTCGAGCGCGGAGCACTGGAGCGACGCCGAAGCTTTGACACCCAGGTGGCCGTACTCGTCGACCAGGCTCGCGCGGAGGGCAGCCTGCGCCAGGACGTCGACTCGCGCACCATCGAACGCCTGCTGTTCGGAATGATCAACTCGATCGTCGAGTGGTACCGGCCGGGCGGTTCACTCACTCGCGACCAGCTCGCCTCTGACGTGATCGCGGTCGCTTTCGACGGACTGCACGCCCGCGGCGAACCCTGACCGCTACTGCTTGCTGACCAGCGTCAGCACGTCATAGGTCGCGACCACGTCGTCCCTCTGGTTGTGCAGCACCGCATCCCAGCGCACCTCGCCGTACTCATCCGTTTCGCGCGGGGTGATCTGCTTCGCGGTGAGCGTGACGCGGATGCTGTCGCCCGGCGACACCGGCGTGACGAACCGCAGGTTCTCCAGCCCGTAGTTTGCGAGCACCGGACCGGGCGCCGGATCGACGAACAGGCCGGCGGCCCAGGAGACCAGCAGGTAACCGTGAGCGACGCGTCCGGGAAAGAACGGATTCGCGGCCGCCGCCTTCTCGTCGGTATGTGCGTAGAAGGTGTCACCGGTGAACTCGGCGAAGTGGGCGATGTCTTCGAGGGTGATCTCGCGCAGTTCCGACTCGACCGCGTCGCCGAGACGCAGCCGCGCCAGCGACTTGCGGAACGGATGCTCGCCGCCTGCCCTGCTGGCCGCTCCACTCCTCCACTCGCCGGTCAGCGCCGTGAGAACCGCAGGCGTTCCCTGCACGGCGGTGCGCTGCATGTAGTGCTTCACCGACCGGATGCCGCCCAGCTCCTCTCCTCCGCCGGCGCGGCCGGGACCGCCGTGAACGAGATGAGGCAACGGCGACCCGTGTCCCGTGCTCGTCTTCGCGTCGTCGCGATCGAGCACGAGGATTCTGCCGTGGAAGGGTGCGATCCCGGCGAAAATACTGGCGACCATCGCCGGATCCGCGCTTGCGATGGTCGCGACGAGCGATCCCCCGCCACGGTTCGCGAGACGAATCGCATCCGCGACATCCCGGTAGCCGAAGATGGACGCGACCGGACCAAACGCTTCGATCTCGTGCACCGCCTCAGCATTGGAGTCGTCGAAACGCAACAGCACGGGAGAAAAGAACGCGCCATCGGGAGCTTCGCCGATCGTTCCATCCGCTCTGGTGACCTGTGGCGAATCGAGCGAACCGATGACGATCCTGCCGCCGCCATCGACCAGCCGCTCGACGTTTCGTCGCACCTCGTCGCGCTGCGCCATGTTGGCCAGCGGCCCCATGGTCACGCCCTCCGCACGGGGATCACCGATCACGGTTCGCGACCGGATTCGATCGCCGATTGCCGCAACGACGGCGTCGATGCGATCGACCGGAACGATGATCCGACGGATGCTCGTGCACTTCTGGCCGGCTTTGCTGGTCATCTCGTTGGCGACGGAAATGACGAACGCGTCGAACTCCGGAGTGTCGCTCGTCGCATCCGGTGCGAGGATGGCTGCGTTGAGCGAGTCCGTCTCGGTCGTCAGCCCGACGCCGCCAGCCATCACGTTGTCATGCGAGACCAGGCTCCGGGCTGTCGAGGCAGAACCGGTGAAACCCACCCGGTCGCGAAGATCGAGGTGGTCGAGAAATCCGCGCACCGATCCCGAAATCAGTTGCAACGAACCGGCGGGCAGCAGGCCGGAGTCGACCATCGCCCGTACGCACGCTTCCGTCAGATAGGCGGTTGGAGTCGCCGGCTTGACGATGCTCGGCACTCCGGCCAGGAAGGCGGGCGCGAACTTCTCGAGCATCCCCCAGACCGGAAAGTTGAACGCGTTGACCTGAAACGCGACACCAGGTACGCGCGAGTAGACGTGCTGGCCGCCAAACGAGCCGTCCTTCGAAAAGCTCTCGGCCGCCCCGTCGACGATGATGTTCGAGTTCGGGAGCTCGCGACGCCCCTTCGAACCGTAGGTGAACAGCACACCGATACCGCCATCGACGTCCACAAAAGAGTCGCGTTTCGTTGCACCGGTCTTCGCGCTCAGCTCGTACAGCGAGTCTTTGACACCGGTGAGGTGAGTGGCGAGCGCCTTGAGGATCAGAGCGCGCTGGTGAAAGGTGAGAGCGCCGAGGCTCTCCTGCCCGACGGTCCTCGCATACTCGACGGCCGCCGCGACATCGAGTCCGTCACTGCCCACGCGCGCGATCGGCTCGCCCGTCGACGCGTCGGTCGCGGGAACACCGTCGGCGGGGACCCACCACGCTCCCTCGACGTAGCTGGGTAGCAACCGCGGATTCTCGAACGTCAGGTCGACCATGTGAAAAACCCTTCCCCTGTCTTGCGCCCGAGCTTGCCGGCAGCGACCTTGTCTCGAAGGATGCCGGGTGGTTCGAATCGTTCGCCCAACTCGCTGGCGAGATACTCCGCGATCCCGAGCCTCACGTCGAGCCCGACCATGTCGGTCAGGCGAAGCGGCCCGACCGGATGCCGGTAGCCCAGCACCATCGCCGTGTCGATGTCACTCGCGGTTGCGACGCCCTCTTCGAGCATGCGCATTGCTTCGATGGCGACGATGATGCCGAGCCTCGAGCTCGCGAAACCGGGCGAGTTCCCGACAACGATCGCGGTTTTGCCGACCTGATTGGCCCAGTCGCGGGCATGCTCGATCAGCTCGGGGTTCGTGCGTTCGCCCGGGACGATCTCGATGAGCGACGAGCTCGGCACGGGGTTGAAGAAGTGAAGTCCGCAGAACCGCTCGGGGCGCGCAAGCGATGACGCGAGCAGGTCGATCGAGATCGAGGAGGTATTAGAGCAGAGCCAGGCATCCGTCGCCAGTTCGCTCTCGACGCGCTTCAGGATGTCGAGCTTCAAGGCCGGCACCTCGGGTACCGCTTCGATGACGAGATCACAGTGGCGCAATCTCTCGACCCGCGTGGCGACTGCTGCCCGCCGCACGAGCATCTCCTCCGTCTCGGAGCTGGATCCGCGGTCGACACTCGTGCGGACCGCGTCGTGAAGTCGGGTGAGCGCAGAAGTCGCCGCATCCGCATCCTGCTCGAGAATCGTGACGTCGGCTCCGGCGAGCAGAAAAGCGTGAGCGATGCCGGCGCCCATCCGTCCGCCGCCGATCACGCCAACCGCGCCCGGGAATGACGGCCCGTTCATGCCTTGTGCTTTCGATTAAGGAACGCGGTCATGCGTGCGAACTTCTCGTCGGACTCGAACAACACGGCCTGAGCCTCGTTGTCAGCCACCGGATGCGCGTCCCGCGGAGCGCGCATGAGTTGCTTCGTGTGCCGAACGGCGAGCGCATCCTGTTCGGCGATGCGGTCGGCGAGTGCGTGCGCGGCCGCATCCAACTCGGCGGGCGGATGCACGGACGTGACGAGGTGCAGGTCGAGCGCTTCTTGCGCGTTCAGGATGCGGCCGGCCATGAGCACTTCCTTCGCGACGGGCTCTCCGATGAGCTCCGCCAGCCGCCAGGTCGCGCCTGCTGCTGCCACGATCCCGAGGCTCGTCTCGGGATTGCCGAATCGGGCTGTCGTGCTCGCAATACGAAAATCAGCCGCGTAAGCCAACTCTGCTCCTCCGCCGAGCGCCCAGCCGTCGATGGCGGCGATGACCGGCATCGGCAGCGCCGCGATACGCACGAAGAGACCCGAATTGATGCCGGCGAGCGCGTCGTCCCGGCGACGACCCAGCAACTCGGCGATATCCGCGCCGGAGGCGAACACACCATCCGTTCCGGTGATGATGAGCACTCGCGGCCGCTCCTCGAGCGCGACACACACGGCGTGGAGTTCCTCCACCATTGCGCCATCAATCGCGTTCCGCACGTCGGGCCGATTCAGCCGAACGTGGAGGCGGTCGGGTCGGTCCTCGTCGACGACCAGAAGTCCCGCCATGGCTCCATCACCTCGTTGAGCGAATCTGAAAGGTTAGTTGCTTTACTTACTGACCGTTCGTTCTGTTTACCTTCTCAGAAAGCAGTGAAGGCGTCAAATGACAGCGGGCCCGGCTAGAGCAGGTCGGTGTGATGGATCGCCGCGACGTTCGGGTGGGCGCGCAACCGGTACCGAAGCGCGTTGTCCCCGTAGGTCTCGAGAATGGGGCTGTTCGTCGGGTCGACCGAAAGACCGTGGGCCTCGGCGGCAAGCTCCGGACTCAGCTCGAGTTTCGGCATGGTGGCGTCGAGCGCCGGATTGAAGAAAAACGGGATCGAGATGCGATCGGTGCCGATGAGCGGCGAGATCACGCGGTGAAGCGTCGCCTTCAGATAGCCATTGGTCGCGAGCTCGAGCATCTCGCCGATATTGACGACGAAGGCTCCCGGAAGCGAGGGCGCGTCGATCCACTCGCCTTCGTGCTCGACCTGGAGACCGCCCTTGCCCGGCTCGACGAGCAACAGCGTCAGCACGCCTCCATCACGGTGGGCGCCGACGCCCTGCTTGGGAGCCGGGTCGGACTCGCCGGGGTATCGCACGATCTTGATGAGCGAGAACGGATGATCAGCGAACGCCGCATCAAACACATTCTCGGGCGCCCCGAGCGACAGAGCCCAGGCCCGAAGCAATCGAAGTGCCACCGAGTTGAGCTGTTCGTTCCAGCGCGCAACCACGTCTCGCAACTCGGGTAGAGCATCGGGCCACAGGTTGGGGCCTTCGAGCCGCCAATAGTTGGGAATGCCCGGGCCGCCCGGGACGACATCGCGATCGACACCGATGTCGATCTGCTCGCGCCAGTCCACGTCACCGTGGGTTCGCTCACCGCCTACCCGTGTGTATCCACGGAACTGAGCGCTGTTGATGTTTTCGATCGCGAGCTTCTGTTCGACAGGCAAGTCGAAGAAGCGCCGCGACAGGGCGAGCAGGTCATCGGTGAGCTGGGGGTCAACCCCATGCCCGACGAGGTAGAAGAAACCGACATCGTGGGTCACCTGCCGAAGCTGGGCACGAAACGCCGCTGCTTCTGCTTCACCGGAATCCAGTCGAGAGAAATCGAGGACAGGCAGTTCGGTAATCATTGCTTCTCCTCTGCGTTCACCGTCTCGATGTTAGAACGATCGCACGATGCCTGCTGACCTGTTACGCCCGTTCGCGGGATGATGGATGGATGTCGACAGTCGCCGAACATCAGGCCGCGGTAGCCGCGCTGCTGGCCCCGCTCGCGGACCGAGAACCGGAGGCCTGGCGTGTCTCGCGGCCGCCGGCGGGCGCAGCTCCGCGGGTGCTCGCGCGCGACATCCTGAATCCGATCGACCTGCCGCCATTCGACAATTCCCAAATGGATGGATACGCGGTCCGCGCAGCGGAGGTCGTGCCGGGCGCGACCCTGAAGGTGGGGCGACGCATCGCCGCAGGACACGGCGTCGACCTCCTGCGCGACGGTGAGGCCGCTCCCATCATGACCGGCGCACCAATACCGGATGGCGCGGACGCGGTCATCCCCATCGAGGATGCCACTCCGAACGCATTCCAGCCGGAGCATGTAACGAGCAGGGTCACTTTCGCCGGCACAGTCGATGCCGGTACTTTCGTGCGGCGCCGCGGCAGCGACCTCGCTGCCGGGTCGCTTCTTCTCGCGACGGGCACGGCCCTCGGCGCCGCCCAGTGGGGCGTGCTTGCATCCTCCGGCGTCGCGACCGTACCCCTGCTCAGTCAGCTTCGCGTTCTCGTGCTCTCGACCGGCGATGAGCTGACCCTCTCCGGTCGTGCGCTCGCTCCCGGGCATATTTACGATGCGAACGGCGCCAGCATGGCGGCGGCCGTCTCGGCGACGGGCGCACTCGTCACCGAGGTGCTGGTCGTTCACGATGACGCGCGGCTCCTGCGCGATGTGTTCGAAGACAGGGATCGTGGCGTCGACCTCGTGCTCACGACCGGCGGCGTGAGCAAGGGCGCGTACGAGGTCGTGCGAGATGTCTTCGAGTCGTCCGGCGTCGCATTCGGCAGCGTTGCGATGCAGCCCGGCGGCCCGCAGGGGCTCGGAACCGCTCGGCTGGGCCGTTTCTCCGCGCCGGTTGTGGCGTTCCCCGGCAACCCGGTGAGCGCGCTCGTGTCGTTCGAGATGTTCCTGCGCCCCGTACTGCGCGAGTTGCACGGCCTGACTCCGCACCGCGAGAACTGGCTCGCACCCCTTGCCGAAGCGCTCGACTCTCCCCCGGCGAAGCACCAGGTGCGCCGCGGTGTGATCACGGCGAGCGGTGAAATCGAGCTGGTCGGGGGCGCGAGTTCTCACCTCCTGCACAGCTACGCGGCATCCACTGTTCTTGTTCACGTCCCCGTCGGCGTCTCTCATCTCGACGCCGGAGACACCGCCGAAGTCTGGAGAATCGATGACTGACCTCACTCACCTGCGAGAAGACGGATCCGCGCACATGGTCGATATCTCCGAGAAAGTGCCAACCAATCGGCGGGCGGTCGCGCAGGCGGTACTGCTGACGCGCGCCGACGTCGTTGCGGCCGTGCTCACCGGCGATCTGCCCAAGGGCGAGGCGATCGGCACTGCGCGCATTGCGGGCATCCTTGCCGCAAAGCAGACCTCATCGCTTATCCCGCTCTGTCATCCGCTGCCGATCAGCTCCATCACAGTCGACATCACAGGCACGGATGCTGCACTCACCGTCATCGCGACCGTCGCGACCACCGCACCGACGGGTGTCGAGATGGAGGCGCTCACCGCCGCGTCCGTCGCCGCATTGACGCTCTACGACATGATCAAGGCCGTCGACAAACTCGCGACGATCACCGACATCCGCGTGCTCGAAAAACAGGGCGGCAAGTCGGGCGACTGGACCAGGGAATGAGCCGTCGCGCCGCCGTCATCGTGACCTCCACGCGCGCGGCTCGCGGGGTCTACAACGACGAGACCGGCCCGGTGATCGTCGAATGGCTTCGCGGTCACGGCTTCGAGGTCGGCCAGCCGACCGTCGTCGCCGACGGACCGGATGTCGCCGACGCGCTCCAGGGCGCCCTGGCGGTCGGCTGCGACCTCCTGGTCACCACCGGCGGAACGGGAATTGGCGATGGCGACGTCACGGCCGACGCGACTTCCGCCGTGCTCGACAAGACGCTGCCCGGCTTCAACGAAGAATTGCGTCGGCGAGGCGCGGCCGCGACGCCGTACGCGCTGATGAGTCGCGGCGTCGCGGGAGTCGCGGGCACGACCTTCATCGTCAACCTTCCCGGGTCGACCGGGGGCGTGCGCGACGGGCTTCAGCTGCTCGGTGAGGTCGTCGACCATGTGCTGGACCAGCTCGCCGGAGGCACTCATGGCTAACGTCAGGTTCGCGCGGGTGTCCTCGACCGAAATCTCGCTCGACGAGTGCATTCGAGCCGTCGGCGGTGATGAGAACGGTGCGATCGTGTCGTTCGCGGGCATTGTGCGCAACCACGACGACGGCCGCACCGTCGAGTCGCTGAATTACGAAGGACATCCATCCGCCGGCGAGGTGATCGCATCGGTCGCCGCTACCGTCTGCGGTGACTTCCCCGGCGTAACGCTCGCGATCGAACACCGTGTCGGCGCACTTCGGGTCGGCGACCTCGCGCTCGCGTGTGCGGTCGCATCCGCTCATCGGGCCGACGCGTTCGCCGCGTGCGCGCGCCTCGTCGATGAGGTCAAGCTCCAGGTTCCGATCTGGAAGGAGCAGCGCTTCGCCGACGGCACGTCCGAATGGGTCGGTTCGCTGGGCTAGGTTCGGTCACCGCGGAATCGTGAGAGCCGTGAGCCCTTCCAGGTCGATCCAGTTGCGATCCGAAGATTGAATCAGGGTGATCAGAACCGTGTCACACACGTGACAGCGAACGATGAACGCCTTGGGCTTCGTATAGACCATGGCCATGGCGAGCGGAGAGATGTCGCCGCAGCCCGCGCAGCGACCCGACGCACTCGTCATGTCAGTGAGGAAGATCTCCGAGAGCGGGCCTGCGAGCGCGTTCCCGTCGACGTGGGATGTCATCATGCACCTCCAAATCGCTCGGTCTTGACCGCGGCGGGCGGATGACCGAGCTCGACGAGCAGATCGGCCACCGCCTCGACAAAACCGGTCGGACCGCACACGAACACCGCCGGATTCTCGGATGCGGCGATGGTGGACTTTTCAAGGATCGCGCGGCTGACGCGACCGGGTGGCGTCGGCCATCCGTCTGGGGCTCTTCGCGTGTACACCCAGGTGATTTCGAAGTTGCTCGACGACTTCTCGAGCGCGGCGAGCTCCTCGGCGAAGATCACGTCATCCGGCGCTCGCACCGAGTACAGCAACCGAAACCGCGTCGCGGATCCGGAGCTCTCGTGAGCCCGAACCATCGCCATCAGCGGCACGACACCCGAGCCACCCCCGATGAGCTGCACAGGCTCCGTCTGTTCGGGGTGCCAGACGAACCAGCCGCCGAGGGGTCCGCGCAACTCCAGTTCGTCACCCGCCTCCAGCTCGTCGACCAGGTATGGCGAGACCTCGCCATCCGGCAGTTTGTCGACCGCGAGCTGCACGCGCTCTCCGGGACCGGCGGAGGCGATCGAATAGGACCGCGTTGCCGTGTACCCGTCTGGCGCCGTCAGGCGAAGGTCGAGGTGCTGCCCCGCGAGGTTGCCCGGCCATCCGGGAACGTCGATCTCAAGGCTTCGGGCCGTGGCCGTCTGCTGGTGCACGGCTGCTACGACGCCTACTTTCCAGGCGCTCGTCACCAATAGCGCTGTTCTTTCCAGGGATCGCCGTAGATGTTGTAGCCGTTCTGCTCCCAGAATCCGGGGTCATCCGTTGGCATCATCCGAAGGTTGCGCACCCACTTGGCGCTCTTCCAGAAGTACAGGTGCGGAACCAGCAGTCGGGCGGGGCCGCCATGCTCCGGATCGAGCGGACCGCCCTCGAACTCGGTGGCGATCCACGCCTTGCCTCCCAGCAGGTCGGCAAGCGGAACGTTCGTTGTGTAGCCGCCATACGAGCCCGCCATGACGTACTCGTACTTGGTCTCGACGGTCGCGAAGATCTTGTCGAGCGAAACGCCTCGCCACGAGGTGCCCAGCTTCGACCAGCGCGTCACGCAATGGATGTCGGTGTGGATGTCTTCGAGACCCAGGTCGTGGAACTGCTGCCAGTTCCAGGCCTGCACCTTGTTGTTCTCCGTTTGAACGCTGAATGTCCACTCGTCGGTGTCGATCCTGGGCGTGGGGCCAGCAGACAGGACGGGAAAATCTTCGGTCAGGTACTGACCGGGCGGGAGTTCGGGGCTCGACTCCCGGGAGCGACCAGTGAAACCACGCGAGAAGACTGCCATGGAGTTCTCCTTCGATTGCTCCCAGCCTATTCAGCGGCAGCCAGCCGGGCTAGTGCCGGCGGTCGAGCACGCCGTTGAGCAGCCCGCGGAGTGCCTCGACCTGCGCGATCCGCTCCGCGCGTGAGCTGCCGATCGGTTGCACCAGGATCGTCGTAGCGCCTGAATCGACGAGTGCGGTGAGTCGTTCGCGAACATCCGTTTCGGTGCCGATGAGGGCGGTCGACCGGGCGAGATCGTCCGGGACCTCTGCGGCTGCCGCATCCTTCTTGCCCGTCAGGTAGAGGTCCTGGATTCGCCCCGCCTCGTCGCCATAGCCATAGCGCGTCGCCAGATCGTTGTAGAAATTCGCTTCGCGCGCTCCCATTCCGCCGATATAGAGCGCGAGCCGCTGGCGATACTCGTCCATCGCTGGATCGGTGTGGTCGCCAATGAAGAGCGGCGCCTGAGCCACGACATCCAGCCGGCCAAGGGAAGGATCACGCTTCGCAGCGCCTTCGGCGAGCGCGTCACCCCACGCGCGAGCGGCGCGCTCCGGAAAGTAGAAGATCGGCAGCCAGCCGTCGGCGATCTCGGCAGCCTGGGTGACGCTCTTCGGCGTGAGCGCGGCAATGGTGATCGGGATCGTGCTGCGCACCGGACGGTTGATGAGCTTGAGTGGCTTGCCGAGACCTGTCCCCTGGTCGGCGGGCAGAGGAATCGTGTAGTACCGTCCCGAATGCTCGACGAGCTCCCGCCGCCAGACGGCGCGGCAAATCTCGACGGTCTCCCGCGTGCGGCCCAGCGGGGCCGTAAACGGAACCCCGTGGAATCCCTCGATGACTTGCGGACCGGATGTTCCGATGCCCAACTCGAAACGCCCGCCCGACACCGAGTCGAGGCCAGCCGCCGTCATCGCGATCAGCGTGGGTGTGCGCGAATAGAGCGGAAGGATGCCTGTGGTCAGCGTCATCGTCGACGTCACCGCCGCGAGGTATCCCAGTTTGCTCACCGCATCGAACGAGTACGCCTCGGCGGCGCTGACCAGGTCGACCCCGATCTTTTCGAATTCGATGACGTCGGCGGCCGAGGAGGTGAAATCGCTCGAATAGTCGATGACGACGCCAAGGCGAGCGCGACGGACTGGGGGCGAAGTCTCAGTGGGCACAACTCAACGTAGCGCGCCGCAATCGCCCGGTCAGAGAGAACCGTCTATCGCAACGAAGCGGCGGGTGCGGGATTTAGCAGGCGCTGCTTCGCCGCGTGCTCGACCAGCACCGCGATGTAGGCGCGAATCGGGCGGCCGTCGAGATTGTGATGCTCCTCGTTCACGATCCGTTCGACCTCTGAACGCGGCACCAGGGGGAATCGATCGGCGAGCTTCGCGGCGATCGTCCTTATCGCTTCAACTTCGTTGGGGGCGTCCATCAGCGTAAGTCTCAAAGCCCCACCGACCGCGCGTCAATAGCCGTTGCGTCCTGCGCCCGGGAGTCACGTGTCCACGGACTAGCACCTACACCAGCGAGTACAGTCCGCGCAGCGCGTCGTCCACTGACGCGAAGGTTCCAATCAGATGAGACTCGTCGTCGCTCAACACGAATCCTTGCGACGATCGCGTGATGCGACCGGCGAGTTCGTTGGTGATCTGATGACGGATCACCCAGCGGCCCTGACCCGCACCGACCAGGTAGAAATGCTCTGCATAGCTCACGCCAACTCACTTCTCGATAGAAATCGCGGACGATTTTCGACACAACGCTACGTCTGCGGCCCGCACGCTTTCAGCGACGGTTAGGCATCGATCAGGTGAACACTTCGATAACCGTCCGCACGGGCGGCCGACTACTTCGTCGGAGTTGGGATCGGGGTCGGTGTTGGGGTCGGTGTGGTTCCCGGGTTGAACGAAGCACCAGCGGCCTGCACGACGAACGCCTGGAAGTCAGCAGCGCTGCCGAAGTCAGTGGCCACGTACTGCAGCCCATCGACGATGATCGTCGGCGTCCCGGTTACGGTCTTGATGTTCGCGTCGGGTAACGGGCCGTGTGTCGCCCGGTCCGTGGCATCCGTCACCCAGGCTTTATAGGTCTCCTTGTTCACGCAGGTGGAGATCTGGCTCAGATTGGAGACGCCCGCGCCCTCGATGACCTTGATGATCTGCGGATTAGTCAGACCTGCCGTGAGCTCCTTGGGTTGGTTCGCGTACATCGCCTGAGTGAACGTCCAGAAGTCATCAGGAGAGTAGTTCGCGACGCACGCGGCGGCATTGGCGGCTCGCGATGAATATCGCGTACCCAGCGACTCGCGGTCGAGGAACGAGACGGGGTGGATCTCGAGCGTCGCCGCTCCGCTCTTCAGCCAGGACGAAATCTGGTCCTTGTTGGCAGTCTCGAACTGGTTGCAGACCGGGCAGAAATAATCGAGGTAAATCCGGATGGTCACGACGCTCGACTTCTTGTCACGGGTAGTCGGGACGGGCTGGCCGTTGGCCGGGATCGCGGCCGTGCTCACGGCCTTGAATTCCTTGCCGATCGTGATTCCGTCGCTCAGCATGTTCTTGGGGCCGGGCGCCGACGGCTTCACGCTGCCGATCACGACGATGGCGACGACGACGACGATCGCAATGATCGCAAGACCGATGCCACCCTGCAGGAAGAATCGGTTGCGACGTTCCTTCCTGCGCTGCTGCTCACGCAGAGCCTTCGCTTTTTCGCGCGCGGCAACGCGCCGCGCATTCTTGCTGAGGCGATCCTCGCCGGAGCCGTACGTCATGAAACCTCATTCAAATGATGGCCAGGGTAAGCCGGTTATGCGTTGCAGTTATGGATGCGCACGCATAAAACGCTCTCAGGATAGTAGAGGGGCAGTCTGGGAATGCCCCAGACACCGCCTGAGCCTCTACGAAGATTCGCAGAAACCCCATTACCGATTCCCCCAGTGCGAGTGACATAATGGCGAATGGTGCCTCAGGGCACCGTCCATTCACAACGGATCGTCCGGCACGTACCTGCCGGTGAAGGAGAAATCTAAATAATGGCATCTGTAACTTTTGATAAGGCGACGCGTCTCTACCCGGGCTCAACCAAGCCGGCTGTTGACGCACTTGACCTCCACGTAGACGACGGCGAGTTCCTCGTTCTCGTCGGCCCCTCGGGTTGTGGAAAGTCGACATCGCTCCGCATGCTCGCAGGCCTCGAAGAGGTCAACGAGGGCAACATCCTCATTGGCGACCGCAACGTGACAGACGTTCCGCCGAAGGATCGCGACATTGCGATGGTGTTCCAGAACTACGCGCTGTACCCGCACATGACTGTCGCCGAGAACATGGGCTTCGCGCTCAAGATCGCCGGCGTCAACAAGGACGAGCGCGCAACCCGCGTTCTCGAAGCCGCAAAGCTGCTTGACCTGGAGCCTTACCTCGGCCGCAAGCCGAAGGCGCTCTCTGGTGGTCAGCGTCAGCGCGTTGCCATGGGTCGCGCGATCGTTCGCCAGCCCCAGGTGTTCCTCATGGATGAGCCGCTGTCGAACCTCGACGCCAAGCTCCGTGTGCAGACCCGTACGCAGATCGCTTCGCTGCAGCGTCGTCTCGGCGTCACGACCGTCTACGTCACCCACGACCAGACCGAGGCGCTCACTATGGGTGACCGCATCGCCGTTCTGAAGGATGGCATCCTGCAGCAGGTCGGAACGCCTCGCGACCTGTACGAACACCCCAACAACATCTTCGTCGCCGGCTTCATTGGTTCGCCCGCGATGAACCTGTTCCAGACCGACCTGACCGCCGATGGCGTCATGTTCGGCAATCACGCTGTGAAGGTCGACCGCGCAACGCTGTCGGCCATCCAGACCAAGAAGATCACCGTGGGTGTCCGCCCCGAAGATGTCACCGTCGCCTCCAGTGGCGATGGCCTCCCCGTTGAGGTCGATGTCATCGAGGAGCTCGGCGCTGACGGAAACCTTTACGGTCACGCCGATGTCGAGGGCACTCGCGTCGACCTGTGCGTGCGCGTCGATGGTCGTTCACACCCGAACGCCGGCGACAAGGTGTTCGTCACGCCGAAGGAAGGCCACATCCACCTGTTCGACACCGAGTCGGGTGAGCGCGTCGGCGAAGCGGTCATCACGGCGGCGTAGTCGCCACGCTTCATCTCGTCTAAGCCTGTCGCCCGCCGTGCTTTTCCCAAGCACTCGGGCGGCAGGCTTTTTCGTATCCAGAACAATGAGGGGAGACATCCGGTGAGCGGTTCGCTCAATATCACGTCGGCCATCGTCGACCCGGCCTTACTCGACCTGCCGTGGAACCTGCCACTCGAAGCCTGGCCCGACGACAGCATCGCGACGCTCCCCAAGGGAATCTCGCGGCACCTGGTGCGCTTCGCCCACCTTGGCGGCTACATCATCGCCATCAAAGAAACCTCGGCGGAGTTCGCCCGTCGCGAGTACGAGATGCTCCGCACGCTGCAGCGTCTCGAGATCCCGTGCGTCGAACCCGTCGCGGTGATCACGAATCGAACGGATGGCGAAGGCAATCCTCTCGACTCCGTGCTCATCACCCGGCACCTCAAGTTCTCGCTCCCCTACCGGGCGCTCTATTCGCAGGGTCTCCGTCCTGATACGGCAACGCGTCTCGTCGACGCACTCGCGGTGTTGCTCGTTCGCCTGCATATCGTTGGCTTCTTCTGGGGCGACGTGTCGCTATCCAATACCCTGTTTCGCCGGGATGCGGGCGCGTTCGCCGCATACCTCGTCGACGCGGAAACCGGCCAGTTGTACGACGGGCTCTCCAACGGTCAGCGCGAAAATGACCTCGAGATCGCGCGCGTGAACATCGCCGGCGAGCTGCTCGACCTGCAGGCCGGCGGACGCCTCGACGAAGATCTCGATCCGATCGAGATCAGCAACGGAATCGTCGCGGCATACCGCAGCCTCTGGAAAGAACTCACCGGTCCGGAAGAGTTCGACCAGTCGGAACGCTGGCGCATCAATCGTCGCGTCGAGAGGCTCAATCACCTCGGCTTCGATATCGAAGAGCTCGCCATCAAGACGGATGAAACGGGCACGCAGGTGCGCATCCAGCCCAAGGTCGTGGACGCGGGGCACCACTCTCGACGCCTCCTGCGCCTCACCGGCGTCGATGCGCAGGAAAACCAGGCCCGCCGCCTGCTGAACGACCTGGACTCCTACACCGCGACCTTCAACAAGAAGGGCGAAGATGAGGAGATGGTCGCGCATGAGTGGTTGGCGCAGGTCTTCGAGCCGGTCATCCGTGCCATTCCGAAAGATTTGCGCGGCAAGCTCGAGCCAGCCGAGGTGTTCCACCAGCTGCTCGAGCATCGCTGGTACATGTCTCAGCGCGAGAAGCGGGATGTGCCGCTCGCCGAGGCGCTCGGAGACTATGTCGAAAAGGTTTTGCGCCACCGTCGGGACGAAGCGACCGTGATCAACCCGTCCACGGAGGCGATCACGCTGCCGAGTGCGATCGTGGACGAAGACGACTGGCGCCTGAAGGTCTGACCCGCCCCTCTTTCCCTGAGACAGCAGGTGGGCGGGGTTGCTACTTCGCTGCTCGACGCTTCGAAATCTCGTAGAGCGCGACACTCACGGCGATGCCGGCATTGAGCGACTCGGTCGCGGCACTGATCGGAATCGACACGACTGCGTCGCAGGTCTCTGTTACAAGCCGCGACAGCCCCTTGCCCTCACTGCCGACAACCAGCAGCACCGGCTCATTCGCCAACTGGAGCGACGGAAGCTGGATGTCCCCGCCGCCATCGAGCCCCAGAACGAAGACGCCGCGCTCCTTGAACGCCTTCAGCGTCTGGGTGAGGTTGGCCGCCATGGCGACCGGTGTGCGTGCGGCTGCACCCGCTGAGGTCTTCCACGCCGACGCGGTCAGTCCGACTGAACGGCGCTGCGGCACAATGACGCCCTGGCCACCGAATGCGGCAACCGAACGGATGATCGCTCCGAGGTTGCGCGGATCTGTAATGCCGTCGAGCGCAACGAAGAGCGGCTTCCTGCCCCGGCTGATCGTCTGCTCGAGCAACTCGACCGGATGCGCGTATTCGTACGGCGGCACCTTGAGCGCCAGGCCCTGGTGAACGGAATCGAACCCGGCGAGACGATCGAGCTCCGGGCGCATGACCTCGAGAACGGGAATGCCACGATGGTTCGCGAGGTTCAGTGCCTCCTTGACCCGGTCATCCACTTCGATGCGCGTCGCGACATACAGCGCGGTCGCGGGGATGCGCGCACGGAGCGCCTCGACGACGGAGTTGCGGCCGGTGACGACCTCGCTCTCATCCGCGGACTTGTTGCGTGAACGCGGACGCGACTGGGTCGATCCGGATGACGAGTCCCGCTGCTTCGGACGGCCGCCCGATGCCTCGTACCGGTCGGCGGCGGCTTTGCGCTTTCCAGCGGGATGGTACGGACGATCTTCGGCCTTCGGCGTGGGCTTCTTGCCCTCGAGGGCCTGTCGTCCCTGGCCGCCCGATCCGACCTGTGGGCCTTTTCGCGACTTGCGCACGGCACCCGCGCGGGGCTTGTTGCCTGGGTTTTTCACTGTTCTATGCTCCAATGTGTTCCGGTCGGCGAGTCCTCGAGCGAGATGCCCGCCTCCGCCAATTCATTCCGGATGCGGTCGGCCGACGCGAAATCGCGGTCGCTCCGTGCTTTCTCCCGGTCTTCGATCAACCGCTCGACGAGGGCGTCGAGCGCGCGGTCGGCCGGTGACCCCGCGGATGTGCGCCACTCCGGCGCGTGAGGATTGATCCCGAGAATCTCCGTCATGGCGATCACTTCGCCGCGAATGGTCGCGGCAGCCGCGAGGTCTTCGCCGTCGAGCGCCGCATTGCCCGCGCGAACGCGGTCGTGGAGGACGCCGAGCGCCTGCGGGATCGCCAGGTCGTCATCCATCGCTTCGGCGAAGTCTGCGGGCACGATCTGCGCGCCGCTGCCGGCAAATCGGGTGTCTTCGAGTCGACGCGTGACGCGAGTCAGAAAGACTTCGATGCGGTCGAGCGCCGCTTCCGCCTCGACGAGTGCGCCCTCGTGGTAGTCGATGGTCGAGCGGTAGTGCGCTGCGCCGAGGTAGTAACGAACGACGAGCGGTCGCGCGAGATCGAGAAAATCGGCGGCGAAGATCGAGTTGCCCAGAGACTTCGACATCTTCTGGCCATTGACATTGACGAGCCCGTTGTGCACCCAGTAGTTCGCAAATTCGTCGCCCGCCGCGTTCGACTGCGCCAGCTCGTTCTCGTGGTGCGGGAATCGCAGGTCGAGGCCGCCGCCGTGAATATCGAAGTGAGGGCCGAGGTACCGAGATGACATCGCCGAGCACTCGATGTGCCACCCCGGTCGGCCGGCGCCCCACGGGGACCGCCACGAAGCCGACTCGGGCTCGTCGGGCTTGTGGCCCTTCCACAGGGCGAAATCCTGGGGGGCGCGCTTGCCCCTTGGATCGGCATCCGTCGCCGCGACCATGTCGCCGGGCTTCTGCCGGGTGAGTTCGCCGTAGGTGGGCCAGCTGGCGGTGTCGAAATAGACGTCGCCCGAGTCGTCAGTCGCCGGATATGCGTGCCCGAGGTCGATCAAACGCGTGATGAGTGCCTGCATCTCGCTGATCGACGCGGTCGCTCGCGGCTCATAGGTGGGCGCGAGCACCCCGATTCGTCGATAGGAGTCGGTGAACTCGAGCTCGTAGCGATAGGCGAGAGCCCACCACGGTTCGCCATCGCGCAATGCCTGCGATGACCCTTGGGATGCGCTGGCGAGAATTTTGTCGTCGATGTCTGTGACATTGCGAACGAGTGTCACGGTGAATCCGCGATACACCAGCCAGCGGCGCCACAGGTCGTACACCAGCGCAGAACGGAGGTGGCCGATATGTGGGGACGACTGCACAGTCGGCCCGCAGACGTACAGTCCGGCCTGGCCGTCGACGAGAGGGACGAAGTCCTGAAGGGCCTGGGTCTTGGTGTCGTAGAGCCGGATAGTCACCAGTGGAGTTTACCGATCCATCCGCGAGTCCGGACTTATCGTCCTTCCGAGCGGCCGGGAAGGACGATAACTCCGGATTCGCGAGTTAGGCGAGGAGGGCGGTCGCAATTGCGGCGA